>JACMML010000088.1 GCA_014379105.1 Phycisphaerae bacterium
ACCCGCTGCCGCTCCCCGCCAGAAAGGTGCGCCGGGCGGTGCTTGAGCCGGTGAGACAAACCCAGCGATTCCAGGATCGCGGCCGCTTGTGTTCGCAGGTCCGCACTTCTGGAGCGGAAGTCGAACCAACTGTGCTTCACCATCGCGGCGAGCATCGTGTTCTCTAGGACGTTCAATTCCGGCAACAGGTAATAGAACTGAAAGACAAACCCATAACTGAGGTTCCGAATGCGCGACCGCGCCGCCGATGGCTGCGCAAAAAGGTCGGCCCCGTCGAACATCACCTGCCCGCCGTTTGGTTCGTCCAGTGCGCCCAGTACATGGAGAAGCGTACTCTTGCCCGACCCCGAGCGTCCCTCGATCGCCAGGAATTCCCCTGAGCGGACGGAGAGATCAACGCCCTTGAGGACATGCACATCCGTATCGCCCATGCGAAACACGCGGCGGAGATTCGAACATTTGATAATCGCGTTTGGCATATCGGAAAACTTAATTGGCCGCAGAGGCACAGAGACACAGAGAAGATTTTTCTACCGCAGATTACACCGATTCCACAGATAAAATGCTTTCTTAAAATCGGCGTAATCTACGGTTTAATTTCTTCATTTTCTTCTCCGCGTTCTCTGCGTCTTTGTGTTCTCTGTGGCAAAAATATTCATTCAAACCGCAGCGCTTCAACCGGATTGAGCCGCGCCGCGCGAATCGCCGGCACCACTGCGCCCAAGACCGCCGACAGGATCGCGACGACGACGACGACGATTGCGGTTGTCGGGTCCATCTCATTGGGAATGCGGTCGAAGGCGTATATCTCGGGGTCCCACATATAAAAGCCGCTCGCGCGGGCGATGCCCTGGTGAATCTCATTGATGTAGTGCAGAAAGATCCAGCCTGTCACGAATCCTGCGCTGGCGCCGACGATGCCGATCGCGAGGCCGTACCCGATGAAGATCGCCGCGACACCGCCGCTGGTCGCGCCGACGCTTTTCACGATTCCGATGTCGCGCGTCTTCTCGACCACGATCATGTAGAGAATGCAGAATATCAGGAACACTGCTACGACCGAGATGACGCCGAAGAGAATCGTGATCAGCAGCTTCTCATTTTCAACCGCGTTGAGGAACTTCTCTTGTTGCGGCTGGCGGTCCCAGGTTTCGATGCGGATCGGGTTGAAGGCCGGGGGCTGAACCGATTCGACGATCTGCCGCACCTTGGCCACCGTCGCTTGCGGATCGGCGCCGGGCTTGAGCTTGATCTGGATTTCGTTACATCGCGCGGATTCTGTTTCTTCCTGGCCGGTCTCGGTATTGACGAACGTGCGCGCGGTCATCTTCAGGTCTCGTTGCAGCGTGTCGAATGGCACATAAACGCTGTTGGAATCGAGCTGGTGGAGCTGCGTGCGCGACGCATCGACGATCCAGTAGATGTTCGCTGATGGCTCGGCGTCTTTGAATGAGCGAAAATCCGCCGAGATCGGCACGACTTCGAGGCGCACCCACGCTTCGTAGAGCCCGTCGGGCTCGAGCACGGTGCCGTCTTTGTTTTTGGTCATCCCCACCAACGGCCCGCCGACGATGATCCCCGGCCGCTGCCGCGCCTGTTTGTCGCCGGGGCGCACCAACTCATACGGCACATCCGGCAAGAGCCCGAACGAAGCGATATCCGGCGGTTTCGTCCCCGCATCGGTCGGCTTCTGATACTGCCGCCACAGCGATTCACGAAACGAGTTAAACTTGCTGAATCGCTCGATATCCAGCCCGGTGACTTCCACGCCTTCGATGATCTGATTCTTAATATTGATGAGCCCAAACGTGCGAATCAGCGGCAGCGCCTCCTCGATCTCCGGCAGGGCTTTGATGCGCCCGATCATCTCCTCGTACCCGGAGAACCCGGTCCGCCCGTTGCGCCAAACGACGATATCGCCGCTCATCCCGCGAAATTTGGATTTGAACGTCTCCAGCCATCCGCCCATGACCGAAATGACGACCAGCACCATCGCGGTGCACAGCGTCACGGCGATCAGGCTCACCCATGCGATGCGGCGTTTGCGGAGGTATTTTAGGATCAGGTGGAGTTTGTACACTGGGAAAAATGAGTAATGAGAATCGCGTAAAGAGTTTATTCGCCGGCTTCGAACTTTCGCTTAATTTTTCTATCGCGGGCAATCATGGTCAGCACCAGCCGAATCGATTCCTCGATGATGCCGAATCGGTGTTCCAGCACCTCGATTGTTAATTGATGCCGTCCTTTGTATTACCAATCGCGAGCTTCGCGAAGCGATCCTAACGAGTATTCGTAAAAGCGCGCCCTGTCCCGGCCCGTTCCCCGGGAATAACCCTCCGCCAGACAAGCGCCGATCTTACCGCAGGATCGAAACAACTGATCTGACACGGACACAAGCCTCGGATCCTCCAGCATTTTCGCGGAGTCGTGCCAGCAAAGATCGGAAAGAAATAGCGAAAGGCGATACGCTTTCATGTTCCAAACCACATCCCGACGAAAGGTTTCAGGTACAGTCAACTCCCATTCGTCGTAGGTCATTCGGAACCCCATTACGCGATACTCATTACTCGTTTCTTCCCGCCTCCGGCCTCATCAACGGAAACAAAATCACGTCCCGGATGCTCTGGGCGCCGGTGAGCATCATCACGAGCCGATCGATCCCGAGCCCCATGCCCCCCGCCGGCGGCATTCCGTACTTGAGTGCGGTGAGGAAATCTTCATCCACCTGTTGCTGTTCGTCCTTGTCGCCGACCTGATGCCGAAAGTTGTCGGCCTGTACGTCGGGGTCGTTTAACTCACTGTAGCCAGGACTGATTTCCTGGCCGTTGATCGCAAGCTCATAGACGTCGGCGAAGAACGGATCGTCCTGGCATTTGCGAGCAAGCGGGATGATAACACTGGGCACGCGCGTGACGAAGCAAGGATCGATCAGCGTGGATTCAATGAGCTTCTCGTACACCTCGACAAGCTGCTCGGCGGGCGTACCAGCGAGCTTCATATCTTTGCCGTGATTATGTGCCCGCAATTCATCGATTCGCGCATTAGTCAGTGGCTGTTGATCAAATTTCCAACCCGTCCGTTCCTCAACCAGATCAGCCATCGAAACTCGCCGCCACGGCCGCGTGAGATTGATTGTCTGTATCTCTGTGCCCTCTGTGTCTCTGTGCCTAATTATCAGCGTGCCGAATAATTTCTGCGCAACTGTGCAGATCATCTCCTCCACCAAATCCGCCATGGTTTCCCATGATCCGAAGGCTTCGTATGCTTCGATCATCGTGAATTCTGGGTTATGTCGCGGGCTGATGCCTTCGTTGCGGAAGTTGCGGTTG
>JACMML010000089.1 GCA_014379105.1 Phycisphaerae bacterium
ACGGCAGGTGTCGGGGTGCTGACGCGGGGAACATCCATCTGACGTGCGCCGGCGAGATTGTGCCCGATCTCGACCCATTTGATGCGGCCGTCCTGCTCGTAACGAATCGCATCAATGCCGATCTCCAGTACATGACCGCGCGCGATGCTGTCGCCGGGGACGAGGCGGGAAATAAAGTTGGTGCGGGTATTCTCGACGTAGGCGCGGAGTTCACTGTCTTCAATCACCACACCGCGCAGGATAAAGCGGTTCTCCAACGGCTCTTCCGGCACCGGCGGGCGCTCGGTGCGCTCGGTGCGGGCAGTGGAAGGCGGGCGCGGGCGCGGACGGTCTTTCAGGAAGATGTTCTTGTCGGAAAGAACGCCGTATTTCTCAGAGTAATCGTCGCTGCGACGCTCCTGCGACATCGCCGGCACAACGAGGAGGGAAACCAGTAGAGCAGTTAATTGGTATTTCATTCCGTCACCTCTCGGCGGGCAGGCCCTGGTGTGATTCTGGCTTCGACCACAGGTGGATCGAAAATAGTCGCCACGCCGAGCGTGATGCCCAGGTCGTCGGTGCCTTCTTTTTTCGAACTGATTTGAAGATCGGTAATTCGCAGCGGAATGTCCGAGGTCTGCATCGCGTACAAAAAGCGTCCGATGCGCGACATATTGCCCGACGCCTGAACGCGCAACACGATTCGGCGGAACCCGTTCTCACTGTCGGTGCGCTCCGGACGCAGTGACTGCAATTCCAGACCGCCGCGCTGCAGCGCCTGCGTGACCCGGTTATAGACCTGACTCTCGGCCGTCGAGGCGTCGGTCGCCAGAGTGCCGCGGGTGATGTCTTTCCACTTGCGGCGGGCGGCGATGTTGTTCTTGAACAGGTTCGCCGCACGTTCCAGCTCGGCATTATTGGTGTCGATCAGCGCGTTGGCGTCGTCCAGATCTTTCCAGAGAGGACCGATGATGACCCAATAAAGGAAAGCGAGCCCAAGCACCAGGCCGGTCGCGGTCGCGATGTAGCGTTCTCGTGGAGTGAGTGTCATGGCGTCCTTAGGGAACCGGCTTCACTGTAAAACTGATGGTGTACGAATCCTCGTTGCCTTTTCCCGACTCGCGCGATTCGACAAGCCCGGCGTTGATGAAGAACGGACTCTTCTTGATCCGATCCGCCAAAGCGAGGTTGAACTTGTAATCGCTCGATTTACCCTGGAGTTGCCCTTGGCCGCTGTCCTTGAGGTTGAGCGATGTGACCCAGATCGGTTCGTCGTAGTTGAACGTCATCGTGAGTTGACGGATGCACTCCAGCAGTTGCGGCCGTTCGGTGAAATAGGTGCGGCCGTACTGGAGACGGGAGATCGATTCCCGGGCGGATTTGACATCCGCATCCATCGACTTGAGCTTCTTGGCCAGGTCGTCGGCGTCCTGGCGGCGCGACTGGGCGGTGAAGTAGAGCACGGTGATCGCGATCACCAGCCCCGCGGCGGCGGCGATCCCCATCCATGTCTGGCGGCCGAAGCGGCTGGTGGTTTCTTCGGCGAGTTTTGAATCGGTGAAATCCAGGGGGAGTCGCTTGCGATCAATCCCCAGCAACCCCAGCGCTACTGCCGGCAGCGCCGCGCCGCTGGTGATCCCCGCGGCCGTGCCATTGTGGGCCGCGAGATCAACCTTAACACCCAGCGCCGACTCGGTAGTCATCGCCCGCGCCGACGCGCCGATCCGCGCCAACAGTCCGGTGCTGGCCGGCACATCCATTCCGACGGCGTCGCAGACGAGCAGTTCGCCGGCGAGTCCGCCGCGTAGCGCCATGGCGCGCTTGAATTCACTTCCCACCGCCACCGCGTCCGACCCGGCCGCCGTCAGCGGGCGAACGGCGCGAGGCATGCCCTCCTCCCACTGCACCATTTCGGCGCCGCCGGGCGCGAGATAGAGCATCGAGTGATCACCGTTTACAAACGCCGAGGTCGCCAGCGCCGCCGGGCACGCGGCCACGAGCGTGAGACCCGCGGCATCGACGAGCTTCTCAATCTTGCCGAGTTGTGTGCGTAAAATTCCGACCAGCAGCGCGCGTGTGCCGCCGGAGCTGAGATTGCCCGCGTAGTCCACAATCAGCGACCCGGCATCAGTCTGCGAAAGCCTCTCGCCGGCGAGGCGCAGGATTGATTTGGCCTCGCTGACCGAGACCGCGGGCAGCTCTTTTTCCTGCGCGATCGTCCAGCGCGCCGGCACGCCGACGACGGCACGATTGGAACTGAATCCGTGTGCATCCAGAAACTGCCGCAGCGCGCGGCCGGTCGTTTCGGGCTCTGCAAGCAGTGCGGCATCGGACGTGAAAAAACCGATCTTCTTCACCGATCGGTCCGCGCCCGAAGCGACGACCTGTGCGCAGACGATCCCGCGATCGCTGAGCAAAAGTCCGAGACTGCTTGAGCCTGTTCGCAATATCAACGAAGACCTCCAGAAACCCGTGACGCCCCGCCATTTTGTACGCTTTGGCCGGACGTAAGTTGAGTAAGAATCTGCGATTCCAGCGGCCATCCCCGGTCGGTCAGATCGCGCCGATAAACAATGCGCACCGGTGTGACCGCTGTATCCACCACAATCCGCACGTGCCGATAAGCGCGCCCCGTCCGGCTCGCCGAAACAATGTCCGCCGAATACTGCGCGCCCTGATTGCAGATCAACGCCCCGAGTCCGATCGCTTTATCTTTCAACACCTCATAGACCCATCCGACCGACGGCGTTGTTGATGTCGTCGTGACGCCGCTGCGCCGCGCGATC
>JACMML010000090.1 GCA_014379105.1 Phycisphaerae bacterium
CATCGCGGCGTTCGGCATCTTCATGTTCATCTTTCTCGCCGAAGTGGGTTACTACCTGATCTGGCGCAATCAGACAGTCGGCCTCAGTGATCTGGGCGGGAAATTCAGCGACGCGATGCGCAGCTTCGGCAGCAAGAAAGTGAAGGAAGTTAAGGAGACCGAAGGCAACGTCGTACTGATCGACAAAGGTGGAAGGTCGATGACTCCGCCGGCGGATGAGGACCCTGTCCGACAGGCTTACGACGCATTGCAATCGCTGCTGCAGGCGCCGATGAAGCTCGGCTCACAGCGCATCGATCTGCGCCCCACCGAAGGCGGCTCCGTGCAACGCTATACGGTTGATGGCGTGACACTCGAGGGCAAGAATTTCTCCAAAGAACTCGCATCGGCCGCGATCGAACTGACTAAGCAACTCGCCGGCATGGACATCTCCGATCGTCGCAAGCCGCAGACCGGCAGCATGAAAATCCTCGCCGGCGGCGGCAAACGCGAACTGGATATCTACACCGCCGGCTCCACGTCCGGCGAGCTAATGCGCCTGCGCGTGGACATGAAAAAACAGTTCGACCGCACCATCGACACGCTCGGAATGCTGCCGGACCAGCAGGAGCAGATGCTCAATGCGATCGCCGACCCGGCGGGCGTTGTCCTCCTCACCGCCCCCGATGGTCATGGGCTGACCAATCTTTGTTATGCGGTGATGCGAAAGCATGACGCGTTTCTGTCGCACATGCAGACGCTGGAGCGCGACCCTCAGGTTGAGCTCGAAGGCATTCGGACAACGACAATCTCCCCCGGCGCACCGGCCGCCGAGGAGCAGAAGCAAATCGAGTGGCTGATCTCGCAGGAAGCTGATGTCATCTATCTGGATAAGTGCGAAGACCCGCGTTCCGCGATAGACCTGGCCCGGTATGCCCAGAAAGGCCGGCGCGTTTATATCGGCATGCGGGCGCCGACTGCGTTTGACGCGTTAACGGCCTGGCGCAAGCTCATCGGCGACGACACGCTCGCGATGGACAGCCTAAAGATGATCGTGGCCGAGCGGCTGATCCGCGTGCTCTGCCCGGCGTGCAAAGTCGCTTACACGCCGGATCAGGACGCACTGAAGAAGATGAACATGCGGGCGGATCGCGTGAGCAAGCTGTATCAGGCCCGCAAAGAGCCGATGCGCGATCAGAAAGGCAACGAGATCGTCTGCCCGTTCTGTCATGGATTGGCTTACCAGGGTCGGATGGGCGTATTCGAGTTTTTCCAGATCGACGACGAAGTCCGCCGGGCAATTTTAGCCGGCGGTACTGTTAATCAGTTGAAGGCGCTGTTCCGCAAGCAGAAGCAGCGATACCTGCAGGAATCGGCGTTGGCACGTGTGGAACTCGGCGACACCGCCGTTGAAGAAGTGTTGCGGGTGTTGCGGTCAAGCGGCAGTTCGTCTTCGCGTCAGCAGCAACAGCCGAACCAGACTTCATAGCCATCAGACGTCAGCGCATTCGGGTGATTGGTACGTATTAGTCGAGCATTTAGCCATGATCTTTTCAATTCTTATTCTGCTGATCGTCGCGGGCATCACCTACTTCCATTTCCTGCAAGGCGGTTTCACGTCCGCGATCAGCGCCGGCTGCGCGGCCCTCGCGACGCTAGTCGCGTTCGGCTACTACGAGCAGATCGTCGTGTCGCTGCAGCCGGGCGCGATGGTCGATCAAGCCCAGGCGATGGTTCTGATTGGTCTCTACGGCGTCACCTACATCATCCTCCGCGTGATTTTCGACGCCGTCGTGCCGGGCAACATTCGCCTGCCGCTTTGGGTCGACCGCGGCTGCGCGGTGGCGTTCGGTCTGATCGCGGCGTTGATGGCCGGCGGCGTGTTTGCGGTTGGCGGACAGTTGCTTCCGTTCGGACCATCGGCCGCGTTCGCGCGGTACGAATTGCGTGAACGCGAAGTAACGCTCCCTCGAGCAGCGGCCGGGAGCGCAGCACGGTCAGATTTAGACTCGCAGATTCGAAGTGAACTGGTGCCCGACACACTTGAACCCGCCAAACGATCGAGCATGTTGCTTCCCGCAGACGATCTGGTCCTGTCGCTCGTGTCCACCGCCAGCGAAGGCGCGTTCCAAGGGAATATCAAATTCACGGAGATGCATCCCGATCTGGGCACAGAGGCATTCGCGAATCGCGTGGGCGCGGATTCGGGTGTTCGCCGGGTGGTGATCAACGGCGCAAAGGACGCGCAGGTGGCGATTCCCGATAGCGGCCTGAGCATTATCAATCCGTTCCCGACGCTGATCGATTCCGAAATCCGCGAACTTCGGCCGGACTCCAAATCGCTTACCTTCCCAAAGGACAACTCGAAAAAGCTGCTGGCGATTCGCGCCCTCTTCCGCGATACCGCCGCCGACACCGACGGCTACGTCCGAATCCCCCCCGCCGCGGCGCGATTGGTGATCGAAGGAAAGACGTTCTACCCGATCGGAACCATGGAAAGCACCGGCCAGGTTGCGCTTGCGCGTCTGGACGATTTTGTGGTGATCGCCAAGGACGACAAGCGCGGCGCGGACTTTGTCTATGCCGTCGATAGCGCAATCCTCGACCGCGTCTCAATAGGCGGCAAATTCAAAGCCGGTGCCGCATTCGTTGAATTCAAGCTACTCGGACGAATCCGCCTTGACGGCATGACCGTTAACAACAGTTGGTCCGCTTCCGATAAGACGGGCGTCATGCGAAAAAAGGGAAGTCCGCTGATTACCCCACCCGGTGCGAAAACCGAAAAATAGGGACTTGGCGAACCTAAGGGCCACCAGATGGGCATGATCCGGCGTTTGGAACGCGATTTTTCGCGCCAGCGACGGTATGATGGAAAATCAGTTCGTGGGACAGAATAAACGTCGCACTTCTGCCGTTTGTCTGGATAAGCCAGTCGCAGTTAGGGTTGGTTATGAGCAGTACTCAGTCTCGGTCCGGGGAAATTGGCGTCGAAACGATGCCAGCGACCCTCTTTGGATACAAAATCCTTCACCACCTTGGTGACGGCGCGGGGAGCCGCATCTATGCCGCGTCGCACCCGGTCACCCGGCAGATCTGCGCCCTGAAGCACGTCGTACGGTCGGATGACAAATCCGTCCGCTTCATCGAGCAACTGGAAAACGAGTACAGCGTCGGCAAAAACCTTCGTCACAAGGGATTGCGCGCCGTAATCGACATGCACGTGCAGCGCTCACTGATGATGCGGGTCCAGCAGGCCGGGCTCGTGATGGAGCTGTTTCAAGGCGAACCACTGGATCGCTACCTGCCGACTCTGATGAGTGAGATCATCGACATCTTTATCCGAACCGCCGAGGCGCTGCAGGCCATGCATGATGCCGGTTATGTTCACTGCGACCTGAAGCCTGGCAACATCATGACCACAGGCGAGGGCGACGTGAAAGTGATCGATCTCGGACAGGCGTGCCCAATCGGAACTTCCAAGCCTCGCATTCAGGGCACACCCGACTACATCGCCCCCGAGCAGGTGAAGTGCAAGCCCGTCAGCCCGCAGACTGACGTCTACAACTTCGGCGCGACAATGTACTGGGCGCTCACCGGCAAAAAAATGCCGACGCTCTTCACGATCGCCAAAGGGGAAAACAGCTTTCTGGTTGATTCGCAGATTCAGACCCCGCACCAGATCAATCCAATGGTGCCAGAGAGCCTGTCAAACTTCGTTATCGAGTGCGTTCGTACGACGCCCCAGAAACGCCCGGAAAGCATGACGGTGGTAAAGAACCGCCTTGAAGTGCTCCACCACATGACGCTCAAGGTCGAAGCGACGCGCCGGTCATCGGTGGCGTGATTACTGGAAATGAGCCGGCTTTCCCGTCCCGATCGACTTGTAGATCATCTCGAAACACTCCATCAGCGCCACACCGTCAGCCGCCCCGCAGATCGGCGTGGATTTGCCGGCAATGCAGTCCTTGAAGTGTCGCAGCAGCGCGGTATGCCCCGCCACCTTCGGCTGTTTTAGCGGGGTCGCTTTGGCGACGCCTTTGTCATCAAACGCGCGAAACAGGACCGGCCCTTGTCCGGTGTACAGGTCAATGGCTCCGGTCTCTCCGCTGATGCGGAACACAGTTCCCGCCTGCCCCGGCGGCTGGTTCAGCGCCCATGCCACGCTCAGCTCGGCGGTCGCGCCGTCGTCAAATTTCAGAAGCATCGACCCGGCCTCCTCCACTCCGATCCCGCCCATGCGGGAATGAGCGACCGCCAGCCCACTGCTGAGCCTGGCGGGCGACGCCAGATAGCTGAGTAGGTCTACCAGCGGCAGGCCGAGGTCGATGATGGCCCCGCCGCCGCTTTGTTCGCGATTGGTGTACCACCCAGTCCCGCGCGGGATGCCCCGGGTGCGCAGCAGCGAAATACGGGTGTGATAGATCTTTCCGAGATATCCCTTCTCGATCGCCTGCTTCGCCGATTGCTCGGCCGCTCCGAAGCGACGGGCGGCGCTGTACAGAACGGTTCGACCCGCTTTCTCGGCCGCACGCGCGACGAGTTTCGCGTCGCGGCTGCTCGGCGCCGGCGGGAACTCGATCAAAACATGCTTACCCGCCTTCAGCGCCGCGACAGCGATCGGCGCATGCAGATGAGTCGGCAGGCAGATGCAGACGGCATCGATCGCCGGGTCGTTGACGATCGCCGCCGCGTCGGCGACGGTGTTGGCGATGTCGAATTGTTTCGCCAGCGCCGTGAGTCGATCCGGAATTAAATCCGCCGCCGTCAGCCTAAATCCACCCGCCGCCTGCGCCCCGGCGGCGTGCGCCCTTCCTGTCGCCCCCGCTCCCAGCACTGCCAGCCGAATCCCTTGTGACATCTAAAGAGTCCTTTCCTTATCCCGATTGTCGAGCGTCGGCGCGCTGAATACAACAACCTGTCACTCAGCGATTTCCAGCATGGCAATGCCGGCGTTTCGATGGTTATTTGTAGAAACCATCCGATTCGCCTCACCGGCATGAGGCAGCTACAATTCGTCCAGGTATGCCAGAAGTTTCGCGTGAGCAGTTCGCACAGCAGGTGATCGACATCGTGCGATCTCGTTTTCCGCTCGCGAAGATCGCCAGAGCGCCACAGTCATTTTCCATTCGCATGAACGGCCGGGTGGCGTCGCTGGAGAATCTCTATCGCGTCCACCAACTCGCGCCCGAAGAGCTACGCCACCAGGTGGAGCGATGGGCGGTCGAACTACTACGGGACGCCGAGGGGACGCCAGACCGCTTCGCAGGTTTTGATGAGATCAAAGAACGGCTGATGCCGATTGTCGTGGCGTCCGACCTGGCCGACCTCCGCCAATCCAACATCGTCACACAGCCGGTGATAGAAGGGCTCGCGGTGACGTACGTGCTGGATAGCGATCGCACATTTGCGTACGTCCCGACCGAAGAGCTGAGCCGTTGGCAGAAGACAGTGGACGAGCTTCACGAAGTCGCGATGGCGAACCTGATCGCCCGCAGCCACGCGATCCAGGCTCATGCGGCACAGGACGAGGACGGCAGCGTCAATCTCGTCGTCTTCCAAACCCTCGACGGCTACGACGCCAGCCGCATCCTGCTCCCCACGCTGCACGACCGCCTTCGCGAATACCTCGGCAGCCCCTTCGCGTGCGCCGTCCCCAATCGCGATATCCTGCTCTGTTTCCGCAGCGACGAAGACACCGTCAGCCGGCTCGGCGCTCAGGTAGCGCAGGATTACCGCACAATGCCGCACCAGGTGACCGACAAGCTGTTCCTAGTCACACAGGACGGGGTCGCACCGCTGCAGGCATTATGAAAATGTCGCGGCGGTGACGAGAAGAAATGCACGATCAACCAAGCAATGCTTCCCAATCGACCTGTGCGATCGCCGACATGATCCCGGCCGGGATCGTCGGCAGGTGAATCCGTTCCTCCGGCACGATCGCCAATATCGGCGCCTTGGCGATTCGCTCGATCTCTCGCGGGGCGCTCTCTTCGGCGATGCCGACCGAATCGGTCGGGTAGCGGTTGATGACCACACCCGCAATCGGCACGCCGGCCGAGCGCAACGCCTCGATGGTGAGCAGCGTGTGGTTGATGGTTCCGAGGCCCGCCCGGGCGGCAATCACCGCGGGGGTACCCAGAGCGACGATCATGTCACGGACACTGGTCTTGTCGTCCAGCGGTGCGAGCACGCCGCCAACGCCTTCAATGATCATCGCGTCTGAGTCGGCGGACATGATACGGATCGATCGCGCGACCGCTTCCCAATCAAGCGGCTGCTTCGCACGCCGGGCCGCGACCGACGGCGCGAGCGCCTCCTGGTAACGGTTCGGGCAGATCAAATCCAGCGGGTGGTGCGTATCGCTCGCGGCCGCGAGGAATTCGGCGTCTTCACTTACGAGCCCTTCGCGAACGCTTGCACACCCGGTCGCCACCGGCTTGAGCACCGCCACACGCCGTCCGGCTGATTTCAGCGATCGTGCGATCGCGCCGGCGATGATCGTCTTGCCGACGCCGGTGTCTGTGGCGGTGATGAACAGGCCGGGGATGGGCAGTCGGGGTAAGTTCACTTTTCCAGAAACCCCGTCTTGATCGTCCCTGCCCCGCCGCTACCGGGTTCGCGCGTCACAGGGTCTCCGGAGCCGGCGGTGGGGATAAAATAGGTGCCGTCGCGATCGAGCGCATCAGGTTTGGCAAACGTAGCGACCCGAATCCGGCCCACCGGCTCAGCGCCGCGGCCGGCCGAGGTGATGCTTACAACCCGGCCGTCCAACGCCACACGCATTTCGCCGGCATCTTGCGGTATCTGCAATGGGGGCGCGAGTCGATAGCCGTCGGCGGTGACGACATAGCGGTTGGTGTCGATAAAGAAATCACCCCGCCGTGTGAACAGGTATCCGCCGTGCCCGGTCTCGACGATGAAATAACCTTCTCCGTCGATCGCAAAATCGTACGGCCTGTTGGTACGCAGAAGCGTCCCGCGCGGCGCGGCTGTGCATCCGGCGATGATGAGAACGAGCAAAATAACGACGCGCATCAGAAATCTCCCGCAATTTGATCATCGCCGCGATCGGACACCGATGGCAACTCGCCAATGCGCGCGATCTCGGCATACACGGCATCGACAATCTCGCGCAGTTGAATTAACTCCGTCGCCAATGGCGGAAAGATGACGATGGTGTCGCCAAGGGGTCGAACGATTATCCCGCGATCGCGCACGCGCCGGCAGACCGCCGCGCCCACGCGCTGTTTCGGATCGAACGGTCGTTTCGACGCTTTGTCCGCTACTAGCTCGATCCCAACCATAAAGCCTTTCTGACGCACATCTCCCACATGCTCCAGTTCATTCACGCATGAAAGCAGTTCCGTCAGCTCCAGGGATTTGCGCCGCACCGAGGCGATCAAATCGTTCTTGTCGAACAGATCAAGCGAAGCGATCGCCGCCGCGCACGCGAGCGGGTTGCCGGTGTAGGTGTGGCCATGAAAGAAGGTCTTCCCTTCGTGTGGTTCTCCCAGAAATGCGTCAAATATCCGCTGTGTCGCCAAAGTCGCCGCCAGCGGCATGTAGCCGCCGGTGAGGCCTTTGGCGAGGCAGAGAATGTCGGGGGTTACATTCTCGTGTTCGCAGGCAAACATCGTTCCGGTCCGCCCGAACCCGGTGGCGACCTCGTCGCAGATCAGCAGCACGTCGTACTTGTCGGCGAGCGCCCGCACTCCGGTGAGGAATCCGTGGGGATGGACGATCATCCCCGCCGCACCCATCACGATCGGTTCGATGCAGATCGCCGCGATGGTCTGATGATGCGCCTTGAGAATTTCTTCAATCGCCGCCAGTGCATGAACACCGCAATCGCCGGGGACCGGATAGCGATACGGAAACGGTGCCGGCGCGTAATGCACTTTAAACAACAGCGGCCGGTACGGTTTATGGAATGCGGCCGTCATGCCCACGGACATCGCCCCGACTGTGTCGCCGTGATACCCGTCGGTGAGACCGATGAACTCATGTTTCTGAGGCCGGCCGAGATTCCACCAATACTGCGCCGCCATTTTGAACGCGATCTCGGTCGCGGTCGCCCCGCTGTCACTGTAGAAAACTTTCGCCAGACCGCGCGGCGCGATTGCGATCAATCTTTCCGCCAGAATGATGGCCTGGTCATTCGTCTGACCCAACATCGTGCAGTGCGCGATGCGATCGAGCTGCGCCCGGACAGCGTCATCGATCTCCTTCACGCGATGGCCGTGCACGTTGCACCAGAGCGACGAGATGGCATCGAGGTAGCGACGCCCGTCAGAATCAATCAAATGCATTCCGTCGCCGGCGACAATGACAAGTGGATCGTCCGCGAGCCACAGCGACATGTGCGTGAACGGATGCCAGACGTGCTGCTTATCGAGCGTCTGAAGGTGCTGGGTTGTCATCGCACCCCGATCTTCGCGCCCGGCCGCAGTCCAAGAGTGGCGGCGGCCGAACCGTTGCGTATTGCGATTTCCAGCAGTCCACCGCTCCCGATGAGCGCCACAGCCTGGCCGGGTTCAACATCACTGTACGTTCGCCGAACCTCGCCAACTCCATCCACGGTCAGACCGTCATGGAGCAATTCGAAGGGCACATTCGTGATCGCGTTTCCGAAATGATCGATGTAGACCACAACAGTCTCGTCAAGGCACGTCGCGGGGCGGACATTGAGGAGGACCGGATTATCAAGCGAACTGAGTGAGTCGTCCGCGAGTTGGCCAGTCGAGAGCATCGCGGCGGCGGGCGCGAGAATATCGCGGCCATGGAAGGTCGCTGTCGCCTGTGCCGGCCGCCAGGTCAGTTCGCGGATGTTGACCCGTCGGGCTCGCGCGATGGCCCAGGTGATCAACCCGTTATCCGGCGCGAGCACGAACTGTTCATCGATCTCCGCCAGCAACAATCGGCGTGCCGACCCGACGCCCGGGTCCACCACCGCCACATGCACCGTGCCCGGCGGAAACGCCCGCAAAGCCCGGTCCAGCGCGATTGACCCCGCCAGCACGTCCTGCGGCGAAATGCCGTGGGTGATGTCGATCATGCAGGCACCTGTGGAAATCCTCAGGACGGCCCCCTTCATCTCCGCCACGTACGGGTCGGAAAGGCCGAAATCGGTGAGAAAAGTTATTACCGCCGGTGTCATGAAATTGAAATGTACGGCTCGTGTCGCCCGCTCGCAAAGGTACAATATCGGATGATGAATTTGCCGATCGACCCATCCGCCCGACAGGAGAAGATGATCAAGCAGCAGATCATCGCGCGGGGCATCCGCGATCCGCGCGTGATTGAGGCGATGAAATGGCTGCCGCGCGAGCGCTTCCTGCCCGAGGAAATCCAAGGCCATGCGTTTGACGACGCTCCGGCGCAGATCGGTCACGGGCAAACGATCAGCCAGCCCTACATCGTCGCGCTGATGACCGAAGCCCTGCGCCCCGAGCCGGACCATCGCGTTTTGGAGATCGGCACTGGTAGCGGCTACCAGACCTCCGTTCTGGCACGGCTTACCGGCGAGGTTTACACGGTGGAGCGGATCAAATCGCTGCTGGACGAATCGTTTGAGCGGATCATGTCGCTGGGAATCCGCAATGTTCACTTTCATTTCGGCGA
Source organism: Phycisphaerae bacterium (assembly GCA_014379105.1). GTDB lineage: Bacteria > Planctomycetota > Phycisphaerae > Tepidisphaerales > Tepidisphaeraceae > JACMML01. Next base: position 9,601 of record JACMML010000090.1, read on the forward strand.
CGGCTCCCTCGGATGGCCGAAGCACGGGCCGTATGATCGGATTATCGTCACCGCCGCTGCGCCGTCCCTCCCGCGCGGCTTGGCCGACCAACTCGTCGATGGCGGCGTCTGCATCGCACCCATCGGCGACCGGACCGCACAGCAGCTGATGCGGTATGTGAAGACGCCCGGCGGCTTGGAACAGCACGCCATCTGCGGCGTCCGGTTTGTCCCCCTCATCGGGCAGGACGGTTGGGAATCGTGAGCAGTGCGCCTTCGCAGCCACCGCGTGCTGCCGGGAATGATTCGGTGGAGTCGCTCGCCGGCATCGGGCCGACCCGCGCGGCGCTGCTCAAGAAACTGGGCGTGGAAACCAGCGACGATCTTCTGAACTATTTCCCCTATCGCTACGAACTGGAGATCGCCGAGCGGACGATCGCCGAGCTGACGCCGGACACAATCCAGAACGCCCGCGGCGAAGTGACGGCGGTGGACTACATCGCTTCATATCCGAGGGCGCGGTTTGAGGCATCGATCCAGGATGATTCCGGCACGCTGGCGGCCGTTTGGTTTAACGGCGCGTATCTTCGTTCGCGAATTCACCCGGGGCAGCAAATCCGGCTTAAAGGAAAGGTGCGCTTCTTTCGAAATATCCCGCAGATGGTTAATCCGAAGTGGGAAACCGTTGACGAATCCACGCCGGCCATCGAGAAGTCGGTCTTCAAGCCGGTTTATTCTGCGGGCGCGAAACTGCCGAGCGATGTGATCTCGCGAACGATCCGCGACCACATCGAGCAGTTGGTCACACCGGTGCTGGAATGGTTTGAACCATCGCTATTGGCCAGGCACAAGCTGATGGCGCGGGCCGATGCGTACCGGCAAATCCATACCCCCGCTTCGCAACGCGAGGCAGCCGCGGCAAGACGGCGGCTGGTGTTTGATGAACTGATGCTTTTGCAGCTTGGCCTGGCGCTGTCGCGGCGTCTCCGCATCGGCCGGCTCAGCGCGCCGGTGCTGCGGATTGATCGCACGCTGGATGAGCGCATCCGTTCGCGGTTTCCGTTCCAGATGACCGCCGCCCAGACGCACGCGGTATACGCGATCGCGCGCGATCTGCAGCAGCGCCAGCCAATGAATCGCCTGCTGCAAGGCGATGTCGGCAGTGGCAAGACCATCGTTGCGCTCTACGCGATGCTGATGGCGGTGGCAAACAAGATGCAGGCGGCGATGCTCGCGCCAACCGAAGTGCTGGCCGAGCAGCATTACCTGACGCTCACCAGCCTGCTCGCCGGCTCCAACGTGCGCATCGAGCGATTCACCGGCC
>JACMML010000091.1 GCA_014379105.1 Phycisphaerae bacterium
ATTTCCGCCGGCGACACCAGGCGCGATTCTCCCGGCTGCAGCTTCCCGAGTTCCAGCGTGCCCATCTTAGTTCGCGTCATCTCCCGCACATTGTGGCCGACACGCGCGAGCATGCGGCGCACCTGGCGGTTGCGATCTTCTTTGATGGTGATCTGCAGGATGCTGCTTTCGCCGGAGCGCCGCACCATCTTCAGGTGAGTGCGCCCGGTCTTGAACCCACGGCCGGTGGCGTCGGACAGCCAGATGCCTTCGGAGAGCCTGATGATCGTCTCGGGCGTCACGAATCCGTCAACGACGACGGTGTAGGTCTTAACGACGCCGAATTTCGGGTGCGTCAACTGTTGCGTGAGTTCCCCGTCATTGGTCAACAGAAGCAGCCCGCGCGACTCGCAATCAAGCCGGCCGACCGGGTAGACGCGATAGTTGAAATCCGGCGGAAGCAGATCGATCGCGCGGCGTTGTTCGCCTTGCGAGACATTGGTGCAATAGACGTTCTTGGGCTTGTTCATCAGCACATAGACGCGATCTTTGTTGATGCGTCGCTGGATCTGCACGCGCTGGCCATCAATGTCGACGCGATCCGTCTCCGGGTCCACCATCACCGGCAGGCGCGAGACGAGCTCGCCGTTCACCGCGATACGGCCTTGCAGAACCATCTCTTCAACATGACGACGCGAATCAACGCCGGCCTCGGACAATACTTTTTGGATACGCTCTTTCATCGATGTGCATATTAGACCACAGAACCAGCAATGCTCACAGCCGGCGGGCGATGTCAGGGTTGGCGTATCGCTACAGCTGATCAGGAAACGTGACCTCCAGCCACGCCGCGTCGCTGCCAGCGGTCACCACTGGGTCGGCCATATTTGCGGGCAAAAGCACCGTGGTTCCGCGTCCGACCGTGGTTGCATCGGCTGCGCCTTTGACCGCGATTGATACTTCCCCCTGCAACATGATCCACACCACCGGCTGGCTGTACGGAATCTTCTGCGCCACGCCTTCACTCATCCGCACCTTCTCGATCATAAATTGCGGCGCTTGAACCAGGCGCGTAACGGTTGTGAAAAATCCCGCCTCATGGCGCCGGCGCATCGGCGGCGGCTGGGGCGTGGTGAAATCGATGCAGTCCAGCGCCTGCTGCACGTGAAGCGTACGCGGCGAGCCGGTGCTCGGGTCGATCCGATTGAAGTCAAAGACCCGGTATGTCGTGTCGCTCGGCGTCTGCACCTCTGCGACCAGGCAACCGGCGCCCAACGCGTGGACCGTGCCGCTGGGGAGATAATGACAATCATCGAGCTTCACGGGGATCGATCCCAACTGCTGCTCGCACGTGCCATCTTTGATGGACTGCTCAAACGTCGCTTGCGTTGTCCCCGGCACGAGGCCTTTGAGAATGCGAGCGCCTGGATCGCTCTGCACGGCGTACCACGCCTCATTCTTCAGATGCGCGCCCGGGTGCGTGTCGGCATAGGACTGCGGCGGATGCACCTGCACGGACAGGTCCTCGCGCGCGTCAAGGAACTTGATCAGAATCGGAAATTGTCCGTGCTCGCCGACCAGCGGCACGTCGCCGTGCAGATCGCGGCCGAACCGCCCGACGAGTTGGTGTAGCGTCTGCCCGGCGAGCGGGCCGTTTGTAAGGACTGCGCTAATCCATTCCTTCGAATCCTCGACGACTCCGGGCGGGAAATCGAACAGTTCCCAGCTCTCGCCGATCGGCTTTTCCGGGGGAATTGGTTTGTTCAGGACCGACGCGAGCTTCCTTCCGCCCCACATCTTTTCGACAAACCGCGGCGCAAAAATCATCGGGTAAAGCATTGTTTAGAGGTTGTATCCGAAACACATTCGATTGATAATTCGCCCCGAGAAATCTTTGTCGAAGTCGGAGTACTTCGTCGCCGTTTGACAATGGATGGTCGCGAAAATGCCCACGCCCCCCTCTTCTTCGTCTTCACGCAAGACGTTTGTTCTGGACACGAATATCCTCCTGCACAACCCCAACGCGATGTTCATGTTCGCGGACAACGAGGTGATCATCCCGTTCGACGTGCTGGAGGAACTGGACACGTTCAAAGTCAATTCCGACGACCTCGGCCGAAACGCGCGAGCGTCGATCCGGCATCTGGATACGCTGCGCAAACAAGGCAACTTGCACGACGGCATCACCGACGCCAAGACCGGCGGATCGGTGCGCGTCGTCATCGACGGCAACATCGACGCCTGTCCGATGCTCACCGTCAATTCTCCAGACAACCGCATCCTCTGCACCGCCTACACGCTCCAGCAGCAAGGCCGCCGGGTGATCTTTATCACCAAGGACATTAACGCGCGAATCAAAGCCGATTCGATGGAGATTCCGTCGGAGGATATGGAATCGACGAAGGTGGATTTCGAGCACCTCTACACCGGCTGGCGCGAAGTGCTGGTGGCTACGGATCAGATCGATCAGCTCTACTCGCAGAAGCAGTTGATCATCGATTTTGAAACGCCGATCCACGCCAATGAATTTGTGCTATTGCGCGACCAGGGCAATCCGGATCACACGGCGGTTGCTCGGTATAAACCCGACTCGGGGGCGCTGATTCCACTTCGTCCGCGGCGCGGGCCGACGTTCGGCATCGTGCCGCGCAGCCTGCAGCAGCAGATGGCGATGGACCTGCTGATGGATGATTCGGTGCGCCTCGTCTCCCTCATCGGCTCGGCCGGCACCGGAAAGACGCTGCTCGCGCTGGCGGCGGGGATGAACAAGGTGCTGAACGATCAGGCCTACGCAAAGCTGCTCGTCGCCCGCCCGATCATGCCGCTCGGCCGCGACATCGGCTATCTGCCCGGCGACAAGGACGACAAGCTGCGCGCATGGATGCAGCCGATTTTCGACAACATGTCGTACCTGCTGTCCAACCGCCTCAGCTCCGAAGGAAACGAAGTGAAGACCCACGCGCAGCTCTCGAATGTCGAGCAGCGCATTCAGCAGCTTGTCGAATCCGGTCAAGTCGTGCTCGAGCCACTCACCTACATCCGCGGCCGATCAATTCCGCACCAGTTTATGATTGTCGATGAAGCGCAAAACCTGACGCCGCACGAGGTCAAGACAATCGTCAGCCGTGTTGGTGAAGGCACGAAACTCGTCCTCACCGGCGACGCCACGCAAATCGATAATCCCTACCTCGATTCCTCGAGCAACGGTCTTTCTTACTTGGTCGAACGTCTGAAAGGTCAGGGAATCGTCGGTCATATCACCCTCGCCAAGAGCGAGCGTAGTGAACTCGCAAGTCTAGCAACCACAGAGCTTTAAACTCCGATAGTCTGGATGCTGGATCAGCTCGGATATATTACCTAGTAAACCTATAGCATTAGTTGACTTATCCAATCAAGCTGTTATTGTTCCGCCGTCAAAGGTGTGGATTCGGCGATTAAAGAGGAACGAGCCATGAATATCTGGAAACCGATTGCAGCCGCCGCGTTGGCGATTCCTTTGCTCGCCGCGTCGTTCGCGGGCGCTGAGATTCAACTGCTCAACGTGTCTTACGATGCGAGCCGTGAACTCTATACCGAGATCGACGCCGCGTTCGCGGACGACTACAAAGCCAAGACCGGCACGGCGGTGTCGGTCTCGCAATCGCACGGCGGTTCGGCGAAGCAGGCCCGCGCAGTCGTCGATGGACTCAAGGCCGACATCATTGCGCCGGCGCTGGCGCATGACATTACAAGCATCGAAAACGCCGGATTGATCAACGCCGGGTGGCAAAGCCGTCTGCCTTACAACTCCAGCCCGTACACCTCGACAATCATCTTTCTGGTCCGCAAGGGAAATCCCAAGGGGATCAAAGATTGGAACGACATTGTGAAGCCCGGCGTGCAGGCGCTGGCGCCCAACCCCAAGACCGGCGGCGGCTCGCGATGGATCTTCCTCGCCGCCTGGGGTTACGCGGCGAGCGCGCCGGCACGCGATCTGGCGAGCGCTGAGGCATTGAACGAATCGCTGGCGGCCGCAAAGAATGCGACCACATTCCCCGCGTATGACGACGCCAAGGCCAAAGAGTTTGTCACCGCGCTGTACAAGAACATTCCCATTCTGGACACCGGCGCCCGCGGATCGGCCGTCTCGTTCGCGCAGAAGAATATCGGCGACGTACTGATCACCTGGGAAAACGAGGCCTGGCTGGCACAGGAAGAATACGGGAAGGATAAGTTCGAGATCGTCTACCCGTCGGTATCGATCCTCGCCGAGCCGCCGGTGGCGATCGTTGACAAGAACGTCGACGAGCGCAGCACACGCGCCGCCGCCGAGGCATTCGTGAATTTCCTCTATACGCCAAAAGCTCAGGACATCATCGCCGAGAACTATTACCGCCCGCGCGACCCGGCGATTGCGAAGAAGCATGCCGAGATACTTCCGCCAATCAAACTGTTCACCATTGATGAGGTCTTCGGGGGCTGGCCAAAGGCGCAGACGGCGTTCTTTACCGATGGCGCGGTTTTTGACCAGATTTATCAGGCAAAAAAGTAAGCGGCGCTTTCTCGACACCAAGGACAATACGAATGCTGTTCTGCTCTCCCCATCTTCTTCCCACCGACCAGTGTGGTCGCCCCCGACGGACCTCCATACATGATGGTTGTCGGAACTAGGCCGGCTGGAGTCATCTGAGTTTTCACAGTTCAAACAATGATTTACTGAACAAAGAAGTACGGAGTATCGATCATGAAAAAGAATATTCGCACGCTGCTCGTCTCTGCTGTTTCGGCCCTTACCCTCGGTTCAAGCCTTTTCGCTCAAACGAAGTTGCTTAACGTCTCGTACGACCCGACGCGGGAACTCTATGAAGAGATCAACCAGGCATTCGCCGCCGATTACCAGGCAAAGCACGGCCAGAAGCCGGAGCTGCAACAGTCGCACGGCGGATCAAGCAAGCAGGCGCGATCCGTCATCGACGGACTCTCCGCCGACGTGGTGACGCTCGCGCTAGGCGCTGACATTACGGCGATCGAAAAGGCCGGCCTGATTGACGCCGGGTGGCAGGCTGAATTGCCGTTCAATTCCAGCCCGTACACCTCCACGATCGTGTTCCTGGTCCGCAAGGGAAACCCCAAGGGCGTCTCGGGATGGGCCGACCTGATCAAGCCGGATATCAAAGTCATCACGCCGAACCCCAAGACGTCCGGCGGCGCTCGCTGGAACTTCCTGGCCGCCTGGGGCTACGCCGCGGGAGTGGCCGGGCGCGATCTGGGTGATAGCGCCCAACTGGAAGCGGCCGTGAAAGCTGGCAAGGACGCGACCGCGTTCCCCGTTGAAACAAACGCCGCCGCGAGGGAGTTTGTCACCAAGCTCTTCAAGAATGTTCCTGTACTGGACACAGGCGCTCGCGGATCAACCGTCACTTTCGCTCAGAAGAACGTCGGCGATGTATTGATCACCTGGGAAAACGAGGCCTATTTGGCGCTGGCAGAGTACGGGAAAGATAAGTTTGAGATCGTCAATCCCAGCGTCTCCATCCTCGCCGAGCCGCCAGTGGCGATTGTTGACAAGAACGTGGACTCCAAAGGCACCCGCGCGGTCGCCGAGGCGTACCTCAAGTGGCTGTATACCCCCGAGGCGCAGGACATCATCGGCGCCAACTACTATCGCCCGCGCGACACCGCGGCATTGAAGAAGCACGCGGGAAATCTCCCCCCGATCAAGCTTTTCACAATCGACGAAGTCTTCGGCGGCTGGGGACGCGCCCAGGGCGCGTTCTTCAGTGAAGGCGGCGTCTTTGACCAGATTTACAAGACGAATCAGTAACGAACCGCACGCCGCGGGCGAGCCTTCTCCTGAGAACAAACCAGGTGAAGGCTCGTTCCTCGGGCGGCGCAGAGTTATCAGATCATGCACAGGGCTTCCGCGACAACCACGTTGCCACTAAAGTCGCGTTTTGGTTCGAGAACTATTGCAACGAATGTCATCCCGTCCCGCCAATATCCTGCCCGGTTTCGGCCTTTCGTTCGGATACGCATCGCTTTATATGAGCTTGCTCGTGCTGATCCCGCTCGCGGGACTGGGGCTCAAAACTAGCAATCTCAGTTGGGATCAGTTTAGAAATACGATCACGAATCCGCACGTAATGGCCGCTTACAAGCTGTCATTCAGTGCGGCGTTGGCGGCGGCGCTATTGAACGGCGTTTTCGGGACGGTCATCGCCTGGACACTGGTGCGATACCGCTTTCCCGGCCGAAAGTTTTTTGATGCGATCATCGATCTTCCATTCGCCATGCCGACCGCCGTCGCGGGGCTCACGTTTGGCGATCTATATGGTTATGTTCCCCTCCTCGCCCGAACCGCCGACGCGCAGCCGTGGACATTTGAAATTTACGGGCTCTACGGACTCGACGTGCGCGACTGGTGCCGTGTGACGGTGATGCTCACGTTCGTTGGACTACCGTATGTCATCCGATCGATCCAACCGATTCTTCAGGATTGGGACATGGAGACTGAGCAGGCGGCGATGAGCCTCGGGGCGGGTCCCGCGACGATCATGCGGCGGCTGATCGCGCCTGAAATCTGGCCGGCGTGGATCAGCGGCGTGGCGCTGGCGTTTGCGCGCGGCGTTGGCGAATACGGCTCGATCATCTTCATCGCTTCCAATATTCCCGGGCTTAGCCAGATTGCGCCGCAATTGATTCTCGACCGCATCTACGACCCGATCGACCCGGAAAAGAAGATCGCCGCCGCGACCGCGATCGCAGTTGTGATGCTGATCGTTTCATTGATTGTTCTGCTGCTTCTCAATGGGCTCGACTACCTCAGCCGGAGGCATCGAGCATGAGCGCCCCGGCTCCTGTAGTCATCGCGCCCACTGACGCAAGCGTGCTTCCGGCGCACCTGCGCCATCCCACCGCGGCAATCGGCAAGTGGATCGGCGTCAGCTTCACCGTGCTGTTCCTCACGGCAATGATCATCCTTCCGGCGGCCAACATCTTCAGGCAGGCGTTTGGGATCTCGTGGGAAAGCCTGCGATCGCCATCGCAATTGGTCGAGGATGTTAAAGCCGGCGTGCCGCGCTATTTTCAGGTCTTTCGGATGCCCGAGCAGGATTCGAGCACTATGGCGCGTCCCGAGCGGCGCAAATATCAAAGCGCCCGCGCCCAAGCCGAAAAAACCCGCTCGGCCATCGGCATGACGCTCGGCATCGCGGCGATCGTCGTGCCGCTCAACCTCCTTTTCGGTCTGGCGGCGGCATGGGCGGTGACGAAGTTCCGGTTCCGCGGTCGTACGTTGTTCGTCTCGCTGATCGATCTGCCATTCGCGGTCTCTCCCGTGGTGGCCGGGCTCATTTTTGTGCTGCTGATGGGCCGTGTCGGCTTTTGCGGCGATTGGGCGACGAAAATCAGTTGGCCGGTCCCAACTTCGCTGGAGTGGCAGGGATTTGCCCAGTCGTGGATTCCGCTTGGATTCAGCAACTGGCAGCGTGGAATTATTTTCACCCCTTTTGCAATCGCGCTGGCTTCGATCTTTGTCACATTTCCGTTCATCGCCCGCGCCCTCATTCCACTGATGCAGAACCAAGGCACCGAGCAGGAACAGGCCGCGTTGACACTCGGCGCCGGCGGCTGGCGGATGTTCTTCAAAGTGACGCTTCCCCAGATCAAATGGGCGCTGTTGTACGGGACAATCCTGTGCCTGGCGCGATGCGTTGGCGAGTTCGGGGCGGTATCGGTCGTCAGCGGAAGCACCGACCCCAACGACACGATGCCGCTGCGCATCGAAAAGCTCTGGCAGGAATACAATACGCAGGCCGCGTTCTCCGTCGCGTCGCTGCTTGCGGTAGTGTCGGTGATGACATTACTGCTTAAGATCGTCATCGAAAAGCGCGCCGCGGCGCAATTCAGCGACAAGAAACAAGAGGCGCAGTGAGCATTGAAGTACAGAACATCACCAAGACCTTCGGCACCTTCAGGGCGCTGGACGGAATCAGCCTGAAGATAGAAACCGGCGAGCTGCACGCACTGCTGGGTCCGAGCGGCTCGGGCAAAACGACGTTGCTCCGCATCATCGCAGGGCTGGAGATCGCCGATCAAGGCCAGGTGCGATTCAATGACGAGATCGTCGATGCCGAGCACGTCTCGCGCCGCAAAGTTGGATTTGTATTCCAACATTACGCACTGTTCCGTCACATGAGCGTCGCCGAAAATGTCGCCTTCGGCCTCAAGGCGCGTCCGTGGCGATTGCGGCCGCGCCGCGCGGAGATCAAGGATCGGGTGATGAAGCTGCTGGACATGGTGCAGCTCGCGAACCTCGCCCACCGTATGCCCTCACAACTGTCCGGCGGACAACGCCAGCGCGTGGCGCTGGCGCGGGCGCTGGCAGTGGAGCCGAAGGTGCTTCTGCTGGACGAGCCGTTCGGCGCGCTCGATGCGAAGGTTCGGCGCGAACTGCGCCGGTGGGTTCGCAAGCTGCACGACGACGTCGGCATCACAAGTGTTTTTGTCACGCATGACCAGGACGAGGCGCTGGAGCTCGCGGACCGTGTTTCCATTATGAACAAGGGCAAGATCGAGCAGCTCGGCACACCTGAAGAGGTTTACGAGAATCCCGCTTCGGCGTTTGTTCTGCGATTTCTCGGAAACGTCAATCTGTTCCACGGCCGCGAGAAAACGTACGTTCGGCCACAGGACGTGCTGATCAGCGCAAATCTGGTTGAGGGAGACGTAGATGGGGAGAACGTGCCGGCGGAAATCGAGCACATCGGATTCGGCGGCTCGGTGGTCAATATTCTACTGAAACGACTGGACCACCCGTCCACGCTCGAAGCAACGCTCTCGCGCGAGCAGCACAAGGAACTCGGCCTGCAGCGCGGACAGCGCGTGTATCTTTCGGTTCGCGATCAACACGTTTTCGAAAACGACTATGACATCTGACGGTGCGGCCAGCATGGATTCGCGACCGACAATCGACGTCATCATCCCAGCGTTTAACGAAGCCGAATCGGTCGCGCTGGTGATCAAGCACCTGCCGAAGTTGCTGATCCGCAACATCGTCGTCGCCGACAATAATTCCACCGATAACACCGCGGCAGTCACGCGCGACGCCGGCGCAATCGTCGTGCCGGCGCGGCGGCAGGGATACGGCGCGGCGTGCCTTGCGGGCCTCGCATACTTATCCGCTGATCCACCGGAGATCGTCGTATTTATCGACGCGGATTTTTCGGACGATCCCGCCGAGCTCCCGCTGCTGATCGCGCCACTCATCGAGGGTCGGGCTGATCTGGTCATCGGCTCGCGTACGCTCAAGCCGCAGCCGGCGGATGCGTTTACGCCGCAGCAATACTTCGGCAACAAGCTCGCCTGTTTTCTAATGAGATGGCTGTTCGCCGCGCGATTCACGGATCTTGGTCCATTCCGGGCCATCACCTGGGAGGCGCTCTCGCGCTTGCACATGTCCGATCCCAATTACGGCTGGACGGTGGAGATGCAGATCAAGGCCGCGCGGCTGAAGCTCCGCGCCGTTGAAATCGCGGTGAACTATCGGCCGCGGAGATTCGGGGTGTCTAAGGTTTCCGGCAGCCTCACCGGAACACTCCGGGCCGGGTATAAGATTCTCTACCTGATCTTCCGCTATGGTTTTTTCCATCGCTCGCTAGACTCGGCCCAGAAAAAGACACCCAAATAAGGACACCTATGACGCAGGAAAATCAACCCGCAACGATTCAGTACGACGATTTCGCCAAAGTTCAACTTCGGATCGCCACGATCATCCACGCCGAGCCGGTGGAAAAATCGAAGAAGCTGATGCGGCTGCAGCTTGATCTGGGCGACGAGAAGCGGCAGATTCTGGCCGGCATCAAGGAGCATTACGCCGCGGATCAATTGCTCGGCAAACAGATTGTCGTCGTCGCGAATCTCGCGCCCCGGGAAGTGATCCGCGGCGAAGTCAGCAACGGCATGCTGCTGGCGGCCAGCGACGCGACGGGCAAGCTCTGCATCATCAGCCCGAGCTCAGAAATCGCCGCGGGATCCGTCGTCCGCTGATCGGGTTCAGCCGCATGCTTCGTGAACTGCACATTTCCAACCTCGCGGTAATCACCGATGCGCGGATCGAGCTGCACCGCGGATTAAACTGCTTTACCGGCGCTACGGGTGCGGGCAAATCGCTAGTGATCGGCGCGCTGGAGCTGCTGCTCGGACTTCGCTCACCGGCGGACATGCTCCGGTCGGGCGCGGACGAGGCACGGGTATCGGGCGTGTTTGAAGTCGCCGATACGCGGCTGATCAGGCAGATCGAAGAGGCCTGCGATCTGCCTGTCGCCGCCGACGCCGGCGAACTGCTGCTGACGCGGCGCGTCTTCGCGTCCGGCCGATCGAGCGTCTCGGTCAACGGCCGGCCGATCACGCTGGCGATGCTCCGCACCGTGGCCGAGGCGTTGGTGGATGTTCACGGGCAACACGATCATCAGTATCTCCTCAAGTCGTCGAATCAACTCGATGTTCTCGATGATTTCGCGGCACTGGCGTCACATCGCGCCGCTTATTACGCCGCATATACCGAGCTCCAGGCCGCCAGAACCCGGCTCGCCGATCTGGAGACCAATAGCCGTCACCGGCTTCAGCAGCTCGATTTCGTCCGATTCCAGGTCAATGAGATCGACGCCGCCGAACTCCGGCCGGGCGAGTACGAAGAGCTCTCCGCGCGCGCACTGGTGCTCGGCAATCTGGAAAAGCTCCGCAAGGAAGCCGGCGCTGTCCACTCGGCGTTGCACGAATCTGATTCGTCCCTGCTCGATCGTTTGCGAACCATGACCGGCATCCTTTCCGAGCTGTCGATGGTCGATCAATCGCTGGCTCCCATCGCCAACACGGTGAAGGAAGCGACGATGCAGCTCTCCGAGGCCGCGTTTGATCTGGGACGATATCTCGATCGTCTGGAACTTGATCCGTCGGAACTGGCCGAGGTGAGCGACCGGCTGAACACGTTGAACCGGCTGGTTAAAAAATATGGGCCCAACATCGAAGCAACGCTTGAGCACCGCGCGTCGCTTGCGAAGCAGATCGAGGAGCTGGACCGGGCCGGCGAAGACTCGGCGGCGCTGGGCCGGCAGATCGCGCCGCTGACAAAGAAAGTGCATCAACTCGCGTCCGATCTTTCGGCCAAGCGCCAAGCGGCGGCGAAGAAGCTCGCTCCATTGATCGAGGCACAGCTCGCCGAGCTTGGCATGGAGAAGGCTTCGTTTCGCGTGGCGATCAGCCCGTCGGAGCCGCATGCATCCGGCGCGGATGCGGTGGAGTTCATCGTCCAGACCAACCCCGGATTGGCCGCATCACCATTGGCGAAGATCGCATCCGGCGGCGAGTTGGGTCGGATCATGCTGGCGCTCAAAGGCGTGCTAGCGGCCGGGGATCGGGTGTCGGTGCTGGTCTTCGACGAGATTGACGCCAACATCGGCGGCCGGCTCGGGTCGGTCATCGGCAGCAAGCTGCGGGCGCTCTCGGCCCATCATCAGGTGCTGTGCATCACGCACCTCCCGCAGATCGCGTGTTTTGCAGATCGTCACCTCACGGTGCGCAAGGAATCGGTCGGAAAACAGACCAACACGACAGTGCGCCCCGTTGACGGCGCGCCCCGCATCGAAGAACTCGCCGAAATGATCGGCGGCCAACGCATCACCGAAACCACGCGGGCCCAAGCTCGTGAATTGCTGGAAGCGGCCCAAGTGCGCCCCACGCCCATGAAACGCCGCCGGGCCGGGGCATAAGGCGTAGATCGCCCGTCGTTTAAACTACCTGCCCTGAACAGGCCAATTGAATAAATCTGCCGCCGGACGATGATACGTATATTAAATCGGTGGTCTGATATGCCCGAATCAGTTGATATCTTCCCGCCGCCCGCAATCGCGATCGAAGTCTGCTGCCTGCATTGCCGCCGAATCTATATGAGCGATCTGATGGTGGCCGTTGAGATTGATCGCGAGCGGCATTGGATGTGCCCGGTGCCAGACTGCGGCGCGCTGGGTTTCATGATGGACATCTTCCCGACCGCGGACGATTACGCCGCGGACGAATGTGAAGGGGAAAACGGCAACGTGGTCTCCGATTTCACGGATGATGACGCGGAAGATGATGAGTACATTGATCCGCTTCTCGACCACGATCTGCCGTATCAGCCGGACCATTTCGAGCCGGCGCGCGAGTGGACTCCGCAAAGCGATGCCGATGACGCCGATGAGGACAATCCATTTTCAGAAGACGAAGAATCCGACGCGGACGACTACGCATTCCCGGCCGCAGAATATTTCACGCGCGAGGATTTCGAGGCCGCCCGCGCCCAAGGCATCTATGAGCGCGCGATCGCCGAAACCCGTGCCCAGTGGAAGGCCATCCACGACGACGGGAATCTGCCGTTCAATGATGGGGATATTCCGTTTTAATTCGCGCCGGTGACGTTGCGCATCGGTAACTGCATTTTACAAAAGCTGGTGATAAACACCCGCAACGAGTTGCGGCGCTAAACGGTTGCGTTCTCACTTCTGAAACTACGTCGCCAGATCTTCGGGGATTTTCTGCAGCTCGCCGGCGCGATTCACGCACGCGATCGTCGTTGATCCTTCGGCCACGACGGTGTCGCCGCGCTTGAGGATGTAGGTGTGCTCGTATTTGACGTGCGTCTGGCGCGCGAGTCGAGTCTGCAGCGCGAGCTCGTCGTCATATCTGGCCGGGGCGCGGAAGCGGATTTCTGCCTTGATGACGACGAATAGAATGCCGCGCTTTTCCAGGTCCACGTAGCTGTGCCCATTGTGCCGCAGCATCTCCACGCGACCGAGCTCAAAATACTGCAGATAGCGGCTGTGATGGACGTAGCCCATCGAATCGACTTCCGGGTAGCGGACGCGGAACGTGATCGTGTGCTCGGGCAATGACATACGCGGAGTATAACCCCGCATGCCGGGATCGCCCACGTCAACGAACCATAACCGCCCGCTACGTCAGCTTGGCTTTAATCCGAGCAGCTTTGTCTCGTGCGGCGCGAGCGTAAGTTGAAATGTGTTAGTTAGCGAGGCCTCGGCGCAAGTGGCCGTGTCGATCAAGCGCAGTGCGCCGGTCTGGGTGATGCAGACTTCGGTGTCGATCTTTTGCGCGCCTTCATTAAACAGGATGTAAAAATGATCCCCGGCCTTTATCGAGTGGCGGATGCGCAGGTCCGGCTGCGGTTTGGAGACGACGATATCCGCTCGGCACAGGCGTCCGATCGCCGCCAGCAATGCGGCGGCGTCAGCTGTAATCGGGATCGCGTCATCAGACTGCGTCCTGGCGAATCGGACTACTTTTCCCGCATCGATCAGCGGCCGCAGCTTGGCGGCGACCTGGGC
>JACMML010000092.1 GCA_014379105.1 Phycisphaerae bacterium
ACCGCACATTCCCGTTGATCACCCAGCCGCTATTCCCGGCCGCTCCCGGAACATTGGTCGCATCGAACAGGTTATCCCCTATCGTCGCGCTGCCTCCATAACTGAATGCCGAACCGTCGTCCCAGAGCCCTCTTAACATCAATATGCGGATGGGGCGATTGAGCGGTTTGTTTTTGCCATAACCGACACGCAGTTCGACCTCTCCTTCCGGGAAATACTGAATGCCCGACAGAGAACCGATATGGATTTTGGAATCCGGAAAGGAACGATAGATGTAGCCAGCCTGGCCTACGAACGTACCGAAAAGCCTGCGGGCGACTGTCGGTTCGATCGAATACTCGGCCACGAAGTCGGGGTCGGGGGCGCCGCTGACCTGGCCCAGGAGCGTCCAGTCGCCTAGCCGGCGATAGCCGCCGACGATGAGCGTCTCGTCGTGCGGGCTCTCGCGTTTCTGGCTTTCGGCCCCGACCCAAAACCCGCCGATGGCCGGATCCCGATACGACGCCTGTATCCGGTTGGTCCACCACGTCTGGTCGTCATCACCGACTTCGACTAGTGAAGGTTCCGTTCCCACGTCGATTGACCAGACACCCTCGGCGAAAACGATGGTTGGGAAAGCGGCGAGGACGGCGACCAGCGTCCCGGCAACTAGCGTCCAAATCATTCTTCCAATCATTCTTCCAAACTCAAGCGCTGGCATAGTGATGCTCCATTATTTTTTCAATAATTTTAACCAGCCCGACCCGCGGCTGGTAGCCAATTGCGTTATGAATCCTGCGCAAATCCGGGATGCGGCGCCGCATGTCTTCAAAGCCGTCGTCGTAGGCAACATCGTAAGGAACAAAAACGATTTCGGAATCACTCTGCGTCATTTCCTTCACCAGCCTGGCCAGTTGCAGGATGGAAATCTCCTCCGACGAACCGACGTTAAAGACTTTACCGTAGTGCTCAGGCCTGGTGATCAAGCGCTTGATAGCCCAGATTACGTCAGCTACATAGCAGAAACAACGCTGTTGCATGCCATCCCCGTAAATGGTGATGGGCCTCCCGGCCACTGCCTGCTCGATGAATCGCGGCAGCACCATGCCATAACGTGCAGACTGCCGCGGGCCGACAGTGTTGAAATGCCGCGCCACCACGACCGGGAGTTGCCGTTCGCGGTAATAAGCCAGCGCGAGATACTCGTTGATCGCCTTGCTGCAGGCGTACGACCAGCGCCCTTTGTTGGTCGCGCCCAGGAGCAGATCGCCGTCTTCGGACAAAGGCAGATCGGCGGATTTTCCATAGACCTCGGAAGTGGACGCGATGAAGACGACCTTGTTCTTCTGGGTGGCGAGTTCGAGAACGATGTCTGCCCCACCCGCGATGGTATGAATCGTTCGGATGGCGCTGTCCAAAACGCGTTGCACGCCGACGACAGCAGCCAGATGAACAATGTAGTCAGCCCGATCGACGAGGCCGGACGTCACGGCGACGTTCATCACGCTGTCGATGACAAGCTCGAATCGCGGATGATCGCGGAAAGTCTTGACGTTCTCGAGAGACCCGGTCGAGAGATCGTCGAGAGCGAGCACCGTGTGGCCGTCTGCGAGCAGAGATTCGGCGAGATGGGAGCCGATAAAACCCGCGCCGCCGGTAATCAGATACGTATGCATCGCCGGTCTTCCGTTTGTCCGATAAACGCGGGCGACTTCGATGGCTGAAGGGCCGCACCAAGGCGTCAGGCCACAGCTTGGCTGACGCCCGAGGCAAACGCGCGTGAGCTTTAAAAGCGAGTGCCGCGGGATGATCCGCCAGGAATAACCCCAGTGACGCAACTTGGCGTTAGATCAGATCGATAGAAGGCACGCGGCTCCGCCCTGATGCGATGACTTCCAGGCAAGCATGGATCCTCCCCGCGCCAAGGCGCATTTGATGAGTATCGCCTTTATCGTTCGCGACGCCGCGTTCCAGGGCAGTGAAGAAATCGCTCTTAATTATAAATCTCTTTTTCTCCAACCATCTATAAACCTCTCGGTTCGGTAGTGACTTCAATTGGATCCGAAGCAAAACCGCAATTTTCAGCAAACACTCGTGCGATTGATTGCGATTGGCTTACTCGCCGGCTCGGCGATAGATTGATGGTTGGCGAAAAGGCGCGTATAAAATCCCTGTTCGCCTATTCGCCAGAAGAAAACAAGCGTGCGTTATTGGAACCGGTGATATCGGAGGCAAGCAGCGTGATCCACCAGCTGACATCCGCATTATTCTTTCTGCTTCTAACTGTATGTACGGCATCTCTGGCGCAAATAGTAA
>JACMML010000008.1 GCA_014379105.1 Phycisphaerae bacterium
CACCGCCTCTTCGGACAGCATCGTATTGATGATTGCAAACTCATTTTCCCCAGTGGTAAGCGTCTGCAAAGGCGTGAACATTTCGCCGGTGTTGTAGTCATGGTAGACCGCGTGACGATGGCTGAAGGTGCCGCGCTGCACGTCCTGCCCGGTGAAACGGATGCTCGTGCCTTCCACCAGCAGAGATCCGAGGGCGAGCATCTCAGCGCAGCCCCAGTCGATCCCCGTGCCCGTCTTAAGCATCTCGCGACGTCCGCCGACGACGGCCTTTTCGAGCTTCGGATGAAAGGTGAATCCGGCCGGGGCTTTGTCGTAGCCGGCGATTACCGTATCCAGGACCGAACGCTTTACGCGCGTCTTGGCGGTCCAGTCATCGCCGGCCGTGCCGAATCCGCTCCAGACGCCGCTGAAGCGCGGGACCTTCAGACGCGCCCGGACTTCCTTAGCCAGTTCGCGCGCGGCGTTAAGTCGGGCGATCACCGTCTGCTTGTGCTGTCCGGCGTCTTCCTGCGTGATGACGCCGGTATCGATGAGTCTGCGCTCGTACAGCGTGCGGACCGTCTCGTGGCCTTGGATCGCTTTGTACATCAACGGCTGAGTGAAGCTCGGCTCGTCCTGCTCGTTGTGTCCGTGCCGGCGATAGCACCACAGATCAATGATGACGTCGCACTTGAATTTCTGACGGAACTCCACTGCGATCCGCGCCACGTGCAGGCACGCCTCGGGATCGTCCCCGTTGACATGGAATATCGGCGCCTGAATCGCTTTGGCCATGTCGGTCGGATAGGGGGTGAAGCGGCCTTGCTTGGGGGAAGTCGTGAAGCCGATCTGGTTATTGACGATGATGTGGATCGTGCCGCCGGTCTCATAGCCGGGCAATTCCGAAAGCGATAACGTTTCGGTGACCACGCCTTGCCCGCAGAACGCGGCGTCGCCGTGCATGCAGAGCGGGATCGTGCGTGTACGGGTTTTGTCGTCGAGCCATTCCTGCTTGCAGCGAACGATGCCCTGTTGGATCGGGTTGATCAGCTCAAGATGCGACGGATTCGGCAGCAGCGATACCTTGATCTGTTTGCTCTCGGGCAGGCTGCGTGTGTTGGCATATCCAAGGTGGTATTTGACGTCGCCATCACCCTGAACGCCGGTCGGTCGGGCGGACGTGCCGGCGAACTCGCTGAGGATTACTTCATAAGGCTTGTTCAAAACATGCGCGAGCACATTTAGCCGGCCGCGATGTGCCATCGCCATGACGACGGCGTCGCCGCCGAGGTCGGGGATTCCCGCCCGCTCGACGGTGCCGTTCAGAATCGGGATCAACGCCTCGGCGCCTTCGATCGAGAACCGCTTTGCGCCGATGAACGCCCGTCCCAGGTATTGCTCAAACTCTTCCGCGGCCGTCAGTTCGAACAGCAGTGTTTTCTTTTCCGCAGGGGTGAGGTTCGGCTGGTTATAGGTGCTCTCAAGGCGGTTCTGCAGCCATTCGCGCTGGTTCATATCGCCGATGTGAGTGAATTCCACGCCGATCGTGCGGCAATAGGTCTGGCGGAGCTTCTCGACCAGGTCGCGCAGCGTGCCGTCGGTGGCGCCCGCGAACCCGCCTTTGCCGACATTACGGCCGAGGTCATTGGTGCTGACATTGAAGGACGAAAGCTCCAGCATTGGGTGCGGCGGACGATCGGTCAGCTTCAGCGGGTCCAGATCGGCGCTGTAGTGTCCGAGTTCGCGGTAGGTGTGAACGAGGTCAAAAATGCCCGACCGAAATTCCGGATCGGCGTCGTTCGCTTCTGCACCGGGGGCGGCGATCGAGGTGAGATCGGTTCTGGCCGCGCCCATCTCAAAGCCCGCGAAATACGCGCGCCATGCTTCGGGCACAGAGCCCGGATCGCGTCTGTACTGCTGAAAAACCTCTTCGATGTATTCGGCGTTGGCTCGATTTACAAAATCAAACGTCTGCATGGATAAATCTCGCTCCGGACGAACGGATGACCGCACGTCCTACTGGCTACTGCTCGTCATATCGGTTGATCGGGCACCCATCATGCCTGCGCGTACTTTAGATCGACGTATCTGAGAGGTGATCGTTAGGCCGGTTCTGGGTACTTCCACGATAGGCTCATTTCGGGTCGCTTTTGCTAATCTACCCTTAGCAGCAACAGCGACGATAAGCATCATAGACCCGCTGGGATGACGATCAAGGTCTTTCTAGGCAAGTGGTGAGAAAAACCCCGACCCCTTATCTCTAACAGGTTATCGGGCATAAGGTTATGTCAGGGTACGAGAGCGGCGCGACGCGCTTTTTCGCAGCAACTTCAACGCGCGGACGCTTAGAAAAGCCGCACCCAGGGAAATCGCGCTGGAGACGGCCGGGGGCAATGGAACCATTGAGTGATCGGGGGATTCCGGATCAGGCGACAGGTCGCCGGCTACTGCGCGCAATTCGGGCAGGTCGTCCGTGTTTTTTCCGAATCGGACATCAAGGTATTTGGCAAGATCCGTGAAAACCTCGTCGGTGAGTTTCTCCCCACCGAGTTCGCTGGAGAATTCGTTTGTCATTCCGTGCGGCGGCGCGGTTTCCGCACCCAGTCCCGGGCGCGCGACGGCCAGCGCGAGTATTGAGGTGGCGAGGATGGTGCGGTGAAGGTCCATTCCGATCGTCCCGGACGCAGCCCGGCCGACCGATAGTGGGCGGGCCGCGGGCAGCACACGGGTGGCGCAGCGGGGCTGCATCCCATAATTAATCGACTTGCATTGTAAATTTGCATGAATGAATCGAACCGGCCGATTAGAGAGCGGTCGCCGGGTCGCGGGTGGAGCAATGCGGATCTGGCTAGTGCTGATCCACGCCGCTGAGCGACTGGCGCAGCGCGACGATCTCCGATTCCAGATGCCGGCCGGCGGCGGGGTTGGCTTTGATCTGCACGTTCACCCGCTGCAGCTCACGCAGCGCGGCGTCGTTATCGCCTTTTTGCTGCAGCAGCTGGGCCAGACCGATTCGGGCATCGAGCAGCTCGGGATTCAGCCGCAAAGCCTGCTCAAAGCCGTTGCGTGCGGCGTCGGGTTGTTGCTCGGCCAGGTGAACGCGAGCGAGTGTGTCCTGAAACGCAGCTGACGTAGGCACTTGCGCGACGGCGGACCGGGCGAGCGCTGCGGCTTCCTTGATATTGGCGCCCCGGGTCAGCAGCAGGCAGGCAAGATCGTTGGCGGCGGGCGGGTAATCCGGGCGGATCGCCAGAACCGCGCGCAATTCTGATTCGGCCACTTCGAGTTGTCCGAGTTGCTGGTGAATCCCCGCCACCAGCATCCAGGCATCCACATCCTGCGGGCGGGCCTGGAGATAGCTTTCCAATTGTCCGGGAATGCCGCGAAGCGCCTGCGGATCGTCGAACCGACGCGCTAGCGCCGCCCATGTGTTGGAAATCGCCAGGCGCTCGTCGAGATTTTCGGCGGATATCGCACCGCTGATCTGCTGCAGCCATGCGGATGCTTCGATCATCGTATCCGCTGTCGAGGCGACGCCCAGGCAAAGTCGCCGGCCATAGGACTCGCTCATCAGCGGCTCGAGAAGCTTACGCGCGCCCGCACCGTCTTTACGGGCAAGCATTATCCGCGCCAGCACGACCGCGGCCTGGGGCTGGGTCCTCACGTCCTTTTCAATGCCGGCCAGATAAGGTTCCATCTGCCGGTGCGCCTCATCGGGCTTGCGCAGCTCGATCAGGGCTTCAGCTATTGCGGTGTCGGCGTCGATCGTCATTCCCGATGACCGCTGTCTCCACTGCTCACCGGCGAGGCGCATCTCGCCAAATCGCCGGGCGCTTCGCAACGTACGCACCGCCAGTGCCGCCGCCGCCGGCTCGGTGGGGAGCGATTCCATCGTCCGCTGCGCGAGCAACACCGCATCATCGACCTTGTTTTGCTGAAGATATTGATCGACCAATTGTTCCTGGAGCGGAAGCAGCCGCGGAAAGCGATCGGCCACCGACCGCAGCCGGGCGATGCTCTCTGCGGGGCTTAATTTTCCGGCACGGATCGTGTTCAGTGCCTTCAAGACCTCAGCCTCGGCGACCCGGGTCGGATCCTGCGACAGCGCTGTGATCAGCGGCTCGAGATTCTTCGGATCGGCCCGATGCAGCGTTCGCGCCTCGGCCTCGCGTGCCCGCGTGCTGATCTGATTGCTGCCCGGCAACTTCTGCAATGCCGCACGCGCGACCGCGATGGCCTGGGAGAAATCTTTCTTCTCCATCAGGTGATCGATCAGCGCGATATATCCCTGTTCCATCCCCGAATCCGCAGCCTTGCGGAAAAGCGCCAGCGCGGAATCGGCGTTTCCGAATCGGTCTTCAAAACGTGCCTGGGCGATCCATGCCTCGCAGTTTTGCGTATCCATCGAGGCCAGCGTCGCGAGCACTTTGCGCGCCGACTCCATCTGTCCCTGCATCGCGTAAAACTCCGCCGCCGCTGCCAGAACGCCGGTGCTGGGGGTTTTAGCCGCCAGCAGTAATTCGTAGATTTTCCCCGCCTCGGCGGTCTTGCCGGCGCGGCGATACAGATCCGCCAACAGTAGCCGGCCGGGCGGCGAGAGCGCGCGGCGTCTTTCGTCGGGCTCGAGCAGTCCGATCGCGCGTTCGCCATCACCGACATCTGCGAACATCGAAGCGAGAAGTACCCGCTGATGCGCCGTGGACATAGCGGTGGTGGACATTTGCCGCAGCACGTCGCGAACCTGATCGGTGCTGCCCTGATTTTGAAGCACGCGCACGAGTTCCAGCGTTACGCTGGCCGACCGCGGATCAATCTTCTGGGCCGCGCGCAGGTGCTCGACCGCCGTACCGATATTTCCGGTGCGCTCAAGCGCCCTGGCAAGCTGGAGGCGTGGCTCGATCTGACGCGGCGAATCGCGGACCACATCGGTCAGGATGGTCACGGCTTCCACGCCGTCTTTCATCACATCGGGGCTCTCGATGAGCCAGCGTGCCCGTTCCACTTTCCACTGCTGTGCGTCCGGGCCGGTGATCTCCTTCAGACGGGTGATGGTCTTCTCGATAAATGCCCGATCCGTTCGGAGACAATTTGCGCGCGTGAGTATCGCGCGCTGCACGCCAAGCGATCCGGGGCTTGAATCCCCGAGTGAACGCCATGTCTGCGGGGCTTCGAGTGAACCGATTGAGTCGAGATATTCCGCGATCGCCAGCGGCCATTCTGTTGGATCATCCGTCGGCAGTTTTGAGTGCTTTTTAAGCAGCACAAGCCCGTCGGCGGGTTTTCCGGCATCGGCGAGTAGGGTGGCGCGCGTGAGTGCGAGGCGGGGGTTGATCTGTGCATCGGGGACGCGGGAGAGAATCAATTCTTCGCGTTCGAGGCCTTCGGCACGGCTCACGGCGGCGAGCTTAAGAGTGGTCTGGACGTCAAGCGGCCTGGAGGATTGGATCGCGGCATCCAGCATCGCGATCGCCTGCTCGCGCTGACCGCTGGCGGCCAGCAGTGAGACGCCCATCGGCAGCGTGTTGGGTTCGCCGGGAACCGCGGCCTGCACCTGTTGAACCATTTTTAATAGTTCGTCAGCGCCCGCTTGATCGGAGGTCTCATCGATGAGCCTGTAGCGAACCAGCGCGAGGTTGATCGCAGACGCGGTAGTCGGCAGTCGGTCGTACGCCTCCTTGGCGGCATCCACCGCCTCTGCGGTGCGGCCGAGCTGCAGCAGCGCCTGGCTCATGCCTACGTACGGGCGCGCCCAGCTGGGCATGGTTTGTGCTGCGGCGCTCCACTGATGAAGCGCCAGCGACGCTTCGCCAAGGCTCCAATACGTGTCGCCGAGCCACGAGCGGAAGATGCCGTTATCCGGATCGCGCGCTAGCGCCTCCTTGGACAGTTTTGTTGCCACCGCCAGCGGAGTTTGCCCCTGACTGGAGAAGCGCGCCTCCAGCGCCGCGACCCACGCGCGTGCCTTGGGCGAGTCCTTGCGGGTGCGAAGATTTTCGATGATTTTCTCCGCGACATCCGCGCGTTTCAGCCCGTAATGGGCCAATGCGTTCATTGCCAGCAGATCGACATCCGTCTTTGCACCGGCCGGGTCCAGCGAGGAAAGGCGTTCGACAATTTCGCTGTCGCGTCCCCCTTGCCACAGGCGCGTGATGAGGATGCGCAGAATCTCCGGGTCGCCGTTCTGCCCCGCGGCGCGTTCGAGGATCGCGCGGGATTCATCAAACCGCTTGAGTTGATCAAAAAGACTTGCCAGAAGTCGGACGAGGCTCGGGCTGTTTGTCGGTCGGGCGGCGGCTTGTTGCAGGTACTGCAGTTGGAGCGGGGCGTCATTGGCGAAGTTGGCGGCGGTCGCGTGCAGGAGCAGGAAGCGCGGGTCGGTCGCGTCCCGTCCGAACTGCTCGTCGGCGTAGGCTTTGATGTCGGCGTCGGGCAGCTTCAGCGCCTTCATCAGCTGCATCGCCAGCATGCGGCTCTCGAGGTCTTCGGGGCGAACCTCGGCGTAGCGCCGCGCGTGGTTCAGCGCTTCCTGCACGCGGTTCTGGCGCAATCGAACGGTGATCAATCCGCGAATCGCCAGTGAGTCTGCGGGATTGCGCGACAAGACGTCTTCGGCGATGTACTCCAGCGCCGTCTCGCTGTTCTGGGTCTGCGGGTAAATCTCAAGCAGAAGGTGCTTGGCCTGAAGATTTTCCGGATCGCGTTTCAGTACGCCATCAAGCTTTTCAACGGCTTTGGATAAGTGCTGGCCGTTGGGAATTTCGATCTTGTACCGGGCGGTGGCATACGCGATCGCGGCCTGGTCGTCGGCGTCACGGACGCGGAGGTAGCGCTCCAGCGGATCAAGCGCCTTGGAGAAGTCGCCGGCGAGGACCGCCTGCATTCCCACCCGTTTTTCCGCATCGAGCGCCTGGTTACGCGAGCGTCTCTGGCGTAACCCGATGATCGACGCGGCCACGCCGATCAAGGTGAGCACTATCAACAAACCAGCGATACGGCGCACTCCCTTGGCCCGCACCTTCATGAGCGCGCTCCCTTGCGAGTCAATTGCGAGACCGTCTTATAAATGATTTTGAGATCGCGCCACATGCTCATATTTTCGACATACTCGATGTCGTACTTGATCCACTCCTGGAAGTCGGACCCTTTGTTTCGAGTCCGGCGGATCTGCCACAGGCCGGTAATACCGGGGCGCACGCTTAGCCGGGCCTCGCGCCAGGCGGGGCAATACTGATTTTCCTTGCGCGGGCTCGGACGCGGACCGACCATGGACATGTCGCCGCGCAGCACGTTCCAGAATTGCGGAAACTCGTCGATGTTGTAGCGGCGGATGAAGTTGCCGATGCGCGTGATGCGCGGGTCGTTGTCGATGTAGACCTGCGGGCCATCCACCTGATTGTGCTTGGCGATGAGCTCTTTCATGTTTTCCGCGCCGTTTTTCATCGAGCGGAATTTCCAGCACATGAATTCGCGCCCGCCGCGCGTCTCGCGCATGTGTCCGAAGAAGAACGGGCCGCCGTCCTCGAGCCAGATCAGGAACATGACGACCAGCCACATCGGCAGCGTGAGCACCAGCCCGATCAGCGCCAGCACGATATCCAGGCCGCGCTTCGCGGTGAGATAAAGCGAGGTCGCGGTGGACTGAACCGCTAAGTCCTGCGGCGGCTCGCTCGGCTCGATCATCATCCAGTCGATGTTCGGAGTCTGCGGCCGTGTTTCGGGGTCGTCCCACATCACAGCCGGGCCGACGATGACCTGATCTGAGTCGATCTGACGCCCCGCGCCGACCCACACATTACCCAGCAATCGGGCGCTTGTGGCGATGCGGGATTCGGGATCGATCCACACCCCATTATTGTCTTTATGACGGGCGCGGGGGATGGTGGAATCGGGGCGCTTCCATTCGCGCACGAGTTCGTTCAACAGCGAAGCGATCTCGTCGTCGCTGGTACGATCAAACGTCTTGCCGTCGAGCGACATCGTCACGCGCTCGTGGCGGGGAACGAACCGCTTGATCCGCCGAAAGGCCGTGCGCGGGTCCGGGGCCGCCATCCAAAGCTCGGCGAGCTCGCGCTCGGGGGTGAGCATCACCCGGGCAAGACGCCCGGACGCATCGTAGACGCGCTCGAACTTCAGGAACCGGTCGGTGTCGTCGGAGATGGCGCGTTCGCGGTAAGTTTTTTCGCGCGTATCGTGCAGGCGGATCGTCAGCACGTGCGGCTCGATCCATTCGAGCATGTTCATCGCGGGCTTTAGCCTGAACATCGGCAGCGTGCGTGGGTCGGTCAGCAGATAAAGCTCGGCATGCGGGACGATCTGCGACGGCTCTCCCTGACGGACGACCTGTACGCCGAGGCTGGCCCAGTAATGGGAATGCAGCTGGATGGCATCGAGGCCCCAGATGGTCTGGCCGGCGGAGGATGTGGTTGTCGTAGTGACCATTCCCTGGTTACTGCCCTGCACAATTATCTGCGCACTAGAAGAATCGAGTGCTCGGGCAATCGCAAGCACAAAACATCCATCTGCAAATCACGTTCCACCCGCCGCTGCGCGCGGAAACCGCCGTGGATCACTGCAATGGCGGTTTTGCAGTTCTAGTTCCTCACATTGGCGGCAACGGCCTGCGCGACTGCGCCGATGTCGCCGGGGCTTCGGGCGTTATGGCTGGTCCCGTTCGCGGTAGACCGGGCGGCCGAGCGGATGGAGATCGCGCCGATTGATTGTTCAAAATCCTTATGCTGGGCACGGTTGAACACCACACCGGCGACGCGAGCGCCGATGGAGTTGAGGTGCGTAATGGCACGTTCCACCAGCGGCCGACTCTGGCCGCGGGCGACCGTGAGGACTACGCCATCGACGCTGGCGCAGATCGGCGTTGCTTCGATCGAGCCCATGACCGGGCCGGTGTCGACGATGATCACTTCAAAATGCTTTCGCAGTTCGCCAAGCAGCTTGCGAACCGCCGGCGGCGAGAATCCGCCGGCATGGTGCGACTGGGCCGATCCGATCGGCAAAATCGAGAGATCGGCGACATCGGTACCCTGAACGCAGTCGTCCAGATTCACCCCGGCCAGCGCATCAACGATGCCGAACGGGGAAGTGTTTCCCAGCCGGCTCGTCAGCCCGCCGCCCACAAGATCGGCATCGATCAGCAGCGTTCGGCTGCCCGAAGCCGCAAACGACAGACCCAGCGCCAGAGACAGGCTGGTTTTGCCGTCACCGGAGCTTGCGGATGTGACGGAGAATACGGTGGAGCCTTCGCGCATCGCGTTCAACTGCAGCATCGTGCGAATCTGGTGCACACAATGCGCCGCGATGGACGCCTGCGCGGGATCGCTGAGACGATCAGGCAAGTTCGGCAGAATACCCAGCAGCGGGATGCCGGACATCGAATTGGCGGTCGTGTCGTCGCTGTAGCGGAAGCGCGTGTCCATCAATCCGGCGAGGAGCAACAGACCGATCGGGAGCGATGCGCCAAGAATCGTGCCGGCGAGTCCGAACATCACCTTCTTGTTTGCGACGGTGGCCGGTACCGAGCCGTTCTGCATCACTTTCAGCTTGCCGAGCGTGACGGCTTGAAAACGGTATTGCTCGAGCAGCGTCTCGACTTTGCTTAATTCAATTTCGGCTTCCTTGATCGTCAGGCGATATCCCGCGACCTTCCCCGCATCGGCGGCAATCGCATCGCGGGTTTTCTCGTAGCCAACCAGATCTTGTTTCAGTTGAGCGACGCGCGCCTGCAGCACGCGGAGCTGGCCGGGGGTTACTTTCATGTAGCCCCCTTTGACGAAGTCGGGGATGATCGCCAGCACTTCCTTGCGAAGCGTATCGGCATATTCCTCGGCCGAGCGGTTCAAGGCTTCCATGCCTATTTTCAACTGCCGAACCTGTGGGTGATTCGCGCCCAGTGTCGCCTGGGTGGTATCGAGCTTGAGCTTACTGGCTTTGATCTCGCCGCCGAGCTGCGAGAGAAACGTATCGACCTGCGCCAGTTCTTCCAGCGCGATCTTGTCTCCGCTTCCCTTCATCGCCTCGATCGCGCTAGTCGCGGATTTCAGGTTGTTCTCGTAGCCGCGGAGATCACGGCTGACTTCTTCGACGTCGCGCTGGGCCGCCGAGACGCGCTGCTCGAGATCGGCCGACCCGTACTTGGTCGTGATGTCATTGATCAGCTTTTCGGCGCTGCGCCGTTCTGATTCGTGTTTTCGCTGGCGCGTTTCGACTTCAAGCAGATTGCGATTGACCGACTCGCTGGCGCCGGTCTTATATTGGTTCTGGTAGGCCGCGATGATCGACTGCATGCCGATGCTGGCGAGCTGGGGGTTGTCGTCGGTGAACGCGAGTTCGATATTGAGCGTGTTCTTTTTGTAGTCCGCCTTAATGTTGCTGCCTAACGCGAGCAGCGCGCCGCGGTCTTTGGCGAATGGCGAACTCTTCCAAGGCTCGACGGCCGGCACCTCATCCAGAACCGCCGGGCTTTTGATCGTGTTTGCCTGTGAGGCCATGAACTGCTGGTAGTAGGGCATGTGCTTGTCGCCCTCGACCATGGGGATCGTCGGGCTGATTTCGAGCATGCCCAGCGATGCGTATGTCGGCGCCTGACTGATCGCGCCCAGCGTGCCGCCGATCGCGCCGAAAATCAGCGCAAGCACGATCGCCAGCAGCACGCGTCCGCGCAGCAGACGTTGAACCTTCTGCACCGGGGTCGTCGTCGCTACCGGTGGCTGCGCAAACCCGAGCTGCGACTGATTCTGGTGCTGGGACCAGACATCCAAGGCCCCTGGCGGGACAGGGCGGGCGGTGTGGGGCACAATTTGATTACTCATGTTGAATAGCTCCGTCAGAGAGCGTCCGAATCACGCCCAGGCAAGGTGCGATCAACTCGGCGAACGCCTGATCCCGCTCGTCACGCCGAGAACCTTCGGCGAGCGGACCGCCGAACACGACCTGAAACTGAGTGGCACCGTAATACTGCTGCTCATAATCTTCGGCTGCCGCGGTGACCGCCTTCATATCCGGGCAGATTCCCTGCTGCGGAAGCACCATAAAGTTGTAAATCGTAGTCCGGATAACCCGCCCCTGCTCTTTTCGCTCGAAACGGTACTCCATTCCTTCGACCGTTTTACCTGCAACCGTCCACTTACGCCGCTTCTCGTCCCCGACCTTCATGTAACCGCGGCTCGGGTAACATTTGGGCGGGTAATGTCCATCCATATCGCGCGCCTGCTTGCACTGCGCGACCATCAGAAGAACCTTGCGCGACGCGTCGGTTAGCGCAGTGGCGCGGGTGTCGGCGAATGCGATGCAGCGATACGCATTGGGTTTGAGCAGTTTACGCTCTTCCTCGCGCAATTCTTCTTCCTGCCCCATCCACGGAGCGATCACCAGCGGAATACTGTTCACAGCGCGGGCGGCCCGGACATGGAACGGCTCGAAATCCGCCTCACCGCGATAGCCGCGGTTTTCGAACGCCATCGCCAATAGCAGCAGCGTGCACAGCGCCGGGCCGAAGAGGAGGGAGCGAATATTCGAGGAGCTTTCGGGCATCAATTAACTTTATACTATCAAGCACTTTGCGATGCAAGAGGATATCGGTAAACCGGGATTGTCGCCCATTTAAGCACGCGAATGCATCCCAGCAGCACAAGAAACGCCAGGGGAACCATGATCCACCCGCTGTGTTCATGGAGGCGCTCGCCCCAGGTCTGCCCGCTCGGGCCTTGCCCCTGCAGCCAGATGATCGGCAGTACACGCATCACGTTGCAGAGCAGCGCCACCGCAGGACTGAGCAGCACGAGCAAGATTCTGACACTCGCCCGCAGCGGGAGTCCGAACGCAAATCCGTATGCAATCAGTAATAGAGGGAACACCATCCGCATTCCGTTACATGCTTCTTCTATAAAGACCGGCCGATCATTGATCGTCAGCAGGCTGCCTGACACCTGCGTGTTCACGCCCATGATGCCCAGCAGATACCCCGCGATAGATGCAGTCCACTCCTGAAGCGGGTCCGCAACGGCGGTCCGGACGCGCTGCGGCATCGGCACCATCAAAAACAGTACAATCGCCACCGGGATAAACCGAAACAGCGCCTGCTTGCCGACCGCGCTGACGATGCAACCGATCACCACGAGCACCGCGCCGCTGTGGAATAGAATTTGTGTCTGATGGTTATATCCCCAACTGCCCGCCGCCCACCCGATCCCGGCCAGCAATGGACCAAGGACCGTCCCCGAAACGCGAATGAAGGGCAATCGACCCCGACGCACCCACGCCAGGAATATCGCTACGAACGGGACCAGGAACACGTGCTGGTACTCCGGATCATCCCAGGCGATATCAAAAATGTGCTTCCACGCGCGGAACGTAACTGCAATTCCCAGCAGCGTCAGGCACCACGCCAGGACGGCGTGGTTGGCGGTGATTTTATTTCGTATTGCACCGGCGTACATAGAAGCGTGATCCGTCCGAAAATCAACGACACTCAAAAACGAACACAGGTCGCTACGCTTGTTATCGGCGATCCTGATGGTCGGGATAATTCACGCCGCATTATGCGGACGCGAAACGATGATTCCTCGCCACGCGCGAGGAATTTAAGGCATCAAAGGGCGCCCAAAAGTTGATCGGTGACCATCCGGCCGCGCCGGAGCGTCACGTTCGGGCCTATGAGCGATCGGATGGCGGCGGTGCCTGGTTCGACCGTCGCACCCCGAAGCACGACGGCATCGTGCAGGTACGCCTCGGGAGAAACGGTCGCGCCTTTTTCCACCAGCGTAAATCGCCGGCTCACTTCTTCGCTGAGCGGATTGGTTCGAGCGCGGCGGCGTTCTTTGCGATGGTAGTATCGCTGGAGCGCGCCGATGTAGTCGGATAATGAAAAAAGTGGAAGCCCGGTCGGCTGTCGGCAATGCACGACGCGCACGTCATGGTCGCGGGCGATCTTAGGCAGCGCCTGCTCCTTCAAATCGACATATCCGACGCTGGAGATCGCGCGGACAGTCTTGCAGGAGAGAAGCATCAGCCCGCTGGCCGTGCCGTCGCGATGGCTGATCAGGGTGAAATCGCCGGTCTTGTGGTCCAGCGCCGCGGCGATCGCCCAGAGCGGATCCAGAAGGATCTGCGACGCGTTTCCGATCAGAAGTAGATCATCGTCCGCGTAGTCCGCCGCGATATCCGCGATCAGTCCGCCGGTTCCGCGGAAGCTCGATCGGTCACGCTCGACGCGCACCAAATTCGCATATTGAGGATCAATGCTCACCGGCGCGTGCGAATTCTGGTCCACCATCACGCGGACCAGCAGGCTTTCGATCCCAACCCGCCGCATGAGTTCGGTCGACTGACTTGCCCAGTGATTCAGGATCGAACCGTTCTCGTCCAGCGGCAAGTCGAGGACTGATCGACCGATCGCAAGACTCAGCGGCGACTGCCGCACCTTGCCGCCGAGGAGAATGATCGCCTTAAGCCGTTTGAGGCCGCGGGCCATTGATATTTCGTGAGGACGTCCGGAATGGATCGCATCACCGGCGGACGAATCGCCAGTGTCCGAATCGCCCGTGTCCGAATCACCAGCGCCTGAATCCGTTTCAGATGTGTCCAGTGGCGACGGCAAATCTTCAGAGTTCTCCAGCGACTCCTCATCGGCACGGAACTGTTTTGCTGACGCGCTTTTCGCAAAAGCCCGCCGATGCGATGCGATATCGTCTGCGTCGCTGTCATGCTTCCGATGACGATGGCCGACCGTATTCTCCTCCGACAAACCCGCAAGTCGATTCGCCGCGGCGCTGCAAAGCAGGCTCAGCGCGAAAGGGATGCCGTCAACGAAGTAGCGGCGAAACAACCGCTTGGGTTCCTGCTTCACACGATGCAGCCACTCGAGTCCGAGCAACTGCGCCCACCGGGGCGCGCGTTGCACGCTGCCGGCAAGAAAGCTGAAGCTGATGCCCACGCCCAACCACCACGCGCCGGGCAGCACCTTGCGGATCCGGTTGATCAGAAATTCCTGTTTGGGTGAGCCAAGCGCCACCCAGACGATGTCCGGCTGTGCGAGTGTCACCGCGTCGATGATGCGGCGCATCTCCTCATCGCTTTTTTCAAACCCGAAAGGGGGGCGATAGGTGCCGGCGATCTTCAGCTTTGGCGCCCTGATTCGCAGCGCCTCGGCGGCGCGGGTCGCGACGCCGTCATCGCCGCCCAGCAGGAACACCGAGCGCCCGCGTTCTGCGGCGGCAATCGAAAGTGATGTGATGAGATCCGAACCGGGCACGCGCTGAGGTAGTGGGGTGCCCTGAAGTCGCGATGCCCAGACCAGCGGCATGCCGTCGGCGACGACCAAGCTCGCTTCGGAAACGAGCGATGCGAAATTGAGATCGCTGCGGCATCGGCGGATGATATCAAGATTAGGCGTGACGACGGTCCCGCCTTCGCCAGCATCAAGAGCGGCGAGAATGTGGGCGATACATTGTTTCTCGGTGATCGCGTGAAGCTCGACCCCTTTAAGACGCACGACCGGAAGCCGCGCGAGATCCATCGGCGCCGCGAGGCTGACCGGCAGCCGCGGCGATTCGAGCGGGGTTGGACCAAAATCAGGAGCCGATAGCGCTCCGGCGTCCGGGCCTACTCCAAGCGATGCTTCTCGATAGCGCACCAACATAGCGCTGGCTTCTCCGCTCCTGTACGTCAACGGGTAGTTTAAAACCCGTCCGATCATTCCAATTGACCAATTCGCCAGCGTCTGGGTCAAGCCCGCCGGTATGCCGTTTCCCTACAGCCCGGTCTAGAACCGCATGACCGCCGTGCTAAAGCGGGGGATCGGCCTGACCCGAAGGCAATATTGTCACCGATAACCATCCTGTCTGGCAACCCCATACCAGAGCCGCGTTCGAACAGCCGCCAAACATCCGGCCGTTGCATACATCATCGGCAAATGCCGGGCGCGACCGTAGATCGCGCCGATCAATGTGGTACTGGCGTCCGATAACCATTCTTCATTGCCCATCTTAACTTCGATACTGTCGGCAAAATGCGGCAATACGCCGCAGAATAAAGTTCCAAAATATGGGTGATGAATAAAGTCGCGAACCGGGCAAACGGCACTAATCGGGCTTCCACACCGCCGCGTGGCGGCGCTCGGTGGCGGCGGTCGCGGCACGCTTTCCGATGAGCAGGCAACTGCGCTGATACCGGCGCAGCGACGCGCGAAACTCGAGATCGTCATACCGCGGCGCACGTTGTACGCGCGACCGAAGCCAGCCCCACATCATCGCGATACTGCCCAAAATCATCGGTGGATGAAACAGCCGGAATACGCAGCTCGCGAACATGTAAAGAAAGCCGGTTCCCATAAAATGCTGACCGACTCCGTGCCGCACCCGCCCGGTCCACCAGTTCTTATGACTGGTGCCCATCGGCCGCAGGTGAACAAACCGCGTTTCGGGCTCGTCCCAACTGCCCACCTGCCAGCCGAGCATGCGGCAGCGATGACAATCGATTCCGTCCCACATCACCATCGGTACGAATCCGCCGATCTGCCTGAACGCGGACACGCGATAGAACTTGATCATTCCCACCGAGTTTTCATCCCCACACTTTTCGCTGATGAGCCGGCCGTGGAATTGCATGTAGGGTTTGCCGGAGCAGGTCGCCAGTCGCGGCGAGGCTTCCATCCGCTGGATCATGCGATAGAAATATTTCGGAGGAATGTCCAGGTCCAGGTCGAGCTTGCAGACGTACTCAAAATCATCGGGATTGATCGTCGCGTATCCGGCATAGAACGCATCGACTACGCCGCCCCCGACTTTGCGCGCCCCGCGATCGGCACGGCGAACGACGCGAATCCACGGGTACTTGGCTGCGTATTCCTCGACAATCTGTGGCGTCTGATCCGTCGAACCGTCATCGACGATCACCCAAAGCGCCGGCAGCACGGTCTGGTTGATGATCGAATCGAGCGTGCGCCGCGCGTATTGCGCCTCATCACGGCAGGGCGTGATCAGGCAATACCGACCGGCCGCAGTGAGCGGGCGGGCGGTAGAGTTTTGCTGGGGCGCTTCGGTCATGTGTCGTTAAGATTTATCTCCATAAAAAACTACTGCGGTAGAAATTTCACAACATAAAACTGGTCGCCGTGCATTGCGAGCACGAGGGTTACGATCAGCCAGATTCCGGTGGACAATGCCTCGCCAAAAATGAAACCGATAAAGACGGGTTTGAGATCATTGAATAATTTCGCACCGCCAAATCGCAGAATCAGCGTCTTGAAGAGCCAGCCCAAAAACAGGCTCAACGCCGCATTGTTGACGTAGAACGACGTGCTCGCCGAGCACATCAAGTATCCCACCGGCATCAGCGGCCACGCGCTGAAGCGCCACGTCAGCGCCTGCAGCACCATCATCAGCGTCAAACCGATACCCATGTGCAGCCACGAATTCTGCGACTTGGCGGGATACGCGCCGTTCCTTACTTGTGTCGGGAAATCGTTGAGCCATGTCTGAGGCCAATTTTTTGCACCCCACACATTCAGCAGTCCGTCGTTGTTGACCGGGTCCAGCGGCGTGACCCAGTTATAGTAGCAATAGAGCGACGCCATGAAGCCCGCGATGAGCGCGACAATGAGCGTCGCCGAGAGCACCGGAACCGTTCGTCGGCGGTCTTTCTCGGATGGGTCAACGCTGTCAACGACCTGCAGGCCGGTCTGGGCGAAAACCAGCGTGCTTTCGCGTGCTGCCTGCATCAAACCGTAATGGGATACGCCGTAGAAAAATGCGTCGCGGGGCCTCATCCAACTCACCGGCAGGTTCTTGATGATTGAGTCCATGTTCACCGGCACGCGCAGGTAAGCCAAGCCGGTCTCGGCGACTACGCGCGCGGTGATGACGTGCGCCATCAGGATCATCAGCACGCTCAATGCCGATACCCACCAGGCGCAACCGACCAGCAGCCACAGCCATGCAAACATCCCGCCGGTGCCGAGAATGAAACCGATCGCGGCGGATCGGTAGCTGACGAACGCGCCCTGAGGGTCGTTTGGTCGCCCGATGCCGAACAACGCGCGCGCAATCACCATCCAGTGATGCCGGCCAATCCAGATGACCCCGGCGATGAATGCGAAGGACGCGCCGAGTCCCTGATCGTGCACTGCCGCATCGCTCAGCGTGGTATCGCCCTGCGCCGTCAATGGCCAGCGGATCAGGACCAGCAGCAGGGGCGCCATCCACAGGCTGAAGCTCACGCGTGTCTGTGTGAAATAGACGACGCCGAGCAATGTGAAGAAAATCGTCCCCTTCTTTGGCCAGGCCGACAAGCTCGCCCACGGGTCGTCGGTCAGGGTGGTGGTGAGATCATACTGGTATGGAATCGCGGGCACCGCATTGGGAAAATAAGCATGTAGTCCGTTACTCCCATGCACCACGATCACCAGCCAAGCCGCAATCCAAAAGCCCTTGCTTGCGAATACACTATTGAATGCGCGTCCCGGCGCCGGCGGGGCGATCAGCATGGATTGCAGCTGCGCGATCGGGAACGGCAGCCGCTCGTTGACGGCCCACTGAAAGCGCACCAGACACGCGATCGACAGCATCGCCGTCAGAAACGCCGCGGCAAACAATCCCCAGCTCAGCGCCGGTTTCATCCACATTGACCACGGGATCGATTCATCCGGCGCAAGTCGGGAATAGAACTTGGTGACCGACATTTCCCGGTGCCCGGTGTCCAGCGAATCCACCGCGAACAGCCATTTCGGCAGGTCCATTTCTAGGAATAGATCGTGGTAAGGGTTGGTGCCGGTCATGTTAAACGGCGCCACCGGCAATGGCGCAAACTGGCGCAGCAATCCCTGTGAAGGGATCGAGCAGCTGATCAACGCCATCGCGAGTACGATCGAAAGCTCACCGGGAGACATCGCGAATCGTGGCGCGAACTTGTGAAGCGGGCCGTTAATCAGAAGGACGATCGCCAGCATGGAGATTGTCGCGATGGGCGGGAAATAGCTGCCGACGATGAAGCTGTTCCAGACGACATAATCGTTGTACGGCGTGATGACGGCGATAAAGATCGCGATCGCCAGGCCAAGCAGGATGCTGCGCCAGGTGACGGCCGATCGCGGCGATGTTAGTGGTTCGGCGAGCTCACCCTCACTCATGCCCTTAGATTCGGCCATCGGGGGGTCGTGTCAAGACAAACGCCTCCTGCGGGGTGATTTCCCAATAGGTTATCGGGCGTAGCGGGCAGCCGTGATTGGCTTGCCATATCGCGCGCGGTAGACTCGCCTCTTCCCGACATCAGGCGGCCGATGCGCCGGGGGAGGTGCGGGTAATTGAACGGAGTCAAAATATAATGTGTGGAATTGTTGCCTATATCGGCCGAAAAATCTGCCAGCCTGTTCTCATTGAAGGTCTTAAACGACTCGAATACCGCGGCTACGACTCGGCGGGGATCGCCGTGATAGGCGAGGACGGCCAGATCGCCGTCCGACGCGCCGTGGGGCGCATCTCAGTTCTCGAAAGCAAGATCGCCGACACCGACCCACTGCCGGCCGCAATGATCGGAATGGCTCACACGCGCTGGGCAACGCACGGATCACCCACTGAAATTAACGCGCACCCGCACGTGGATGACACCGCCCGCATCGCGCTGGTTCACAACGGCATCATCGAAAACTACTCGGTCCTCCGCGCCGTTCTCGAGGATAAAGGGCATAAGTTCACCTCGCAGACCGACACCGAAGTGCTCGCGATGCTGATCGGCCACGTCTATAGCGAGTTGAAGGAAAAGAACGGAATCCACCTGAAGCCGGGTCAGTCGCTGCTCGCCAAAGCGGTACAGAACGCGCTCAGCGAGGTGAGCGGAACGTACGGCATCGCGGTGATCTGTCGCGATGAGCCCGAGACCCTGGTCGTCGCGCGCAAGGGCAGTCCGCTGCTGATCGGCGTGGGGAATGACGAATACATCGTCGCCTCCGACGCCGCGGCGATTGTGGAGCACACGGCGCAGGTCATTTATCTCAATGACAATGAGATGGCCGTGCTGCGGCCGGGCAATGACATGCGGACCAGCACGATCGACGACATCGACGTGAGCCCGGTGATCCAGCAACTCGAGAGCAAACTCGAGGAATATGAACTCGGCAGCTACGAGCATTACATGCTCAAGGAGATTTTCGAGCAGCCGCAGGCGGTCAGCAATTGCCTCCGCGGCCGAGTCGATGGGAAGGAAGGCCGTATCACATTGGGCGGGGTTGCCAATTTTGCGCGCGAACTCACCAAGGCGCGGCGCTTCATTCTCACCGGCCAGGGCACCGCGTGGCACGCGGGGCTTATCGGGGATTATTTATTCGAAGACCTCGCCAAGGTTGTCACCGAGGCCACTTACGCGAGCGAGTTCCGTTATCGCAATCCACTTGTCGAAGATAACACGGTAATGATCGCGATCAGCCAGAGCGGCGAGACGGCCGACACGCTGGCGGCGCTGCGCGAAGCGCGCGAAAAAGGCGCGATGGCGCTGGGTGTGGTCAATGTCGTCGGCTCCACGATCGCGCGCGAGACCGACGCCGGCGTTTATCTGCACGCTGGACCCGAAATCGGCGTCGCCAGCACCAAGGCGTTCACCTGCCAACTCACCGTGCTGACGATGCTCGCGATCTACATCGGGCGGCGTCGATTCATGAGTCAGCCGCAGTGCCAGGAACTGGCACAGGGGTTGCTGGCGATTCCGGATCAAATGCGCGAGGTGCTGAAGCAGAATGACGCGGTGCGCGAGATCGCCGCGCGATTCGCCCAACAGGAAAACTGGCTTTTCCTCGGCCGCGGATATCACTATCCGGTCGCGCTGGAGGGAGCGCTGAAGCTAAAGGAAATCAGCTACATCCACGCCGAAGGCATGCCCGCCGCCGAGATGAAGCACGGCCCGATCGCGTTGATCAGCGACGGCATGCCCGTCGTCTTCATCGCCACCAAAGGCCATCAATACGACAAGGTCATCAGCAACATCGAAGAAGTCCGCGCCCGCGGCGGCGTGATCATCGCGGTCGCCACCGAAGGCGACAAAAACATCACCCGCTACAGCGACCACGTCGTCTACATCCCCGAAGCCCTCGAAGCGCTACAGCCGCTCCTCAGCGTCGTCCCACTCCAACTGCTTGCGTACCACGCTGCGGTGATCCGCGGGTGCAATGTGGATAAGCCTAGGAATCTGGCGAAGAGTGTGACGGTTGAGTGACGTTAAGAAACCCGAGCCGCTGGACTATGCCGCACCCGGGCCGACGCCGACGAAACACATTCGCGCTGGTGGACTGATGGGTCTCGGGCTTGGGATTGTCCTCACATTGCCGGCTATTTTTATTGCGATCTTGTCCGGCGGTGCTGGACATGGAAACTATTACGCCGCAGCGTTTGTCTTGCCGTGGTCGGTGCTGTTTCTCGGGCGCGGAGATTTGACGATTGTGCTTGGGTTGGTCCAGTTGCCCGTATTGGGGTTCCTGGTGGGGACGACATTGTGCAAGGATTGGCGTTTGACTTTAGCCGTTGCGATAATTCATGCTGTCGCGATTTGTGTAGCGTTGATTCGTGTAAGCCATTGATTGCAGACTTAACAGCGTAGGCTGCATACACTTCGGTCGCATGCAACTTGTGTGTCTTGAACCCTGCGAGCCCCGCCGCCACTTCGCCGGCGATCTCCTCTTCATCCGTGGCGCCGACCGTTCCGGCGGATTCATCGAGGCTACCAACGACACGCAGCGGACCGAGCAGCTTGCTGATATTAACAACGCTTCCACATCGGCCGGCAATCATGGGTGGAAACAGTTGGCCGACCTGCTGCGGACCAACGGATATACCGTCACGCAGATCAAAGAGCCGCTGGAATCCGGCGCTCCGTCGGCCGGGCAGACGACCGGGGCGGCGATCCGTTTTGAGACGATGGACCTGACGCCGTACGAAGCGATCGTCATGGCGTCGAACAACGCCGTTTACGGCAGCGCATCCATCAACGCGCTCGAAGCCTACGTCCGCGGCGGCGGCGGGGTGATGTTCATTTCGGACGGGAATTTCGGTTCCAACTGGCGCGATTCGCCGAACTCCGATACGCAGTTTCTTTCACGGTTCGGGCTCAGTGCCAACCAAGACCACGGCACCTATTCGCTCAAGCGTAGCGCCGGCGATTTTGTGTCGGCCAATCATCCGGTGCTGTTCGGCGTCGATGAATTTGATGGCGAAGGCGTGAGCCCGATCGTTGTGCCATCTACGGCCCCAGCCGGTGTCACGATCACCCGCGTTGCCGGCGCTCGTGGCACGACTTGGAACAATAACGGGACAAGTGCCGGCAACCTGTACCAGGGCTCTTCGCGTGCCGTGAACAGCCGCGACGCGTCGCTGGTGCTCGCCAACGCGGGCGCTGGCCGGCTGATCGGGCACTTTGATCGCAATACATTCTTCAACACCAACGGCGCCGGTACAGATATCACGCGATTCGATAATCGTCAGTTGGCGCTGAATCTGTTCAATTGGGTCAGCGACAACGCCGCGCCGGCGATCGTGTCGTCCAGTTTCACGCAAAGCACGCGCGTTTTGCGTTTCAGGCTCGATGACAATCTGAATGGCTCCTTCACGCGCTCGGATATCCGCCTGCGGAACCGCAAGACCGGTGAGAATCTTCCCAGTTCGGCGTGGTCGCTTAATCTCGCCGAAGGCAATGGATTTACCGATGCAGCCATCACGATTCGCTCCGCCGCGCCGCTGGGTCCGTATCAGTTGCGTATCGAACGGCGAATGCTGAGCGATGACTCGGGCAACGTGCGCAGCGGCGCGATTCGGTATAACTTCACAATCGTCGCGGGAAATTCCCCATCGGGGGCCTTGCGACGCGCATCGGGCGAGGCGGTAACAGAGGATCGGCGCGATTGGCTCCTGTCGCTGTTTGCAGACGAGCCTATCATCAACGCATGATCCAAAGCAGCCGTTGTCGGATCCTGAATGACCGGCCGGAACAAGCTGGAAAATATGTGCTCTATTGGATGCAGCAGTCGCAGCGCACGCGTTGCAATCACGCACTTGAAGCCGCCATCCGCAAAGCAAATCAACTCAAACTCCCCGTAGTTGTCTGCTTCGGATTGATGGACGACTATCCCGACGCCAACAGCCGGCACTACACGTTTCTATTGTACGGATTGCGCGACGTGGCCAAGGCG
>JACMML010000093.1 GCA_014379105.1 Phycisphaerae bacterium
CGCATTGCTTCACTGATGAGCAATTCAGATAAGCTAAAACTCGATCTCCAGCCGGTCGAACTCACTAAGGATGTACTGAAGGGTTACAAGATCGCGCATCTGACTGGCGTCGATAAGTTCACGCTTAGCGACGACCAGCGAAACGTGATCAAGGATTTCGTCGCGGCCGGCGGGTTGCTGGTGATCGACGCTTGCGGCGGGTTCGGTGAGTTTGATGCGTCTGTGCAGGCGGAGTTGTCGAAGATTTTCCCCGCTGAGGCGTCACAGATCGCCGAGCCGTTGAAGCAGGATCACCCGATTTACACCGCCGGCGCGATTCCCAAGCCGCAGCCGAAATACCGAGTGTATGCGATGCAGAAACTGGGCGCCGACGCGACGCGGTTTCGCCTGCGCGGCCTCACGATCGGCGGCAAACTCGGTGTTGTCTACAGCCCGGATGATCTGAGCGTCGGCCTAGTCGGCATGCCGATTGACGGCATCGTCGGCTACGAGCCGGAAGTGGCGACCACGCTTATGCGGCGCATCATCACACTGAAAAACGCCGGTGGGATTTGAATTGCCTGAACGGCTCGCCGCTAAAGCGTTTGCTTGGTCTTTGAAACAAGCCGGACGTCGTCGATAACCATCGCTTTATCGATGGCTTTGCACATGTCATAGATCGTCAGCGCCGCCACGCTTACGGCGGTGAGGGCTTCCATCTCTACGCCGGTCTTTGCGGTAATGGAGGCGGTCGCGCGAATGCGCAGCCCGACGATGCCGGTCCTTCGTTTTGGAAGATCGAAATCCACCGTCACCGCGTCCAGCGACAGCGGATGGCAGAGCGGAATCAACTCGCCGCACCGCTTGGCGGCCATGATGCCGGCGACGCGGGCGACCGCGAGAACCTCGCCTTTGGCGATCTTATTGGCGACAATTGCACGCAGCGTAGACGCGCTCATGTGGACGACGCCTTCGGCGATCGCGACCCGGCGCATGGGCAATTTGTCGCCGATATCCACCATCTTTGCGCGGCCTTTGGAATCGATGTGGCTTAGCTTGGGCATGGTCTAGGTCCACGCCTTTCGTAGCTTGAACAACTCGGCGCACTGTTGCAGCAGCGGTTCGACTGATTCAAGCGAGAGCATGGTCGCCGGATCGCTTTTGGCTTTTGACGGTTCGGGATGGCACTCCAGGAAGATTCCGTCCACGCACCCGGTCGCGATGGCGGCGCGGGCGAGCAATGGTGAGAACTGTGGACTTCCGCCGCTCTGGGTTCCCTGCGCCGCTGGTTGCTGTGTGCTGTGGGTAATGTCGAATACGACGGGGCAACCGAATATCTTCATCTCCGCCAATGCGGTGAAATCGTTCACCAGACGGTTGTAACCAAAAAATGTGCCGCGCTCGCAAAGCCACGTCGAATCACCGCCGGCCGCCTTGAGTTTCTGAATCGCGTTTCCCATCTCCTGCGGCGACATGAATTGTCCCTTCTTGACGTTCACCGTGCGCCCGGTCTCGCCGCAGGCGATAAGCAGATCGGTCTGTCGCGCGAGAAACGCCGGTATCTGCAGCACATCCACCACCACCGCCGCGGGGGCGGCTTGCGCGGCTTCGTGAATGTCTGTCAGCACGGGGATGCCAAAGCGATCCTTAACACTCGCCAGCACCGCAAGCCCTTCGTCCATGCCCGGTCCGCGAAAACTCGCGCCGCTGGAGCGATTGGCTTTGTCGAAGCTCGCTTTGAAAACATATTGAATATTCAGCTTCTGGCAGATCTCGGCCACCCGTTCGGCGATCGTGTGGCACAGGTCTTGGGACTCAATCACGCACGGACCGGCGACGATAAACAGTCGGCCGGGGTCGAGCTTCAGTGCGGCGTGGGGCATCACCGGACGATAAAAGCGATCCGCTCCTCGAGCAAGCGGATATGCGCCGGGGTCATCGCGGCGGCGTC
The DNA here is from genome assembly GCA_014379105.1 of Phycisphaerae bacterium. Classification (GTDB taxonomy): domain Bacteria; phylum Planctomycetota; class Phycisphaerae; order Tepidisphaerales; family Tepidisphaeraceae; genus JACMML01. The sequence continues at coordinate 1,931 of JACMML010000093.1, forward strand.
GCCGTCAATCTGCATCGGCGCGGGGTCGCCGGTGATGCGGATGTCGCGGCCGGTGGTGTATTTCACGCGATGCCAACTCGTGTGCTTGCCCGCGACAGTCAATAGCCACAGATAAACCAACTCGTGGTGCGTGGAGCACGGCATCACGCAGACATCAAGCCGCCGATCGAACGAACTGGCTTTACGCAGGACCGGGAAACCCGTGCCGTACTCGGGAACATTGCCCACAAACACCATCGCGTGCTGATTCTCCAGGATCATCGCGCCGTCCACCTCGACGCTAAGCTTGGGAAATGAGTAATCCTTCAGTGCCGTCAGCGCCGGCGCCACATACGAGAGCTTGGTGATCGGCCCGACCCGGCTCGAGGACAGCTCGTGCACAACGGCCGCGTCGATGCCACAACTGGCGACCAGCAGGAAAAGTCTGTCGTTGGCGACGGACGTATCGACTAGCACGGTGTTCCGGTGACGAAGGATGTCCGCGACATCATCCGCCAGACGTGAGTAATCGTAGACCAATCCGAGGTGCTGCTGCATCAGGTTGGCGGTCCCGAGCCCCATGACAAGCGTCGGCGGGACGTTCGCGAGCCCGGCGAGCTGGCCGACGCGCTCGATCACCGTGCGCAGCGTTCCGTCACCGCCGATAACAATCAACGCATGGATATCCTCGACATCGCCGATGTCCTGAAGATGCGCCGGGTGCTCGATACGGGCTTCGGCATCCCACCCCTCGCGCTTCAGCGTAGGCGTGAGCGCGGTAAGGATCTCCATGCCGCGGCCGCGCCCGGAGGTGGGGTTGGCGAAGATCAGCACGCGTCGCGGGCGTGTCAAGGCGGTGCCTGTCATGGTTATCGTCCTTGTCATGAGTCTAGCCGCCGATTGACATTCCCGCGCGGCGCACACACGATGCGCAATCACGAATCCGATGTCGCCTGTTGTAAAAATCTTTGCCTCCCTCACCGTCGCCGCACTCGTCGGGTGCGCCGATCGGCCGCCGGCACCGACCGCCATTCCGTTTGTCTATCAGTTGCAACGGCAGGACGATTCGCTGAAAGGGCATCGCCTGCGCACGCTGCTGGATTTTGAGCACGAAAGCGATCTGGTGTTCGTGCAGTCGTCACGCACTCCGATGCGGAGCACTGTCACGCACACCGGGCAGGGGGCGATGCGGTGGGAGGCTGGTGGCGGTTCGGCGAACGACGATTCGGCGAAGGACGCGAGCGAGTTGCGGATGAGAATATCGTCCGTACTTTTCGGCACGCGCCTGCCCGATACCTGGACCCTGCTCGGCTGTTACGTTCGGCCGCAACTGAATGCGAATATCGGACTGAGCTTATTCCACGGAAACACCCAAGTCGCACAGGCGTTGCTGGTCGCACCGGCTGGCCAATGGACATTGCTCTCGCTGGACCTGACCGACCCGACCCTGGCGGCGCATTTGGCGGATAACAGCCAACTGTCCTTGCGCCTGAATGTGCGGAACCAATCCGGGACGCCAATTGCGTGCGATGTGGACGATGTGCTATTGATCGACAACTCTGTCACCCTGCTCGACACCTCGGCACAAGGCGGCTGGAAGATCGCCCGGCGCGGGTACACCACCACGATCGACGCGCCCGGCCGCTTTCGTGTGACTGCAATCGCGGCGGCAGCGAAGCGGGACGGGTGGGTGCTTACGGAGTACAACGCGTGCCGTGCCGTGCTGCGAAGCGATGGGCCGACCAAGCGCTGGATTATTTATAACGATGGAAGACAGTTGCGTGACGGCAAGATGCAATCCGGCACCGACGCCGGCCGGGCATCGACCGAATCGCATCTGAAACCCGCCGACGTGGAAGTCGAAGCGTCGACCGGGCAATTAAATCGCCACACTTCCGGCGACATCGATAACGACGGCTACAACGAACAGTCCGGCGCGTACCAGATCAAGGCCGTCACCCCGCGCGTTGAAGTGACAATGCGCCCCGCCGGAACCCCCGCGGTAGCACCTGTCTTTGAGATCAGCGGGCTTACGCCCGGACGCGTGTCGGCGACGATCGAAGGGCGGCTGATCCAGGCGTCCGCGGTCCTCCCCGACGGACGCGTGCTGATCGTACTGCCGGTGCGAATCGAGCGCCCAACCACGCTGATTATCAAATCATCGCCCGATAACCGATCCTAAAACGATCGACTCTGCCTCATAGCACCCGCCAAATGCCGCTTTCCCACCCGGCGGTGGTTAACTCTCCCGGTTCTTCAGACGAAACAACTGTGGAAGACTAGCCCATACGTTCCGCCGATGCCGCGTACATACATTCAACCTCAAGACACGCAGCCCGATGAAGTGTCGGCGCTGGATCGCATTGGGAATAAACGGAGATTCGGAGGCGGGTTTTATCGGCTCAGCCTGCAAAGCAAACTGGTGTTTTCGTTCGTGTTGATCGTCATCGCGGCGCTGGCGGGCTTCACAGCTATCACGCTTGCGGCGTCGCAGCATCGAATGACGCGCTCCCTGATCGGACAATCTAACCAAGCCTCGCTGGCGCTTGCCTCGCTGGCGCCGCAGTCGCTGGTCAACCGTGATCACGCAATGCTCCAGAGCGTAGCTGACCGCATGGTCGGGATGCACGAGTCGCTTGTCGAAGTCACATTCTACGACGCCGCGGGCGCGCCCGTTGCTCACACGTCCGCAACAAGTGAGAAGCCCCGGAAGCTCGATCCCTCCGACACGGTCCGGATCGGTCCGATCGAACAGACCGATGCTCAGCTCGGTGGCGTCACGCCGATATTGGACACTGTCACGCGCACGATCCTCGGGTATGTCCGCGTCGCGGTGTCGCTCGAGCAATACCACCAGCAGGTGGAGCACATGACGCACACCGCGTCCAAGATCGGCATTGCGTTCGCCGTTTGTTCCGCGGCGGTGGCGTGGATTCTCATCCGGCGTTTCCTGCTCCCGATTCGCTCGCTCGTCTTCGCCGCCAAGCAGATCGCGGCCGGCGATTTGGAAACGCGCGTCGAGACGTATCGTCCCGATTCCATTGGCGATCTCGCGCGGGCGTTTAACGAGATGACGCGCACCGTCAAGCAGCAGCAGAACGCGCTGCGCCGTGCCAATAAAGAACTCGCCAACGCCAACCGCGATCTGGAATCAAAGGTCGATCAGCGCACGCAGCAGTTCGAGACCGCAAATCGCCGGCTCAGCGCCGAGATCGCCGAGAAGGAGGATTTCCTCCGCGCCGTCTCGCACGATCTGAACGCGCCGCTTCGCAACATCAGTGGCATGGTCACGATGATCCTGATGAAGAAGAAGGATGTCTTGGACGCCGATGTGCTGCAGCGGCTGGATCGTATAAAGAAAAACGTGGAGATTGAGACTGATCTGATCAACGAGCTGCTGGAGCTTTCGCACATCAAGAGCCGCCGCCAAGTAATGGAACAGGTTGACCTCGAAGCGATGATCTGGGAACTGCGCGGCCTGTTCGAAAATGACCTGAAAACACGGCCGATCGAATTGGTCGTGGATACGCTGCTCCCGGCCCTCTATTGCGAAAAGGCCCGGCTCCGGCAGGTGTTTCAGAACCTCATCGACAACGCCATCAAATACATGGGCGACGGCGACAGCAAGCAGATCCATATCGGATGTCAGATTCGCCTCAGCGAGGCCGAGTTTTATGTGCGTGACACCGGCATGGGAATGGATGAGGAAGACGTCAGCAAAGTCTTCTTCGTCTTCCGCCGAGGCAAAAATGTCGCGGCGAACAACATCGCCGGCAAAGGCGTCGGCCTCGCGAGCGTCAAGAGCATCGTCGAGACCTATAGCGGCAAGATATGGGTCGAGAGCGAAGTCGGCAAAGGGAGCACGTTCCGCTTTACCATCAACGGCCAGTACGTGCCAGCGACGGGCGGATTCATCCGTGCAAGCGAAAATTCGGCGGGACAGGCCGTTGCTGCATAAGGTTTAGAACTATGGCGCCCGACATCGACATCCACTCAACCGCAACCGCCGTCGGCGGGAAGCTGATGCTGGACGCGCAGAATCGCCCGGTGACGATCCTGCTCGTGGATGACGATCCGGACTGCCGGCTCCTGATAAAGGACGCAATCTCCGAATGCCGCGTGCAGAACGAAATTCTCGAGGCCGCCAACGGGCAGGAGGCGCTGGATCTGCTTCACCGCCGGGGCAAGTACGAGAACTGCGCCGAGCCGGGCCTGATCTATATGGACATTGAAATGCCGCTGATGGACGGGCTCACCGCGCTGGAGCAGATCAAAGCCGATCCGCAACTGCGCCAGATTCCCGTCGTGATGATGACCGGAGTGAGCGACGCGGCGCACATGCGTCGCGCGGCGGTGCTGGGGGCGAATAGTTACACACTCAAACCAGCCAACGCGGAGCAGTTTCTGAACACGGTGCTCGCCAGCACCAATTACTGGCTTTCGGTGCATCAATCGCCGCAAAACCGCCTTCCGCAGGCGGTTTGCAGGCGTTGATCGGTCTGGAATTGAATCGTACGTTGAAGATAGCCGTCCTGGAGTGGACGGCATGCAGGGTTCGCGAAAGGATACGATGCTTAAGCTACTGATGATCGAAGACGACGCCGACCAGCGCGAGTTGGTCCGCGAGATCATCGAAGACCATTTCGGTAAAGGCACGGTCGTCTGCGCCGGTACTGGCGCCGCGGCTTTGAGCCATGACCTCAACAGCTTCGACCTGATTCTGACCGACCACAACCTGCCCGACTGCAGCGGCATGAAGCTGCTGGGCGATATTCTCCAGCGTTGCAATAAACCCGTCATCATGGTCACCGGCGAGAATTCCGCCCAGATGGCCGCTGAAGCGATTCGCGCGGGCGCGACCGACTACGTGGTGAAGTTTGGCGATTACATGTTCTCGATCCCCCTGGTGATCGAGAAGAACCTGACGGTCGCCACGCTGCGCACCGAGAACGAAATTTTGCGCGGCAGTCTTGAGAAGGCGCTGGTTGAGGTTCAGCAGACGAATCAACAATTGCAGGAGCAGGTCGCGCGCGTCGAACTGATGGCGGCCACCGATCCGCTGACCGGGCTGTATAATCGGCGGCATTTCGCGCGGGTGATCGATCAGCTTTTTGCCGAATCGCAGCGCTACACTCATGACTTATCCGCTGTGATGATCGACCTGGACTATTACAAGCAGCTTAACGACACGTTCGGCCACGCGGTGGGTGACCAGCTTCTGGTGATCGCCGGGCGCACGATCCAGTCCGGACTGCGGCGCGGCGACGTCGCTGCGCGCTACGGCGGTGACGAGTTTGTCGTGCTGCTTCCTCACGCGGGCGCGGCGGACGCCGAATCGGTCGTCCAGCGCATTTGCATCGACTTCAAGCACGCCTCGTCCGAACTACTGAAGCGCGAAAAGGGCGTCTCCATGTCCGCGGGCATCGCGTCGCTGTCCACCTGCCAAAGCGCGTCGGCAGATGAACTGATGGCGGCGGCGGATACGGCACTTTATGAGGCTAAGGAAGAGGGGCGGGATCGCGTACGCTGTGCACAAGGCGTCGTGCGATTGCGCAAGGTTCCGGCATAACCGCACCGCACGGCCTTAGAAACCAATCCCGAGCCCGTTTTTGTTCCCGCTGGTGACGAATCAAGCCGCAAAAGCTTGTAAATGCCCGATCCCCCGGCATAGACTAGCGTTTACATGGGTAGCCGACGAGCGTTCACGCTCATTGAATTGCTGGTCGTCATCGGCATCATCGGGGTGCTTGTAGCGATCCTGTTGCCCACCCTCTCCAAGGCACAACAAATCGCACGACGGGCATCTTGCGCAAGCAATATGCGCCAAGTCGGCATCGGGCTGATGTTTTACGCCAACGAAAATAAGGATTACCTCCCCTGGGCGGAGCTCACAGTTATATCGGGGACGGGGAGCAGGTCGGTGGTGACCTGGGATGATCAGCTCAATCGCCATCTCGGAGTCGCGGTTCCCGAGGAGGAACTGCGATCGACGCACACGCCGACACGGATGAAAGTTCTCGCCTGTCCCGCCGATCAACTGGATCGGATTAAGACTTTGCTCTACACCGGTCCCGGCGAACCGCAGACACGCTCGTACGCAATGGTGCGCGCCTTCGGCATCGACACGACTCGGCAGCGCCGATTTCGCGGAGCCGGCGGACAGATCGCGACCTCTGATCCGATCAACTGGACCGGCATCACGCCATCACTATTCGCCAAGCGGTCGTGGTACAGCGATTCCTCGCGCAAGTTTCTGGTGGTCGAGCGCCCGCTCAAAGATAATGTGCTGGGTGGATATGGCGGGTTCGTGGATGTGCCGGCGGATCAGTGGACCAGTTACGGCGACTTCGAGAAGCAAAAGGGCGGCACGGTGCACGGAAAGGTCTGGAACTACCTCTGCGCCGACGGGCACGTGGAAGGTCAGACGATCAACCAAGCCATCGAACTTCCGCCACTCCCGGCGGCGGCGCCGGTTTCCAGGGTGGGCATGTACACGAGTCCGCTGCGCCAGCTTCGCACGACGGTGCTGCAATACACCAATATCAATGTTCCAATCCTGCCCGGCGAAACGCCCCCGAGCTCACTGGAGCAAACCGGCAAATAGCATCAGGCCTTCACCTGCGTTGCGAGAATACGTGCGATGGCTTCACACATCTCGGTTCGGTGAATGCCGTTCAGCGCCAGCGCCAATTGCGTCTCCATCAATCCATACGGAATACCCGTGTCGAACCGCTGGCCGTGAGCTTGCACGAGCCAGTATTTCTCGGTCTGCTGTCGCAGGTGTTCCTGGGCGGCGGTGAGCTGAATTTCCCCTTTTTCGCGAATGTTGTTCTTGATCAGGTATTCGATCGAATCGAAGATTCCTGACCCGAAGACATACAGCCCGAAGTGCGCGAAGTAATTGCCCGCCGGAAGTCCGGGCGTGACGAGATTTTCACGGGCAAACTCGATGCTGGGCTTTTCGTGGATCAGGTCGGCCTTGAAAATGCCTTTGTTGGCATCGACGGGCGTTCCTTTGCAGACGCCAAAGAGGTGCAGCAGGCGTTCGAGCGTCGGCTGCACGGCGCTTGCAGCTTCGAGCATATACTGCTCGTAGATGCGGATGAGCTGGCGGGCGCAACGGTCTTTGATGTCGCTGATGTAGATATGGTCGCCGAGCATCAGCAGAACGGGTTCACCATTGGCGAACTCCTTAGCCTGGAACACAGCGTGGCCGAAGCCTTCGGGCGTCGATTGCTCGGCGAAGTAAAGGCGCTCACCGAACGAGTGAAGCTTTTCGGATTCCAGAATCGCCCAGTCTTTACCGCGATAGGCCTTGGCCTCTTCGTTGTTCATCCGCCGGAAATACTCGCGATAGATTTTTTCTTGCCCCGGCGGGGTGACGATGCAGATTTCTTCGATCCCGGCCTCGATGGCCTCCTCGCCGATGATCTGAATGACCGGCTTGGAAAGCCCGTCTCGATCGACCAGCGGGAACATCTCCTTCTTCACCGCGTTGGATGCCGGGTATTGCCGCGTCCCGCGTCCGGCGGCAGTAATGACAGCTTTGCGAACCTTGGCCATGAATTGACTCCTCTGATCGCGAGGATAGTGCCGGAGCGGTTGGTCGCAAATGGGTTGTATGGATTTGGCTAATTTTTGTGCGAAAGAAAGTAACCGCCTCGGTCGGCTGTTGACCGATTCGGTTTAACGGTACGCTTTAAGTCAATGGTTCTACGCGCCATCATCCTCAGTTCTCTGGTCTGTACTGTTGGGCTGTCGCAAACACTTCCAACGACAAACGAGTCCAACCAAAGCGGGATGGCGGTCTACTCCGGGAATGATCTGCTGCTCAATTACCGGCCGGAATCCACGCTGGTCACGCCGGTGCACAAAATTGAGAAGCCGAAGTACCCCGCGATCGACATCCACTGCCATTGGGTCGGCCAACTCGATCCCAAGATGCTCCTGGCAAATATGGAAGAGCTGGGGATCAGCCACGCTGTAAACCTGAGTGGCGGTTTCGGCAAAGATCTACTGGCGATGCTCGATCGATTCACCGCCGCCTCGAACGGCCGGCTGATCATTTTTGCGAACCTTGATTTCAAGCCCATCGACGACGCGGAATTCGGCACGTACAACGCCCAGATTCTGGAAGCCGCGCGCGCCAAGGGATGCGCCGGACTCAAGCTCTTCAAATCACTCGGACTTACGATCCGCGACAAAGCCGGAAAAATCGTGCCGGTTGACGACCCGCGTTTTAATCCGGTCTGGCAAACTTGCGCACGTCTGAAGATGCCGGTGCTGATCCATAGCGCCGATCCCAAGTCATTTTTCACACCGACCGATGCCCGTAACGAGCGCTGGATGCAGTTGAAGCGTCATCCCGGCTGGAGCTTTTTCGGCGGTGATTTTCCGAAATGGGACGAAGTCGTCGCGCAGCGGAATCGCATGATCAAAGCGAATCCGGAGACGACGTTCATTATCGCCCACATGGCCGAGGGATCGAACGACTATGCGCTGCTTGGCAAGTGGCTCGACGAAATGCCGAACATGAACATCGACATCTCCGGCCGCGAGAATGAGATCGGGCGCCAGCCGCTGGCATCGCGGCGATTTTTCATCAAGTACGCGGACCGCATCCTCTTCGGCACCGACCGCTACCCCGGCCGACCGGACCAGCCGCGCAATCGCATTTACTACCGGATGCTGGAGACAGAGGATGAGTATTTTGATTATTACGATCACCCGTATCCGCCCACCGGCGAGTGGAAAATCTACGGGCTGAATCTTCCCGATGACGTGCTGGAGAAAATCTATCGCGGCAATGCCGCGCGTCTGCTCGGACTCGATCTGAAAGGGCCGAACTGATGATCGCCGCGATCCTGTGCGTGATCGCGTTGCTGGCGGTCGGTCTGCTGCTGCGGGCGACGCTTCATCCATTGAAAGTGCTGTTTATTCCCGCCTCGGTGGTCGCGGGATTAATCGGCTTCGGCCTGATTCAATCGATCGGTCGGTGGGAGCCGAGTTTGCCGGCCAGCTGGCTTGGATCGGCACCGGCCAACACGCGCGCCATCGCCGCGACACTGGCGACTTGGCCGACGACGCTGGTCGCGGTCGTCTTCGCCGGGCTGCTGCTGGAAGGCAATATGCAGTTGAGCTTCGGGCAGGCGCTGCGCCGGGGTGCGCGGTCCGGCATCTGTGCGTGGATCATCATCCTGGGGCAAATCGTGATCGGGCTGGTCATCTACATGCTGGTGGTTCGGTATCAGTACGCCGATGTGCCACCAACATTCAGCCAACTGCTCGAAGTCAGCTGGGCCGGCGGTCACGGCGCGTCGGGCGCGATGGCGAGCATCTATACCGCGCAGGGATTCGCGCCGGGCAGAGATATCGCGTTTTTTCTCGCGACATTCGGGTTGATCTATGGCGTCGTCAGCGGGTTGATCATCGTCAATATTGCAATCCGTCGCGGCTGGATTTCCGGGGGTGTGTCACGCGGCGGACTGGATCATATCAACGGGCTTGAGCCTTCACTTAGCCCCACGCCGTCAACGTTTGCGCGCTCGCGCAGCGAAGTGATCGATCCGCTCACGCTTCAGGTGCTCATCATCGGCCTGGCGTTTGGCGTGGGTTTTTTGCTGCGCCAGGCGTTTGTCTTCGCCGTCGTGGCGTTCCTCGGTCCAGACAATCCGAACATCCACGGCGAGCCGGTGGAAGTGATCGACGACATTCCGCTGTTCCTATTCGCGCTGGTGGGTGGATGGCTGGTGAAATTCGCCCTGTCGAAGTTGGGGCTCGCGCGACTTATTGACCCCGAATCCATTCGGCGTATCGTCGGCGTTGCGATGGAGTTCCTCATCGTCGCGGCCATCTCCACAATGCGCATCGAATCGCTGACGGGATACCTGCTCCCAATTTTTGCGATGATCGTCCTCGCGGCGGCGTGGTCGGTGTTCACGCTGCTTTGGCTTTCACGAAAACTCTTGCCGCGTGAATACTGGTTTGAGCTCGGACTGCTGAATTTCGGCTTCAGCACCGCCAACACGCCCCAGGGATTCATGCTGCTGCGGATCGTCGATCCCGACCTGAAAACGCGGGCCGCAGAGGACTATGCCGTCGCCGCGCCGCTATCGGCGCCGTTCATCGGCGGGGGGATCATCACGTTTGTCGGATTTCCCCTGCTCCTGACAAACGTCGGCCCGGTGGTTGTGACCGGTCTGGCACTGGCGCTGATGCTGGCGCTCTATTTCGTTGGACGGCGACTTGCCCGATCGGGCTGAACCGACGGCGAAACGCGTCGCACGCAGCGTGCGCTTGACCCACCGCACAGCGCGTCTTACAACCGATCGCATGCGACGATTTTTCCTGCGCTTTGCCGCGGCCGGCGATCTGATCGATGACGTCTACGTCATCACCAATAAGCAGATCGCAGTCACCTCCAGCGGCAAGTACTACATCAAGTGCTTTCTTGGCGACAAGACCTGCCAGTGCACTGCGCGGATGTGGAACGCCAGCAAGGAGATGTTCGCCCAGCTGCCTGAGAGCGGTTTTGTGCACGTGCGCGGACGACTGGAAAATTATCAGGGCAACAATCAGATCATTGTCGAGTTCTGGGGTCCGCCGCAGGAGAACAGCTATCACGTAGAAGACCTGATGCCGACGACGAGCAAGGACATCCGCCAGATGTTCACGCGCGTCGTCGAGCTGTGCGAAAGCCTGCAGAATCGCCATCTTGCGGCGATCGTCGATGCGTTCATCGCGGATGATGAGTTGATGACCAATTTCCGCCGTGCTCCGGCGGCGATGAGTTTTCACCATTCGTATATCGGCGGGCTGCTCGAGCACACGCTGAATGCGATGGAAGTCGCCGACGCGGTCGCGAAGTTTTATCCGCGGCTAAGCCGCGACCTTGTCGTGGCTGGCGTGTTCCTGCACGATTTGGCCAAGACATGGGAGCTAAAATACGCCACGTCGTTCGGCTACACCGACGGCGGCCAGCTAGTCGGGCATATCGTCAAGATCGCGCTGTGGATTGAAGACAAAGCGAAGCTCGCGGCGCAGCAACTAGGCGAGGAGATCCCGCGCCCGCTGATCGACGTTCTGCAACACATTATGCTTTCCCACCACGGCGAGCCGCAGTTCGGCGCCGCCAAAGTCCCGGCTACGCCAGAGGCCATCGCGGTGCATATGATCGAAAACATGGACGCCAAATTGATGATGGCGTTGTGCTCCACCCGCGACGACGAAAGCCCGACCGAAGGCAATTGGACAGAGTATCTCAAGGCATTCAACGTTCGCATGTACAAGCCGGACGTCGCGCCGGCAGACATCGTTGAAGAGACGCCGGCGATAATGATCACAAACCCATTGTTCGGCGACGTTATCAGTAAAAAGCGCTAGTCTTGTAGCGGCCGCCGTCCCGGCGGCTTCTTCCCGATAATGCAAGTTGCTTTTAAAATAGCCGCCGGGACGGCGGCCGCTACAACCGTTTATTCCAAGCATCGCGTCTTTGGTATAGTTCGTGACTGGTGCTGAGTCCCGATCCAACCTCCAAGAGATTTCCCAGTAAGCCTCCTCGGCTGGACTCGGTCTTCGCGAAGTATGAATGGCCGCTCTGGTTTATTACCTTCAATACCTTTGGTCGCCGACATTTATTGGCCTGCCAGTCAGTTCATGAAGCTTTTCTTGCGTATGCGAAACGAGGTTGCGATCTAGGCACGGTTGAAGTCGGTCGGTATGTTTTAATGCCAGATCATGTCCACCTATTTGTCCGAGGTGGAGCGAGTCTCGATCTAGGAATGTGGATACGTGGTCTGAAGCGGGCTATGTCGAAGACAATTTCTACTGACAGCGAAGTTTGGCAGCCCGGATTTTTTGACCACCTTCTTCGCAATGACGAGAGCTACGAACAGAAATGGGAATATGTGAGATTAAACCCAGTTCGCAAGGGGTTGGTGAACACGACCGATGAGTGGCCGTATGCTGGCGAAGTTGTAAGGATCGATCGCCCCTAACGGCTTGTAGCGGCCGCCGTCCCCGGCGGCTTTTCTTCCGTGCGCAGCCAGCAGGAAATGGAGAAGCCGCCGGGACGGCGGCCGCTACAACGTGATCACTTGATCAGCACAACTAACCTCGGCGCAAAGATCAGCAGCCCGATGATGGCCGAACCGCATGCCGAAATCAGCACCGCGCCGGCGGCGACGTCTTTGGCGCGTTCGACCAGGGGATGAAATTCCGGCGACGCGACGTCGGCGAGAAATTCAAACGCGGTATTCAGCGCCTCGGCCGTCCAGACCGCCATGATCGCCAGCACGATCCAGCACCACTCCGCCGATCCCAATTGAAACCATAGCCCAGCTCCTGCGACGATGACTGTGACGGCGGCGTGAATCCACGCGTTGTGTTGCGATTGCAGCATTACCCAAGCGCCCCTGGCCGCGAATTTAAAGCTGCGGGAGCGGTCAGCGATTGTGAATGGCTTGGGCATGAGATTCGAGTGATGCGTCGCAAATCGCGCGCGGATCAATTCAGGAGAGCCGCTGGGTCATGTATTGTACGAATTGTGGAATGGAGACCTCGGGTTCCGGCCCTTCGGCGCGCCAGCGTTTTTCGGTCTCCAGAGAGTACCAGTTGGTGTAGTTGATGGATTTCAGCGCGGCCAGGCATTCGTCGATCGGCAACTCACCTTCTCCAAGCAGCGTGGGGATGCTGCGGCCATCAATGCGGTTGGAATCCTTGATGTGGATATGCCGGATGTATTTGCCAAGTCGCTCGGCGGTTCGCGCGGGAGGCTCGCCTTTGCGGAAGGGATGCTCTACGTCCCACAACACGCCCACCTCATCGGGCGAAAAGTCTGATACGAGCTCGAGCACTTCGTCACTGGTGGCCCAGTCGTCGTGTGTTTCAAGCACTGGCGTACAGTCATGCGCGGCCGCGATCTTGATGATCTGCTTCAGGTGACGACGCGCCAGATCGGCGGCCTCGATGCGCGAGATCTCTTTTGGCACGCCGCCGCCAAAGATGCGCAGCAGCCTGGTATGCGTCTGGCGCGCGAGCAACGCGTATCGGTGTGTTTCGTCCAGAAAACTCTGCCAGCGCTGGCTATCCAGCGTGACGAGCGTGGTCGAGAGATTGAAGCACGGCAGGCGAAGATTGCACTCGGTAAGCCGGCGGAGCGTCTCGGGGAGTTCGGTGGTAAAATGAGGCAGACGCGTAATGTCGATCTCACTGGCGATGCCGCGAAAATCAATGCCGGAAACACCCGATTGTGTGCAGCCGTCAATGATCTGTTCGAGCGTCCACGCGGGGCAAGCCAGCGTTGAGATGCAGAGCTTCATGCAGGCACGCTATAACAGGCAATGCTTTGAAGCAATCGAAAGGACCAGTCCACCGATGCAGCTGGAAGTGCTATCCGGAGCGGCCGCTAGCAACGCGATACACCTGTTATCGCTTTTCGACCGCGCCCGCGCCACATTTTGCGCGCTGGGGCTGGAGACAGTCCCGACCGACCTCGGGACCGCCATTTGTTCGTGCGAATTGCTGCCAATATATGACGCCAATGCACTCTTTGATGCTCGCTTGCCCGCGGGCCTTGAGATGAAGACGGCTTGGGAGGGTATCGAATCGGCCTTTCGAGATCGTCAAACGCATTGTCTGCAAGTTCGAGTCAATCTCACCGCGCTGCCGGCCGAGCGGGAGCCTGTAATTGCATGGCTGCTGCAGGCGGGTTGGCGCGAATATCGCCGAAACGTCTACCGGCTGATGGCGGCTCCCGCGATGGTGAATACGGGGCTCATTATCATCTCGGCGCGGGCGGCGGTTCGGGAATATGAACAATTCGCCCGGCGCGCGGCAGGCTCCCAGCCGCGACTGGCAGACGCATCACTGCTGCGCCTCGATGACCCGCGATACGAGGTGCTCGTGCTATTGATGGACGGCGCGATCGTCGCGCGCGCGGGCGTGCTAACACTTGGGGAAGTCGGGCTGATCGAACAGGTGCACGTGCTGGGGGATCAGCGCGGCCGCGGGTTTGGATTTGCCGTCATACAGCACGCGATCGATCTTTGCGCCCGAGCGCAGTTCAAACACGTGCTGCTCGGTTGCGATTCAACCAACGTCGCGGCGATAAAGCTCTATGCGTCGCTCGGGTTCGCTAAGATCGGCGAGTCCGCCGAATGGCGCGCGCCGTCTACTTTTGCGTAGATTTTTTCGCACGCATCGATGAATTTTCCGGCCGTCAGGTAGTCGTACGCCTCTGCGCCGGCCCGGTCCTGCAGTTGTTGGGCAAGCTGCGTATCGGCAAAGAGGTCCATGATCCGCTGGGCGATCCCGCGCTGCGTCGGGTTCTTCACCAGGAGCGCGGTGTGACGGTCCTCGATCAGTTCGCAGAGTTGCTGCGTGATCGTCGCGACGATCGGCCGCCCCGATGCCATCGCCATGGCAATGAGCATCGGCGAGACATTGCCCGACGGCGTCATCAGGATGCCATCCGCGGCGCTGAAGAGCGGCTCGATTTCGATGGCCGGGTCGATGTCGGTCGCGATCGTCATCATGCCGGGTTTGAGAATGACATTGCGGACGTGCGCGAGTGTTTCAAGCGCGGGCCCGCGTCCCCAGACCAGCAGGCGGTAATGAGGCTGAACGATGTGGAGAATGCTGGTCGCCCACATCGCCAGACCGTGGCCGCTGTTGTGGGTGATTTCCAATGGAACCAGGAGAACCGTGTCGGTATCGGAAAATCCAAATCGGCGCCGCAGGTCGGTATCGCGTTTCTTCGAGATCGCCGAGAACTTCACGCCCGGCCGGGCAATGTGGCAGCGGTCCGCTGGCATGCCTCGCGTGACGAGCCGGCGGCGAACCGTGTCGCTGCTGCAAAGAACCTCCAAAGGCCGATACGCTGACACCGCCCGTAGCCATCCGATCTGTTGATTTGAGGGGTCGCGCACCGGCGAGAATACGATTCCCCCGCGCCGGCCCAGCGACGCGATCGCCAGCGCCGGCATGCCAAAAGCGTGCACGACACTCCGCTGATCAAAGGTATGCCGAAGGCGCAGCGCGTCGGCGATCAGCGTCGCGGGGTGGTCGTGCCGAATTTCATACACGCCGGCGCCAAGGCGGGCCGCGAGCATCGCCACGACCCGCTCGGTTTCCGGATCGCAAATTGCTGATTTAATAAGTAACGGCGGCATCGACAGCCAGAGAGTAGCGATTGACCCGGTGTGTGTCATCCGTAGGATCGGTCCCATGATTCCCGTTCTGCGTTTCTCCAATACAGATGATGCCGCCCGCATCGACGCAATTGTCGCACGGCTGCGGCTCGATCCGCGAGAGATGGCGCTGTCGCGCGGCCACCGTGCGGAGATGACTCGGACTGTGCAGAACATCCTGGAGCAAGTCGCCGATCGCGGAGACGCGGCGCTGGTCGATATCGCGCGAAAGTTTGATGACCCGGATTTCAGGCCCGAGCAACTGCGCGTGACCCCGGCCAAAATGGCGGACGCGGCGGAGCGTCTAGATAAAAATCTGCTGGCGGCGCTGCGGCGATCGATCGCGCAGGTGCGCGAGTATCAGACGCACGTCATGCCAAAAAAGCCCGGCACGCTGAAGCGCGGCGGCCTGGAAATGGACATGCGGTTCACACCGCTCGACTCGGCCGGCATCTACTTTCCCGGTGGTAAAGCGGCGTATCCTTCGAGCCTGATCATGCTTGCCGTGCCGGCACTGGTCGCCGGCGTTGGCCGCATTGTCGTCTGCACGCCGGGAAGCAAGTTCGGGAAAAGCGATATCGTGCTCGCGGCGGCGCATGAGGTGGGGATTACCGAAATGTACCGGGTCGGCGGCGCTGCAGCCATTGGCGCACTGGCGTTCGGGACCGAATCGATCGCCGCGGTGGATAAGATCGTCGGGCCGGGCAATTCATACGTGCAGATTGCGAAAAAGCTGGTAGCGGGTTGTGTGGGAATCGATGGATATCTCGGCCCGTCAGAGATTCTCACATTGGCCGATGATTCAGCGAATCCGGCGTTTATCGCGGCGGATCTGATCGCCCAGGCGGAACATGATCCGGGCTCGTGCTTTCTTCTGACCACCAGCGAGACACTGGCGAGCCGAGTTTTGGACGAGATTGCCGCTCAGTTGCGCTTTGCCGAGCGCGTCGAGCCGATCACGCGGGCGCTGCGCGACGACAGCATGATCGTCGTCGATCCATCAATGGATCGTCTGGTCGAACTAGCCAATCGCATCGCGTGTGAGCATGTCAATCTGCAGACGCAGGATGATCAAGCGATGCTCGCCCGGCTCCGGCACGTCGGGGCGGTGTACGTCGGCCAGTGGTCGCCGGTGGCTGCGGGCGATTACGTTGCCGGGCCGAGCCACTGTTTGCCGACGAATACAACGGCGCGCTTCTCGTCGGGAATCAGCGTGTACGAATTTTTGAAGCGATCGAGCGTCATGTCCTACGACGCGGCGTCCATCGCCGCCGACGCACCGGCCATCATCGCGCTGGCGGGCGCGGAGCACCTTGATGCGCACGCGTCGAGCGCGAAGATACGTGTGACAAGTAGTGAGTGACAAAGGGCAAGCAACGGTATACTGCTCCCATGGCTTCGCATTTCGTCCGCCCAAACATTCGCGCCATGCACGGCTACACCCCGGGTGAACAGCCGGGTACGGGCGATCGCGTAGTGAAGCTGAACACCAACGAAAACCCATTCCCGCCGAGCCCCAAGGTGATGCAGGCGATTCGCGACATCGCGCCCGAATCGCTGCGGCGCTATCCAAACCCCACAGCCGACGGGTTCCGCGAAGTGGCGGCGAGCGTGCTGGATATTCCGCAGGACATGATCCTCGCCGGCAATGGCAGCGACGACATTCTCACGATCGCGACGCGCACATTTGTCCCGCCCGGCGGCACGCTCGCGTATCCCGATCCGACATATTCGCTCTATAAGGTGCTCGCGAATATCGAAGACGCGAAAGTCTCACCCGTGCATTGGAAAGAAGGCTGGCAACTCCCAGTTGACGCGCTGCTCGCGACAAAAGCCGATGCGATCTATCTGGCCAATCCGAACGCGCCGTCCGGCACGTTCGTGACGCCGGATGTCGTCAGTGAACTGGCCGAGCAATTTGAAGGTCTGCTGTTGATCGACGAGGCGTATGCCGATTTCGCCGAAGACAATTGCCTCGCGTTGGCGAGCAAGTACGACAATGTCGTCGTCAGCCGTACGTTCAGCAAAGCCTATTCGCTGGCCGGCATGCGATTTGGATACGCGGTCGCCAAGTCGGCGGTCATTTCGCAGATGATGAAGGTAAAGGACAGTTACAACTGCGACGCGATTTCCGTCATCGCGGCGACGGCCGCGATGCAGGATCAGGATTACGCGCAGATGACCTGGAACCACGTTAAGCAGGATCGCGCCCGCGTTGCCGAAGAGCTGACCAAGCTGGGCTTCGAGGTATTGCCGAGCCAGACCAACTTCGTTTTCGCCAAAGTGCCCGGAGGTGACGGACTTGGGATGTACAAATCACTAAAGGAATTGGGAATACTCGTTCGCCATTTTGATACCGGCACGCTCAAGCCATACCTCCGCATCACCATCGGCACCGGACAGGAAAATAACGCGCTGCTCGGCGGCATCCGCGAATTGCTAGCCAAAGAAAAAGCCGCCTGACGACGAGGGATTGCTTATGCGCAAAGCCGAAATTCATCGCGACACAAGGGAAACCAGGATCACGCTGTCGATCAACCTGGACGGTCAAGGCAACGTGACGGCGCAAACCGGCGTCGGTTTCTTCGATCACATGCTCGACCTGCTCGGCCGGCACAGCCTGATTGATCTGGACGTGCAGGCGAAAGGGGATCTGCACGTCGACCAGCACCACACCGTTGAAGATGTCGGCATCGTGCTCGGGCAGGCGCTGGAACGCGCCATCGGAGACAAGAAGGGCATCTACCGCTACGGCTGGGCCAGCCTGACAATGGATGAGTCGCTCGCGAACGTCGCGCTGGACCTGTCCGGCCGGCCGGCGTTTGTGTTTAACGTGCCGTTCAAGGGCCCGCTGATCGGTGATTTCGCGGTGGAGCTGGTCGAGGAATTTTTCAAAGCCGTCGCCACGACCGCGAAGATGAATCTGCACATCAACGTGCCGTACGGCTCGAACAATCACCACATCGCCGAAGCGATCTTCAAAGGGTTCGCCAGGGCACTGCGGCAGGCCGTGAGCATTGACGAGCGGGCGAGGGATATCGTGCCGAGCACGAAGGGTAGTTTGACGGTATAATTGGCATCAGGAAAACGTCGATGACGACTACAGTTCAAATCGTTGGCGCTATCGATCAGCAGGGCAACCTGCACCTGGATGTTCCCACAGCACTCCCGGCCGGCAACGTAAATGTCACAGTTGTGATTGCTTCACTTGTGAGCCCCAGAAAGAAAAATCCAAAACGTGCGTTACGACTTGCTGGCACTCTAAGCTGGAAGGGCGACCCTATGGAAATCCAGCGGGAGATGCGCAGTGAATGGTCGGACTAAGCTACTGCTCGATACCAATGCCGTCAGTGCGTTGCTTGCTGGTAACGGGATTTGATTCGAGAGGGAGATATGAAATCACGCCATGCCTGCTTATGCCTTTTGATCGGATTAGCGATTGCCGGTTGCCACTCACAAAGGGATATCGACGACGCGATGCGGGCTCACCCATCCGGGAATCCACAGCTCGTCTCGTTGCTGAGAGACGCCGTAACGAAAACGTGCGGTGATCGGCTGACCGATTCGGAAAAACAGATACTCATCCATCAATCGCCAATCATTCGTCGCTCGTATCCGGGCGGATTTCAATATTTCTACGAGTGGCGATTAAACGCAACTACTTCCGTGGTTCTGGAGTATATGGGGATACCGACGCGGACGGAAGAAGGAAGAGTGATATTGGTAATGATCGAACACCAGCTAAAGTGAACTATGCAATACCTCACCCTCGGCAAGACCGGCTATTCCGTCTCGACCATCAGCTTCGGCGCCTGGGCGATCGGCGGGTCGTGGGGGGATGTGGATGACGATGTCTCCATGGGCGCGTTGCGTAAGTTCGTCGAACTCGGCGGTAACTTCATCGACACCGCCGACGTCTATGGCGACGGACGATCCGAGCGATTGATCGGGCGACTGGCGAAGGAATTCCCCGGAAAGTTAAATATCGCCACCAAGGCCGGGCGACGGTTGAGCCCTCACGTCGAGGAAGGGTACACGGCCAACAACATCGAAGATTTCATCGATCGCTCTCTGATGAATCTTCAGACCGAGTGCCTTGATCTTGTACAGCTTCATTGCCCGCCGACTCCGGTGTTCAGCAATTCGTCGTTGTTTGCGGGCCTTGAGAAGATCACGCAGAAAGGCAAAGTGCGGTACTGGGGTGTGAGCGTTGAAAAGATCGACGAAGCGATGGCGGCGATTCAGCATGACGTGGTCTGCACCGTGCAGATCATCTTCAACATCTTCCGCCAAAAGCCGGCCGATGCATTTTTCGCCGAGGCGAAAAGGCGAAACATCGGCATCCTCGCCCGCGTCCCATTGGCCAGCGGATTGCTCACCGGCAAGTTAAAGCCGGATACCAAATACGGCGACGACGATCACCGCAAGTTCAACCAGCTCGGTCAGTTTTTCGACGCCGGCGAAACGTTTTCCGGGCTTGGCGCGCATCTGGACGACGCATTCGCAGCGGTTGACGAGTTGAAAATGCTCGTTCCGACCGGGCAAACGCTGGCGCAGTTCGCGCTGCGGTGGATCCTCATGCACGATGCGGTGACATGCGCCATTCCCGGCGCCAAAGATGCCGCCCAAGCCCAGGCCAACACGGCGGCCGCCGATCTACCGGCGCTTTCCGATGTGCAAATGAAGAATGTGCGAGCAGTTTACAATAAGTATGTTATGGCCCACGTGGTAGGGCAATGGTAGGTGCGGTTCACCTATTCCTCGCAGCAGACTGATGGTGAATCGCAGCTTAAGTTACACCATTACTGCGTCCCGAAATGTTTAAGAGAGGATTCAAGGTACGAATCGACTTCAGTTCTAATTCAGCAGCCTCTACGGCGTTCGCACATTCAAGAAGCTCGATGAAACAAGATCGAAGATAAATCGTAATTGCTTCTTCAATCTCTGGTGAATAATAACGCTCAGGCCGTTTCAATTTTTCCCGTACAAGGCCGAGATGAATTCCTAAGGTACGACGCAAAGCGCTGCCGCCTGCACGCGGTTGGAGGTGCTGCGATTTCCATCTTTTTGAAAGCGTTTGTCTAGCCGCTTTGCCTACATAAAGTGGCTTAATGTTACACGCGTTCGCATAAACGACGTATACGCCAACGGACTCGGGAAATGCGATGGTGTTGATGCAATGCCTCATCCCATTATTTACTTCCGCATCTCCGCAAACGTCCCCACCACCGGCAGCGCACCGACCAGCGGCTTGGCGTAATCGATGAATGCCTGGGTGATGTCGTTTCCGTCCTTGATGTACTCAGCCGACAGATGCTTGGTTTCGCGGGCGACGTTCTTGATGCTCGTCCAGTCCAGCTCGATTTTATATGGACTGTTGCTCACGCGCTTCATCACGACGCTGCCTTCGAGCTTGCTCGGATCGGTGCTGTAGCGAACCGCCTGCCGCGCCACCTCCCGTGCTTCCTTGGCGTCGGTTTCGCTTACATATCCGGCGAACGATCGCTGGAGATAGCCGAACGTGTCGGCGCGGACGCGAAGCTTCTTGCCGCCGGGATTGTTGAGCTTCTTGGTCACCAGATTCGCCAGATAATCACCCAGCGCGCCGGTGCCGGAGAGCTGTACGTTGCCGTGACTGTCTTTTTCGAGGTCGCCGCTCATTTTCTCCGCCCACGTCTTGCCGTCGGGCGTACTGATGCCTTCGCTGACGGCGATCAGGCAGCGGCCTTTCTTGCTGTAGATGCGATCGACATCCGCCAGAAATTTGTCCTCGCTCATCGGTGCTTCGGGCACGTAGATCAGATGCGGTCCGTCCCCATCATATTGCCGCGCCAGGACCGACGCGGCGGTGAGGAAGCCGGCGTGGCGGCCCATGATGACGTCCACCTTGATGCCCGGCAGGCTGGCGTTGTCGTAGTTGTCGCCCATGATCGCACTGGCGACGAACTTGGCCGCCGAGCCGAAGCCGGGGGTGTGGTCGTGGACTTTCAGGTCGTTGTCGATCGTTTTTGGGATGTGGAACACATGCAGCTCATGCCCCTCGGCGGCCGCCATCTCCTGGACGATCCGGGCGGCATCGGCTGAGTCATTGCCGCCGATGTAGAAGAAATAACCGACGTTATTCTCCTTGAAGTTCTTCATGATCTTGCGGCAATATTCCGCATCCGGCTTGTCGCGCGAGCTGCCCAACGCGCTGCTCGGCGTCCCGGCGATCTTCTCCAGCAGGTCGGCCGGGACGTCGTTTAGTTGGATATAGTCGTTATTAACAATCCCCCGCACGCCATGCCGACAGCCGAGGAGCTTGTCGATGTGGCTGTGCTTGCGCACTTCTTCGATGACCCCGACCAGGGATTGATTGATGACGGATGTAGGTCCGCCCGATTGTCCGACGACTGCATTCAATTTTTTTGCCATAACTCACGTCCAGTAAGAATAGATTCACGAACAGCCGGAATGATAGTTGCGCAGAGCATCCATTCAAGCGGAGTGAAGCGTACGGCTCCGACTGCTGATCAGGGTAATAATTTGGAGACCTTTACAGAACGCTTAGGCGCGGCCAGACATGAAACGGATTGGGATTCATCGAAGATTGTCACGCTCCGGTATCGTGATCGCATGCGCGAGCCGTTTGCGGTTGTCGGATCACGATGAACAATTAGCCGTCGATGTTGCAGATCAACGACCCAATATTCGTTGACCCCACCACCCGCATAGACGGCCGGTTTGATGTGAGTATCCGCAAGCAAAGTTGAATCTGAGATTTCAATGACCAGCACCGATCGATCTCCGGTCATATAGGTGCGCGATGGCTTCATTGGTTCGTGGATGACTGCTAAATCCGGCTCAGGCACATTGCTTGCGCAATGCAATGTCATCTGAACGCGTACCCAGAACTTGCTTTTCGAAAAGACGCTTCGAAGCCAGTCACTGCTTTGGGTTACCGCCCAGGCATGCTCATCCAATTGCGAAGGCATTTTGATTATCTCCCCGTTGATCAATTCCGTGCGCCCTTCACCGAGCATGTTATGTTCGGACAGATAGAAGTAATGCTCCGGCGTGAAGCGGATCGGCTTGCTGAGAATGGGCTGGGCCGGGGAGATCATGTTCAAAGAATACCAAAATTTTTACATGAGTGCGGGAAATTCACTTCGCCAGCAGGACGCGTTCCACAAACCCCGTATCAACCGTCCCTTTCAAAAACTGATCATTATCCATGATCTGCAATTGGAGCGGGATCGTCGTCTTGATCGGGCTGATGTGGAATTCTCCAAGCGCCCGTTTGACGGTCGCGATGGCCTCGGCGCGGGTGGGGCGGTGGACGATCAGTTTGCCGATCATGCTGTCGTAATTGGGCGGGATGCGGTAGCCGGCGTAGACGTGGCTGTCCCAGCGCACGCCCGGGCCGCCGGGCAGGCGAAGCTCTTCGATGACGCCGGGGCTGGGCGCGAAGTTGCGGGCCGGATCTTCGGCGTTAATGCGCACTTCGATCGCGTGGCCGTTCTGCTTGATTTCCTTCTGCGTGAAGCTCAGCTTCTCGCCGGCGGCGACGCGGATCTGCTCGCGGATCAGATCGATGCCGGTCACCATTTCCGTCACCGGGTGCTCCACCTGGATCCGGGCGTTGACCTCGAGCAGGTAGAAATTGTTCTTCTCATCGACGATGTATTCCACCGTGCCGGCATTGTAATAGCCGGCGGCCTTGATCAGGCGAACGGCGCTGGCGCACAGTTCTTCGCGCGTTTTCTGATTCAGCACCGGTGACGGTGATTCTTCGACCAGCTTCTGGTGACGCCGCTGCATGGTGCAATCGCGTTCCCAGAGGTGGCACGCATTGCCGTGCTGGTCGGCAATGACCTGCACTTCCACGTGCCGGCCGTATTGGATGTATTTTTCGATGAAGACGGTCGAGTTCTTGAATGCCTTCTCTGCTTCGAGCTGAGCCTGGCGAAACCCGGCGCGGAGCGAGACTTCATTGCTGGCAACGCGCATCCCGCGTCCGCCGCCGCCGGCCGCTGCCTTGATGATGACGGGATAGCCGATCTTTCGGCAGAGCTGGATTGCTTTGTCTTCGTCGTCCACTTCGCCTTCGGAGCCGGGAACGGTCGGCACCTTCGCTTTTCGCGCCAGCCGTTTGCAGGCGACCTTGTCGCCGATCGCCGCCATGGCGCTAACGGGCGGGCCGATGAATTCGATTTTGCACGAGCGGCACACTTCGGCGAAGTGCGCGTTTTCGGCGAGGAACCCGTAGCCGGGATGGATCGCGTCCACGTCCGACACTTCGCCGGCCGCGATGATGCGGGGGATATTGAGATACGAATCGGCGGCCGGTCCTTCGCCGATGCAGATCGCTTCGTCGGCGAGCTGGAGATAGGCGGCGTCGCGATCGGCGGTGGAATAGACGCAGACGGTGCGGATGCCCATCTCGCGACAGGCCCGGATCACGCGTAAAGCGATTTCACCACGATTGGCAATCAGGATCTTTGAAAACATGTTTGGTTAGCTCGGCGTTCCGGTCGTGGGCACGAGATGCGACAGATGATGAGCACAGTGGATCAGGTTTAGCCTCCGCGCAGTCGCGTCCGGCAGATTACCGAATAGCCGGTGCTGCGTGATCGGGCCGGGGAAGTTCTTAAACTTCTGGATCGTTTCCAGCGCTGCGTCGATCGCGGTTTCACCCACAGTCGGCGGCGTCAGAGAGTCGGGCGCGACAAGGCCCGGCGGGAGCGCGCCGGTGGCAAGCACCTGCTCCAGCAATGGCTTACGAGCATCTTGTTCAGGCGTATTAGGTACCATTGGTGTGGACTTCATGCGCAGTTGCATCGCTTGATCCAGATGCCAGCAGACCTGCGCCAGCGTCCAGTTCCCTGACTTACGGTAGCCATTGCGAAGAGTCTGGATGTCGGCGGCTACCTGGTCGAGGTCGTCAAACTTCAGCCTCACCCGGCGCGGGGGGGCGGCAGCAACCGGCTCGAGGAATGACAGGTGATGCGACGCATGAAACAGATTGCAGATACGGAATTCTTCAGCCGTCACCGGGCCGACCGGGCCCATCATCACCCGCGGGTGCGGATATGCCTTGAGCTTGTGAAGATTCTCAATATATCCGTCGATGGCGTCGTCCCCGGCATTGGGCGGCGGCATCATCTGCGGCGGCGATTCCTTGATGTACGGCGGCGGTGCGCGATGCGCGATCACGTAATCGACGAACCGCTCCTTAATCGCCGCCTGCTCGGGCGTGGCGGCCAGGTCCATCGGCTCGGGGGGATTCAGGAACTTGTCGAGCGGCACGCCAACGTGCCAGCAGATTTGTGCCAGCGTCCAGTTGCCGGTCTGGCGATAGCCGGTGCGCAGGTTGGCGATTTCAGTCAGCACCTGCTCTTCGGTATCGAGTTGGAGGGATCGGGTCGGGCTCACGGTTTCACCAGGAAGAGCACCTGGCCGAACTCCACGGGCTTGCCGTCCTCGGCGACGATCCTGGTCACCGTGCCGCGCACCTCGGCCTTGATGTTGTTGAACACCTTCATCGCTTCGATGATGCAGACGTCCGATTCCTCATTGACCACCGTTCCCACCTGCACAAAGTTTTTCGCGTCCGGCGACGGCCGGGCATAAAACGTGCCGACCATCGGGCTCTTGATCGCGACGAGGCCCTCGTCGTCCACCGGAGCTGACGGACTGGCGCTAGGCGCGGCCGCCGGAGCCGCCACGGGTTGCGGCGCGGGCGCCGAGTGCCATTGACCACCCGGCGAGCTGGCTGCGACCGGGACGCCGCGTTTGAGCACGACGCGTTGCTCGCCGTCGCGCAGATCGACGGTGTTCAGGTCGTTGGTGCTCATTAATTTCACCAGCTTCTCGAGCATGTCGAGATTCATCGGGCCGGCGGGGGAAACGGGTTTGGAGGCGGTTTTTTTAGTCGGTTTCTTTTGACTCAAGATGCGAGCCCTCAAAAGCTTAATTAACGCCACCCTCACGGGCAGCCAATCGAATCCGGCACGATACTTGAGCCGCACGCGCCGGTCAAAAACGACCGAATCCGCCGCGTGTACGAGCCTGCCGTTTTGGCAGTTGGGTTGGCTTTGCACAAAAACCCCCGCCTGCACAAATAATCAGGAGGCTGCACAAAAAAGAACGGGCCAAAAGCAAAAACGGCAAAGTGGTACTACAACTTATTGAGTGATCATAAATTTAGACTCGCTCCTGCTGCGTAGAACGCGAGATGCTCCTACGAAGACGCCCGGCTTTGCGCCGGGCGTCTTCCGTTCTGCGGCTGCGTTTTCGGTCGGGTGTAATCGGCTCGGACATTACTCACCGCGTTGATTTGAGTTACGCCCGGAGATCGCCCGATTGAACCAGCTCTTATTTAATCGCTTTAATCCACGGCCCGCGGTTCTTGATTGGACTTCTTTGCTATCAGGGCTGGCTTCGACATTTCTAGGAATGACTGAACCATAGCTTTCAAGAGGTCAAAATTTTCCGCCGTTAGGGGCGACGGAAGGAATAGCTCGGCATCTGGAGAATCGGCCAATGGAAAGGCATACCGCTTTAATCCTTGCGGTTTTTGCGGTATTGGAGATGCACTCATTTGGGGTAAATGGGAACTTTCTAAAAGCATGGTTGACGCCTCTTTTTGAGTCTCTTCGGTGGCATTGCCCGACATGTTATCGGATGATGCCATGTCTGCAAAGAGAATCGTATCTCGGTACTCACGGATCAGGTCCGATGCCGCAGCGTCGTTAAAGCTCTTTTCAATCACCAAAGTTCGCTTGAGATTGGCATCAGACGGCAGTTCTGTGCCGTATTGCTCCCATAGTTCGGCATGTACTTGAGGTCGCAAAGCCGCATCTTGAAGTGCTTTGCGATACTCAGATGATCCCTCTGTGCCAAGCAGAATATGCAGCGATAAATCAGTAAGCTTCACTAGTCGCGATCCTCCGCCACCCACCTCCTCTAAGAGGCCAAACTTCTTGAGGGTCGCAACGCTCAACATTACTGCGCTGCTGGACGGACTGTAACCCCAGTGCTCGGCTGCTATCGCGACTGGAACAGGATTGCGCTTGTCGTGCTTATATAGCGCGGCGGCCCGCCGAATCGCTTCTTGCAGGGAAAAGCTTGGGTAACCTGGACTGCGGCTGCGTTTTCGGTCGGGTGTAATCGGCTCGGACATTACTCACCTCGTTGATTTGAGTTACGCCAATCTTAGCTATCGCCGATAGCAGCGTCAACGCTATCTTCCTATCTCGCGTTTGAATTGCTATCACTCCTATCGTCTGGTTCGGTGAAATGGCGCTTGACCTTCACTGTGACGGCTGTAAAATCCGCATAATCGGAATAGTCCGCTGTCAAAGGATCGATTGATGAAGAGAGTTGTTTTTCGAGCCTGCTAGAAGGCCGTGCAAGGTGCAAAAACAGACCGCAGCGATCTCCCGGTTAAGGTTCGCACTGCGGTCTGTATCTAGCCCCGGTGGCCCGGTCGGAGGTGTTTCAGCACCTCTGGCCGAGGCCGGTTATTTAGCTGGCACGCGGAGCGTCCAGCCGCGACCTATATTGTTCGTTCCGCGTTCCGGCTCGTCAAGCATCCTTTTCAGAGGATAACTTATGACACCGGAACCATTTCCCGCACCTGCGGGGTTCCACTGGATTTCCAAGTACGAAGTTCGTCACTGGCGATCCGGTAAGATGATGCGGCGCAAGGATGGAAAGCCGTTCACCATCCTTTGCCGAGATAAACGATAACCACTTACCCGCCCGTCTGGTTAATCGCTGGACGGGCGGTTTCCAATAGAACCATGCGACCCCACGCCGAAACATCCAACGACTTCTTCTCGGCGGCGGCTTCCAGATCGGCCCGCTCCTCCTGAGTCAGCCGGATTCGCAGCACGTTTGTTCTGCGTTCAACCTTGGCCTTTTTGGGCCGTCCGCGTTTGCTCATAAGAACATAATGTAGCCACAAAAAATCCTGAGTCAATTTCCTTGCATCCTTATTTAATGTAGCTACAATAAATCTACATTAATCAGGACAGCAATATGACAGATGCACGACAGCAACGCGGACTTGAAATCGCAGCCATGTTTCGGATTGAGCAAAAGCACGGCATTTACTTTGTGCCGTCGCAGTCCAGCACGAAGAAATACGTTGTGCGGATGAACGATGATTACCCGTCCTGCTCATGCCCGGACTACGAAACTCGCGCCTGTAAGTGCAAGCACATTTACGCAGTCGAGTACGTCATGAGTCGAGAAGATCACGCAGACGGCACCACCACGGTCACCGAAAGCGTCACCGTAACGGCCACGAAGCGCACGACCTATTCGCAGAATTGGAGCGCGTACAACGAAGCGCAGACCAACGAGAAGCGACAGTTCCAAATCCTGCTTCGCGACCTGTGCGCGGGCATTGAGGAACCGATTCAGACGCGCGGGCGTCCCCGTCTGTCCCTGAAAGACGCGGTATTCTGCGCCGTGTTCAAGGTGTACTCCACCGTCTCGGCCCGTCGCTTCACCAGCGATCTATGCGACGCGCAGGAAAAGGGATACATCGACAAGGTTCCACACTTCAACAGCATCTTCAACTATCTGGAAAACCCGGAAGTGTCCGCGATCCTCACCGATTTGATCATGACCGCCAGCAAGCCATTGGCCGCTGTCGAGACGGATTTTGCCGTCGATTCAACCGGATTTACGTCGTCGCGGTTCGTCCGTTGGTTCGATCATAAGTACAACGGCGTGCGCGAGGCGCATGATTGGGTGAAAGCACATCTGATGTGCGGCGTGAAAACCAATATCGTCACGTCGATTGAGATTCACCAACGCCGAACGGCGGATTGCCCGGTGCTCCCGTCGCTGGTGGACGCCACGGCCCGCAACTTTAAAATCGGGGAAGTGTCGGCAGATAAGGCATATGGAAGCGTCCAGAACATGACCAGCATTGCCAAGCACGGCGGAACGCCGTACATCGCCTTCAAGAGCAATGCCAAGGCCGATAAAGGCGGAATCTGGGAGAAGATGTTTCACTACTTCTCATTTAACCGCGACGAATATCTGACTCACTATCACAAGCGGTCAAACGTGGAATCGACCATGAACATGATCAAGTCCAAGTTCCGCGATGACGTACGGAGCAAGTCGGATGTCTCAATGAAAAACGAAGTTCTGGCAAAAGTGCTGTGCCACAACATCTGCTGCCTGATCAATGCGATTTACGAACTTAAAATCAGCCCACAATTTGGGGCAGCCTTGGTATGATCGCCAGCATGGAAGAAGCTACAACCACCCCGTCGGCTGCGCCATTCAAAGAAGAAGAAAAAATCCGCATTCTGCTGTACGAATACGCCGGTCTTCGTTCAGAAATCACGAATCGCACCAATAATGGCTTTCAAATGCTTACGGTAGGCGGTGCCGTGGTCATTTGGTTGCTATCCCGGGTTCAAGATGCGCGATCCCTGTTGACCGATTGGCCATTTTGGACATGCATTGCCGCATCAGTTATCTCAATCGGACTCGGGTCATGGTTCACAATTCGCGACATCAACAAGGCGGCAATGCGGCTCCGAGAGATAGAGGCTGATATAAATCGACGCGCCGGGGAGCCTAACCTGCTTCAATGGGAGACCAGATGGAGTTCAATGATGACTGGGTTCTGGGGCAGGTCTCGACCAATCAAAGGCTCGCTAAAATAGATTGGCCACGCGTGCACAAAAAGTCTTGCAACTGCACAATTAATCACCTGAAACGGGGGTTATTTGTGCAAAGCCAGTTGGGTTCGTTCGGCCGTTTCGTTGGTCTCATGTTGGGTTCGTTCGTCCGAGTTTGCCGGGCAGAAATTGGAGAGAACAACGCGTCCCTCCCTGATTACAGGCGGCGCTGCGCAGTCGAGTTAGCGCCCGCGCAGCGCGGCTCCAAAACGATCAAGTTTTGGGGACGGAAATCGATCTAAATTTGCCGGCCCCGTCCGAGGGTGTGATCGAAGGTCCGGTAACGTCGGCTCATGCGCGGCTGTCTGTCCCCAAATCCGTCATTTCTTGACACTTACGATAGCCCCTTTTATCGTCTTGGTTGTTATTTCGGGCGGTAGGTGCGCTATCAACACGTATCGCCAAATCTGACGCGGAGATGTTCCAGATGTCTGGTCAGATTTCACACCCTTGGAGGCCTGCAACATGAGTCGTTTTGCACCGTCGATTGTGGCCGCCCAGTTGCGTGCCGCGGCGATCGGGCTGTCGCTGGTCGCGCCGCTCGCGATCGTCGCCCCCGTCCTGACGCCGACCAACGTTCACGCCCAGGAACAGACCGACCCGCTCGTTAAAGCCGTCGAGGATTTCTGGCACTACGGCAAGATCGCCCGCTACGAACTCGCCGCCGCCCGGGCGACTGAGATCACCACCGGAGGCGCTGAGCCTGTGAAGGTGCTCGAGGCGTTTGAGCGCGTTGCCAGCGACCGCAATGACAATATCGACGAGTGGCTCACGCGCTGGCAGGGCATCGATCAGCTCAAAGAGCCGGCGGCCGCGCTGAGCAAGACGATCAATGAAGGCCGCTTCACGCGGCGCGCCGATCCGACATTTATCACGACCAACATCAGCCGACTCTCCGGCGGCGATCGCCCGTACCGACTGGCGATGATCCAGCTCCGCGAGAGCGGCGAGCTGGCGATCCCGTTGCTGCTGGACATCCTCAAGGATCCATCCAAACCGGAAATGCACGGCTCGGCGCGACGCGCGATCGTCGATCTGGGTCGGCTGGGGCTCAATCCCCTCGTGGCCGCGACTGAATCAGACGATCCCGGACAGCTCACCACCGTCGCGCTGCTTCTGGGCGATATCGGTTACGACGCGGCGGTGCCGTATCTGACGCGGCTGGTCGAGACGAGCAATGTCGATACCGTCAAGCAGGCCGCCAATCAGGCGCTGGCCAAGCTCGGCGGCGCGAGTGCAAAATCCGGAAATCTGTTTTACGACCTCGCGGAGAAGCTCTACTACAGCCGCTCGCCATTGGTCGCCGACGCACGTTTTCCGCAGGCGAATGTCTGGCGTCACGAGAGCGGCAAAGGGCTGTTGCGTACGCCGGTGCCACAGAGCATTTACAACGATCTGATGACAATGCGTGCGTGCGAGTACGCGCTGCAACTCGGTGCCGAGCAGGACGCGCTGAGTCTTTGGCTGGCGTCAAATTACAAGCGCGAGGCGGACCTGCCGGCAGGCGAGACCGACGCGACACGGCAGGCCAATCAAGGCGACGCCCACTACTACGGCGTCACCGCGGGTGCTCAATACGTGAATTCCGCGCTCGCCCGGGCGATCAATGACCGCAATTCCGCGGTCGCGCTCAAGGCCGTGAAGTCGCTGCAGGAAATCGTCGGCGATGCCAACTACAAGTCCACCGGCAGCCCCGGGCCGCTGGTCGACGCGATGCAGTACGGCGAGAGGCGTGTCCGCTTCGAGGCGGCGTTCACGCTCGCCGGGGCGTTGCCGCAATCGGCGTTTGCCGGTCAGGAAATGGTCGTCCCGCTTCTCGCCGAGGCGATCTCGCAGACCGGTCAGCCCAGCGTGCTGGTGGTCATGCCGACGCAGGAGGCGGTGAACGCGATTGTCGATCCGCTCA
Source organism: Phycisphaerae bacterium (assembly GCA_014379105.1). Taxonomy (GTDB): domain Bacteria; phylum Planctomycetota; class Phycisphaerae; order Tepidisphaerales; family Tepidisphaeraceae; genus JACMML01. The sequence goes on from JACMML010000093.1 coordinate 32,695, forward strand.
AGGTCGAGAAATTTATTACCGCCGGCGCGACCAACGCCGCCAGCGCCCTCGCCGCCGCGGCGGCGGTGCCGGCGATCGACGTGGTGGTCATCTCTGACGAACTGCCCGCCGCCGAGGTCGAAACGCTTCTGGGCATGATCGCCCAGTCGCCGAAGGTGCGGGCATCGGGCAAGCTCTTTGTCGTCAAGACCACCGCCAGCCAATGGGAAGCGCGCAAGGTCACCGACCGCACGATCAGCACGACGACCTCGGTCGAGCCCGCCAGCATCAAGGCGGCGATCGCGACGGCGCGTGAGATGACCGGAGCACTGCCGCTGGACCCGGAATTGGCAACGCAATACGCCACGCGGGCCGGCCAATTGATCAAGAACCTCGCGATCTCGCGCGGGCAGATCCTGGACCTCAGCCCGGCGCGCTCCACACTGCTTGGCGCACTTGAAGACGCTCGCCCGGAGATCATCAAGCTCGCCGGTGAAGGATTAGCGCTGATCAACAGCGACGATTCCCAGCGCGGCCTGCTGATCAAAGCGACCACCGACGGCGTCGCGGACGATGTGAAGGTGAGCCTGCTCAAGAGCGTCTCGACCAACGCCAAGTTCTTCGGCAACAAGCTCGCGGACCCGCAGATCGCGTCCTTGGACAAGGTCGTCCACGAGGCCACCAACCCCGACGTCCGCGCCGCGGCCGCCGAGGCGCGTGGTGCGCTCAATCTGCCGAGCGATCAGGCAAAGACACTGATCCTCGAACAGTCGCGACGTTGATCTTTCTCCACTATGGAAAAACATCAAACCCCGCGACTTCGGTGTCGCGGGGTTTTTCATTTATCGAATCGACAGGAGAAACGAGGAAGACGCACTTTATCCACAGATTTCACAGATTACACAGATTGAAAATTGCATGTTCTTAATCTGTGTAATCTGTGAAATCCGTGGATAAATATCCTCCCTCTTCACCAGAACGAATCACTTGAGTTGTCGAAATGACTTTACCGGCAGCAGATAAATCTCCGCTTCTCAAGCCGCTGGTGATGCTCGCGATCCCGGTGCTTGCGGAGCACGCGCTGCACATCCTCGTGGGGATGACCGACGCGTATGTCGCCAACAACCTGATCCGCACCGGCGGGTTGTCCGGTGCGGCGCTGGAAAACGCGCATAAGGTGAACTCAGCCGCCGGCGCGGCGGTGGGGTCGATCATCTACATCACCTGGCTTGTCGGGCTGATCGTCTCCTCGATCGGCTCGGGCGCGACCGCCATAATCTCGCGCGCGATTGGCGCCAAGCATCGCCGGCTTGCCAATCGCGTCTGCGGGCAATCGATTCTCGCGGCGGGCGTTGCGGGGATCGCGCTGTGGGCGGTGTCCGGTCTGCTGGCCGAGCCGCTGGCGACGCTCACGCGGCTCCCGCCGGACGCGGCGGCGTATTTCGCGTCGTATATCCGAATCCTCTGCTTCGGGTTCCCGTTCGCGGTGCTGATGTTCACCGCTAATTCGTGTCTGCGCGGCGCGGGAGACACCGTGACGCCGGCGGTCGCGATGATCACGGTGGATGTGGTGAATGTCGCGCTCAGCACGTCACTCACGTGGGGCCTTTTCGGCATGCCGGAGCTGGGATTTAAAGGAATTGCGATCGGCACCACTTGCGCCTACGTCGCCGGCGGCGTTCTACAGACGGCAGTGCTGTTGATCGGCCGCGGCGGGATTCGGCTGTTTGTGCACCGGCTGCGGCCGGACTGGCACACGATCAGGCGCATCCTCCGAATCGGCCTGCCCAGTGGAAGCGAGGGGTTGCTGATGTGGATCGGCAATTTCATCGTCCTCCAGACCGTCAATAGCCTGGGCGCGATCTCCGCGACGGCGCATACGCTCGCGATCCGGATCGAATCGCTGTCGTACATGAGCGGGTTTGCTGTCGCGACCGCGGTCGCCACGACAGTGGGGCACAACCTCGGCGCACAACGGCCGGACCGGGCGCGACGGGCGGCGTATATCGGGTACGGCATTGGCGCCGCGATGATGGCCGGGCTTGGCGTGCTCTTTGTGTGCTTCAGCACGTGGTGGGCGCGCCTCTTCAGCGACGACCCGGCCGTGATCGAACAGACCGCCAGATGCCTGTTTCGCACCGGCTTCATCCAGGCCGGGTTCGCGTCGGCGATCATCTTCGGCTCAGCGCTGCGCGGGGCTGGCGATACACGGAGCGTGATGTTCCTGAATCTCGTCAGCATCCTCATCCTCCGCTGCGGCGGCGTATATGTGCTCGGGTATTTCGGCGCCGATCTGCCCACCATCTGGATCATCCTCTGCGCCGAACTAGTCGTCCGCGGGGGGTTGATGTACTTGCGGTTTACGACTGGGAAGTGGATGCACGTGAAAGTGTGATGGAGAAGGGACGGGTGAAAAATCTGAATGACGAAATCCGAATGACGAATCAAATTCGAAGCTCGAATGACGAATGGTCGATCGGATCCACTCGGTTTTTCCTCACGCCTCACGCCTGTCCCCTCACCCCTCACTCTTCACGCTGGGTCGTAACCACGTCCGCCCAACGGATGGCAGCGGGCGATGCGTTTTATCGCTTTCCATGTGCCGGCGATTGCGCCGTGCTGGGTGATTGCGTCGATCGCGTATTGGCTGCACGTCGGTTGAAACCGGCAATGGCCGCCCATCAGCGCGCCGAGTGTGACGCGGTAAATCCACACCATGCCGACGCCAATGCGCTGGCCGGTGTTCAGGCGGGAGGTTGGGATTGGAGCTTTGTCAGGCATCGATTTACCAGCCCGGTCAGGGCACTCTGATATTCCGCCAGCGATTTCGGTTCGTGCGGCTTCACAAGGATCACCACGTCATAACCGCCCGGCCAATCGTGCTGCATCAGGCGGAACGATTCGCGAAGCAGGCGTTTGATTCGATTTCGCCGGACAGCATTGCCGACCGGCCGGCCGATGGAGATGCCGAGGCGGGAACTTTTGGCCGCATCGCTCGCGTCGGAAACGGAGCCCACACGCGGCGCGATGCACATGCCCAGCGGCCCGGCCCAGGATCGAACCCCGCGATCGAGCACTTTCTTGAACGATCCGTGTCCGCCAATGCGATTGGTTCGCGGATGTTTGAAGCGGCTGCGCGTTATCCCCTCTCCCTGCGGGAGAGGGTTAGGGTGAGGGGGTTTTGTCGGGTCAAGGTGTTGCGTCATGACGACGCGCCCTCACCCTAACCCTCTCCCGGAGGGAGAGGGAACCATGCGCGAACGGATCAGTGCGGGCTCTTTTTACTCATCGCTCATCACTTTTAACTTCCGTTAATGCACGCCGTGATCCGCCAACCATCGTTCGGCGTCGATCGCGGCCTTGCAGCCCATGCCCGCGGCGCTGATCGCCTGGCGATAGATCTGGTCCGACACGTCGCCGGCGGCGAAGACGCCTTCGATATTGGTCGTGGTGCGGAAACCGTCGGTCAGTTTGAGATATCCCTTTTCATCAAGGTCTAACCCGCTGCCCTGCAGAAAATGGGTGTTCGGCGTATGGCCAATCGCGACGAAGAGCCCTTTGACATGCAGATCATGCAGCTTACCGCTTTTGAGATTCTTTAGCCGAAGCGATTCCAGGTGCGTCATCCCCAGTACGTCTTCCACCACGGTGTCCCAGATCACCTCGGCCTTGGGATTTTCGAGGATTCGCTTCTGCATCGTTTTACTGGCGCGAAAACTATCGCGGCGATGAATGACATATACCTTCGCTGCGAACTTGGTGAGGAACGACGCCTCCTCCATCGCGGTATCGCCGCCGCCGACCACCGCCAGCGGCTGATTGCGAAACACCGGTAGCGCGCCGTCGCACACCGCACACGCGCTGACCCCGCCGCCAGAGACGGCCAATCGCATTTCGTTGGGCAGGCCCATCCAGTTGGCGCTTGCGCCGGTGGCGATGATCACGCTATGAGCCTCGATGACCTTGCCTTCGCCGGTGGTGAGCTTGAACGGGCGGGCGGCGAAATCGCAGTGCGTGATATCCTGCGTCTCCACCCGCGTGCCAAACCGCACGGCCTGATCCTTAAACAGCTGCATCATCTCCGGCCCGCTGACGCCGGTGGGGAAACCGGGATAATTTTCCACGTCGGTCGTCAGCATCAGTTGGCCGCCGGGCAGCTGGATCGACGGCGTCTGCTTCGGCAATCCTTCGTAGACGACGGGGTCAAGATTCGCACGGGCCGCATATATGGCGGCCGTCCAGCCGGCGGGTCCGGAACCGATAATGACAACTTTTTCTTGCATAGTTTGCCCACCAATTCTAGGCGAAATATTCCAGCGATGCACGATTCGAACACTTGGCGGGGTAAGGGCATTTTCTTTGCATATGTGGAGCGCGCAGCGAGAATAAGCCCGTCATTTCAGGAGAACGTGTGCTACAGACGTTACTGAGCGCCATTTACAATGACGACCGGCCGAAGGTCGAGCGCCTGCTGCGTGATGAAACATCATTGGCGACGCGAAAGACAACTGCGCCGAAGCTGTACCAAGACAAACTCCTGCACTGGCTATACGCCGGCGATACCGCGCTGCACCTGGCCGCGGCCGGGCATCGATGGCAGATCGCCAGGCGATTGTTAAAGGCCGGCGCGGACGTCAACGCCGCCGCGAACCATCGACGCGGCACACCACTCCATTACGCGGCCGACGGGTATGTGAATAATCCACACTGGAACGCCCGTGACCAGGTTAAGACAATCGAAGCCTTGCTCAGTGCAGGCGCTGACATTCAGGCCCGCGATAAAAACGGCGCAACGCCGCTTCACCGCGCGGTGCGAACGCGCTGCGCTCGAGCCGTGGAATGTCTGTTGAATGCCGGAGCGGATGCGGATGTGCCAAACATTTCAGGCACCACCCCGCGCCAGCTCGCGCTCATAAACACCGGCCACGGCGGCACCGGAACGGTGATTTCCCTCGAGGCGAAGCAGCAGATCATCGAGCTGCTGGAGGACCGCGCCGTTTCGACGCCATAGTCGCCAGAAGCTTGGCTATCCGCGCTGGTGTGCACGCGTTAGGATCAGGCAATATGGGTGGCACACTCTTCATTGAGTACTTCTCAACGAATCCGCAGTATTTCTTTGCCGTCGTCATCAGCGTGATCATCAGCATCACGCTGCACGAGTTGGCGCACGGGTGGATGGCGATTCGGCTCGGGGATAACACGCCGTTCGATAGCGGGCACATGACGCTGAACCCGCTGGTGCACATGGGGGTGATGTCACTGATATTGCTGGCGATGGTGGGAATCGCGTTTGGGTCGATGCCTATTGACCCCACACGGCTGCGTGGGAAGTATGCCGAAGCCAAGGTCGCGGCCGCGGGTCCGGCGATGAATCTGGTGTTGGGGATCGCCGCGATCGTAGCACTGGGGCTCTGGCTGCGCTTTGGCACGATACCTCAGGAGAACACGCCCGGCGCCAACGGAATGCTCCTGCTGGAACAGATGGGAACGCTGAACATCGCACTGCTGATCTTCAACCTGATCCCCGTCCCGCCATTGGACGGATCGCACATTCTGGCCAACTTCTCTCGCAGGTATCGCCGGCTCCTCTCCAGCGAGCTTGCGCAGGGCGCGGCTACGGCAATCTTCTTTGCGCTTTTCCTTGGCGCGGGCTATTTTATATTTCGGGCGGCCGATTATGTGATGATGTGGATCATCGTCTGGGTTGTATCCGTCGGGCGGTGAATCGATGAGATTTGAACGTCTTCTGTAAATTCGCTGGATAAGGTATTCTCGCGGAAACCGAGAGAATTCATGCTGACACCCTATATCAACGCCGCCATGCGAAAAGCCAAGTACAGAGTGCTTGGTGGCAAAGAAGGCTTCTATGGCGAAATCCCGGGATTTCCGGGCCTGTGGGCGAATGCTCGCACACTTGAGCAATGTCGAGAAGAACTGCGCAGCACGCTGGAGGCATGGATCGTAGTTAAATTGCGGCACAATGATAACGACATGCCGACCGTGGGTGGCGTCAACTTAAATGTAAAGCTCAGTAAGAAGGCAAAAGTCGCCTGATGCCGCGCTTCGGGCCGATCAACCGTCGCGACTTGATTCGCGCTTTGCGCCGCGCGGGCTATTCCGGACCAGAACCAGGTGGCCGGCACCAGTTGATGCGTCGAGGCACACAGACACTTGCCATCCCGAATCCTCACCACGGCGACATCGGTCCCGGGCTCCTGAAAGAGATTCTTCGACAGGCCGGTATTTCGCGAGCAGAGTGGGAACGGCTTTAACTCTACATCGCGGAAATCAGCCAATGGCCTTCAAAACCGCCTCGGTCACCTGCGATGTCGTCGCATTCCCGCCCAGATCTTTCGTGTGATTCTTCACATCTGACACCACCGCTTTACAAGCGTCGTTGATCGCCTTGGCTGCGGCAGGTTGGTTCAGGAAATCAAGCATCATCGCGACGCTGAGGAATGTGGCGATCGGGTTTGCTAAATTTTTGCCGGCGATGTCTGGGGCCGAGCCGTGGACGGGTTCGAACATGCTGGCGGCCTGGCGCGTGGGGTTCAGATTCCCCGAGGCGGCCATGCCCATGCCGCCTTGGATGGCGGCGCCGAGGTCCGTGATGATGTCGCCGAACATGTTGGTGGTGACAATCACGTCATACCGCTTCGGCTGGGTGATCATGTACATCGTGCAGGCGTCGACATGATCATAGCCGGTCTCAATCCCGGCGTAGTCGGCCTTCACTTCTTCGAACGCCCGCATCCACAGATTGTGGGCATAGCGGAGCACATTGGTCTTGGCGACGAGCGCGACCTTCTTGCGGCCGAACTGCTTGGCATAATCGAACGCATAGCGGATCGCGCGCTCCACGCCGTGCCGCGTGGTGACTTCGATCTGGTTCGCCACCTCGTGCTTCGTGCCCTTGTAGAGGAAGCCGCCGTTCTGGCAATAAAGCCCTTCGGTGTTTTCGCGCACAATCACCATGTCGATCTCGCCGGAATACTTCAGCGGCGTCGGCACGCCTGGCAGCAGGCGGGTGGGGCGGAGATTGATGTATTGATCGAGCTCGAAGCGCATCTTCAGCAGGATGTCGGTCTCGATCAGGCCTTGCGGGATTTCCGCATTGCCGCGCGGGTCAGCGCCGACGGCCCCGAACAGGATCGCGTCATGGGCGGCCAGTTCCTTCAGCGCCGAATCGGGGAGCGTGATCTTTGTCTTGAGGTAGTGCTCGGCACCGAAGGGATAGTCCGTGCGCTGGTACGTGAAGCCGAACTTGGCGGCCACGACGTCGAGTACCTTGATTCCCTCGGCGATCACTTCCTTGCCGACAAAATCTCCTGGCATCACTGCGATCTTCATTAGCTGCTCCTCAAAAAGTCGAGCGACGCAGGATAGAGGGTGACTGTGAACCGTTCAACCGTGAACGCAGCGGCGGACCGAGGCGTGTAAATTTCCCAGCTTCACGCGCTGGCGATGACATTCGGAACAAACGGTCCATACGAACCGAAAACGGATGTGTGCGCATTAAAAAAGTTGTGTTCGACATCAGTTTTATCGTTGTGAACATTATCGGATCAGCCTATGGTGCGTTCTCCGTTCGGGCTGGCAAATGCAGTGCGACCGAACGGCAGTCTGGAGCTTCTCGGCATCCAGACAACTTTAGAAAATGAGCCAAATTGGCGGGTTTTCTGAGGTCATCGCGGCTTGTTGAAAGC
>JACMML010000094.1 GCA_014379105.1 Phycisphaerae bacterium
TCCCGGCATGATCGTGCCGCCGTAGAGGAACACGCTGGGCACATCCAGCCGCGCCATCGCCATCAGCATGCCGGGGAGCGACTTGTCACAGCCGGCCAGACCGACCAGGGAATCGTACCCATGCGCCCGCATCATCAGCTCGATCGAGTCGGCGATCGTCTCGCGCGACACGAGCGACGATTTCATCCCCTCGTGGCCCATCGCGATGCCGTCGGAGACCGCGATCGTCACAAACTCGCGCGGCGTTCCGCCGGCGTCGCTCACGCCGCGCTTCGCGGACTTTGCCTGCCGATCCAGCGTGATATTGCACGGCGTGGCTTCGTTCCAGGTCGATGCGATGCCGACCCATGGCTTGTAGATATCCGCGTCCTTGAGCCCCATCGCGCGGAAAAACGCCCGCTGCGGGGCGCGCTTGTTGCCATCGGTCACGATCGAACTATGCGGGCGATCCATTTCTCAAATCCTTCTATTCGTGGAAAGCCCCGTATCGTATTCGTCGCCAGCGACGACGCAACAATGCCCCAAGGCGTCGACGATCGGAGCGCTGCAATTTCTGAAGAATTGGAGTGGAGAACACCTCCCTCAATCACGTTTAGTCTTCAATTTTGTCAAGATCCGTGAACGACGGACCCATCACCATTTTGCCCTGGCAATCAAACCGGCTGCCGTGCACGGGGCAATCCCAGCTTTTCTCCACGGGGTTCCACTGCACGATCCCCTTCATGTGCGGGCACGCGGCCGTCATTCGGCAGACCTGCCCGTCTTTGTCGCGATAGACCGCGATCTTGCTCAGCCCACGGCGCATCAGCGCGCCTTCGCCGGGCGCGAGTTCCGATTCGTTCTTGATCTCGCCGGGCGTGAGGTAGTCGGCGTACTGCATGTTGCTGTTGGCGTCTTCGGAAATTGTCTCGGTGTTGAGCAGCGCCCGCGCGGGGTTATACGCGTGAGTCCACGGATTCTCCCGGCCGGCGATGAGGTCGGCGATCAGCATCGCGCCCAGCGTGCCGTGAGTCAGGCCCATGCCGCTGTCGCCGGCGATGACGTAGACATTTTCACCCTTTGTCGGCGCACGGCCGATGAATCCGAGCCCGTCGCCGGTCTCGACGACCTGCCCGGACCATCGCGTCACCTCTTCGCCAACCTGTGGGAAGACGCGACGAGTCCACTCCGAAAGCTTCTCGAAGCGCTCGTCGCTCGCGCCGTCCTGACCCGTCTTGTGATCCTCACCGCCGGTGATGAGGATATCGCGGCCATTCTGCGGCTCGTGGATCAGGCGCGCGTAATGATACGGATCGAGCGTATCCCAATAGAGCGCATCGGGAATGCTGCCGGCTGGCACGGAGAAGCCAACCATATACGTTCGATACGCGGCCATCTTCAGGTAGATGCCCATCCAATCATTGACCGGCGTGGGAACATTGGTTGCGACGACAACATGGTGCGCGGTGATGACCTGCTCATTATCCAAAAAAGTGACTCGCGCCGGCTCGCCGTTCCCGGGTTGCGCGCCCTGCACATCGCTCACGCGCCGGCCATTGAAAATGCGGACGCCGCGGCGCGTGCAGGCGTCTGCAAGCCCGGCGAAATAGCGCACCGGGTGAAACCTGCCTTGGCCGCCGTAGCGTATCGCCTGGCCGCTATCCTGGATGCCCGGAACACTTTCTACCGCGGTAAAATCGGCAACGCCCACCTTCTCCGACGCCTCGAGCTCGTCGGCGATCACGCGCTTGTTGCCGTCGGGGCCGGGGAAGAGATAGGCGTCGACGCGCGCGAAATCGCAATCAATCGCCTCATCACGGCAGAGCGTCTCGATCCGGTCAATGGCCGCAGCGTGAGATTGATAGGCGATCCGCGCGGTATCCCAGTCGCGCCGCGAAGCGAGAACGCTGAAGCGGTCATCAATAATTGACGCGAGGTGCGCGCTGGTGCGCTCAGACTGCCCGCTGGCAATCCGGCCTTCATCGAGGAGGATCACGTCACGCCCTTCACGCGCCAGCAGGTATGCGGTAGTCAGCCCGCCGATGCCCGCGCCGACGACAATCACATCGGCATGCAGGCCACCCGCCGGCGGTCCGTAATGTGGAACAGGATTGCCTTCGCGCCAGACCGGTACGGTGATGCCATCGGGTGCTTTCATGCCTGATGGTATGGCGCGGCGAATTGGCGGCGGGCGGGAAAATTGGCTACATCTTCGACTTTCAAAACCACTCAGGAGGTTGGAGATGTTCGTCCATGTCGTTTTGTTCTGGGCCAAAGATGACGCGACGCCGGCGCAGCACCAGCAATTGCTGGATGACTGCCGGGAATACCTGGGAAAAATCCCCGTCCTGAAGTATTTCGATGTCGGCCGACCCGCGATGACACCGCGGGAGGTGGTAGACAACAGCTACACCGTCGGGCTCCTGACAGTATTCGACGACTCAGCCGGCCATGACGCGTACCAGACCGACCCGTCTCACCTGAAATTCATCGAACGCAATAAAGGGATGTGGAAGCGCGTGCAGATCTACGACTTCGCTTGAATTGAATTGGCCACAGAGACACAGAGAAATGCGAATACAGGAACCGCAGATTGCGCAGATAAATGAATAGAATTGCAACTTCATCTGCGTAATCGGCGTAATATGCGGTAAGAAAATCTTCTCTGTGTCTCTGTGCCTCTGTGGCCAATCCCGCATTTCACTTCGCCAATGTCGCGACGATGCGCCACACGACGTGCGGTGTGAACGGGCGGGCGAATTGCTTGTTGAAATCGACGACCAGTTGATCAAACCGCTCCGTGTACGGGAGCCGGTCTCGGCGGCCGATATCTTCGCCGAGTAGCTCCTTCAATTTTGCTTTATGCTCGGGCTCCAATACCGGAGGTTTGCTCGCGGCGGCGCCGAGTTTCGGCAGGCCGCCTTTACGTTTGCGGAGCGTTAGTAGCTGTCGCCAGACTTCGTTGGCAGTGGGTTTTGGGTCAGAGAGTGTTCGCGTATAGCGCGTGTACAATTCTTCAAAATGCCGCGTGTACGGCAAGTCATCGGCGGTGCGTCCGATCTCGGAGTAGACCGCTATAAGTGCGTCGCGATCCTGGGCCGGGTCTTCTTCCGGAACCTCGTCGAACAATGCCCCGGCCGACTCTGGAACGGGCAATGCCTGCCTTGCCGAATCGCGCGCGCGATCCACAATCACCAGCACATTCCCGAACGGATCGCGAATCGTCGCGCGATAGCCGTCTCCGGCCTGGGTGGGTGGGGAGATGAAGCTGATGTCGATGTCGTCGCGAAGCTCGAACATCGCGACCACATCATCCACGCCGAAAACGATCTCCATATCGCCGCGGCGCGCGTCGTCGTGCAGGATCAGTTCGGTATCTCCCTCATCGAACTTCAGCGCCGCGGCCGACGGTTGCTTGCGGTCGAGGCGCAGGCCAAGCGTTTCGGTGTAAAACTTTGTCGCCGCCGCGACGTTCGGAACCCGAAGGAGAATGCGGTCCACGCATTTAAGCACGGGTGCATGATACCGCAGCGGCACATAGAGATGCTACGACGGCTCCACGGCGGTCGATGGAAGACTTTCCATATCATCTTGCTCGCGCTGGGTGGGCGTCTGGTATCCGCCGCGTAAGACGAACAGGCCGCCGACGAGATTCCATACTATTTGCAGAAGCCGGATCGACATCGTCAGCGCCAGCGCCTGATTAACCGTCGCCCCCTGCTGGCGCGTGAGATAAAACGCAAACGCCTCCATCACGCCCACGCCTTGCGGGCTGAGCGGGATCGCCCCGACCAGCACGACCACCGGAACGACGATGAAGTAATAGGACGGCGAGATCGGCAGCCCAAACGCGTGGCCAGCGAGCATCGTGGAAACGATCACCGTGATGTGCACGGGGAACGTGATGATCAGCGTCCAGAACATCAATGTCTGCCGCCCCCGATAGACGCGCACGACCTCGATGATCTTGCTGAGCTTGTCCTGCATCGGCAGCCAGCGGACCAGCGCATTCAGCCCCAGCGCCTGGCGCAAACGCTGGGCATAGACCAGAAAAATCCCGCACGACGTGATGCCTAAGAGAATGGCGGCCGCCAGCGCGACACGGAGGCATGCGCGGGCGACGGGATTATTCTTATCGTCTGCCGACGCGTATTGCAGCGCCGCCATCGTGCCGCCAAGCATGATCAGTGCGAGCAGGCCGATGATGCGGTCGATGATCACGCTCATCACCGCCGCCGTCCGGCGCTGCGGCGCCTGCTTGGCGGCGTAATACGCCTTAATCACATCGCCACCGGTCGAGCCGGGCATGAAGGTGTTATAGAACGCCCCCACCATCGTCAGCGTCAAAACACGCAAAAACGGAATTCCGATACCCAGCGCCCGCAGCAGCCATGACCATCGGATGGTGGTGCACAGGAAGGTGATCGGCACCACCGCGACCGCGACGGCGAGCAAGCGGGGATTCGCCTCGCGCATCATTGTGATCGCGCCGCGCTCGATGCGCGGCTGGGGGATATCCAGCGCATACGCCGGCACGTCGGTAACTGGAATGAACCGGCCATGCCCGGTTTGAGGGTCTTTAATCAACAGATCGCGGACGAGCGGCTTCTTGTCGATGTCGCCGATCAACCTCATCCCCAGGAGCTGCACCGGCGCGGTTCCGCCAAGGGACACGGTCTTACGATCCGGCCCGTTGATGACGCGGTCCGCGGAGACCGATTCGGTCCGGCCGTCGATGGGGGACAGATACTCGAATTGAGCGCCGTATTCCGTGCCCGACATCAGCCGCACTTCGACGGGCAGGTCGTTTGCATCCAGCACACGGATACGGTCATGGAGATGGAGATTGCTGACCACCCATGCGATGCCGACGACAGCGATCGTCCAGCGCAGCACAAACCGAAGAATCTTACCGGTGTTTTTGGGCACGAGTCGGAGGATTGTGAAGGGATGGCGGCGTTTTGGCAACGCCGTGGCGGGTGCCCATAAGTCGCGCCGATAAGTCGCACTGGCCGGCACGAATAAAAAGCGCCATGGGTCGATTTAAGGTCGGCCCATGGCACTGCAGTTAAACGAGCAAACCCAACCGCTTGCCCGCTTATGGATCAAATTTGGGTTTAGGCGTCTGAGGCTTCTTCCAGCATCTTGCGGAGATAGGTATTTTCACGACGCGTCGCTTCCAGATCGAAAACCAGGTACTTGATGCTCAGGCGTAGATAGTCCAGCGATTCCTGCAGGGAGTTCACGGTCTTGCGGAGCCGCTCATGCCGCTCGCGTGTCTCGTCGGCCAGCTTTTCGAGCTTTTCGCGCTCGGCAGCGGGGAGCGTGGAAATCTCGCCCATCAGCTCGGTTAACTTGGTTTGAAACTCAACTTCTGACATCTGGACTCCCGTATATTTCATTGCCTCAGACAACTGGCAAAAGGCGTTCCACGTCCGTGTACCGCGCTCGCAATCCATCGCCGGCGGCGCCATTCCGCTGGTTTCCGCACGCCGCTTTACGCGCCGGATTCACTCTGAGCCCTCGCATCATTTGCGGCCTGTGACGGCTGATGCGGCGGCTCCACGTTGCTCCGGCGAGGCGAGTGTGCGCCAAGGGATGTACCCCGCCAATACGTTCTGCCGAAGATGTTGCATTGTTTTCAACAACCCGCGTGAAGCTGCATCGGCGGATCGGTTTTTATGGGTCGCACGCATCGTGCCTGCCGGGCTTTAACGCCCGGACCTCCCCGCCCCAGTACCGCCCGACGCCGCATTCTTGGACCTGGAACGTCCGACGTTACAATCCCCCTGGGCTTTTCGGGTGTTGCAGAAACGAAACACGCAACGGAAACAGACATGTCGGACAAACGAGACGAAATTGCGGGGGCGTTGAGCGCAATGAGCGGCGGCGCTGAGCCGGCGGAACCGCAGATTCATTTCGACCGCGGACATGCTCCCCTGCCCGAAGATGCGCCGCCACCGGATGCCGCGGCGTCATCATCATCCGGAAGATCCGCGACACCCGTGCGACAGCCGGTGTCGCCGGGCGCACCGACGACCACGGCAACTCTTACCAGCGATTCTGCGCCAAAACCCGCGATGCAAAAGAGCGCGATCGAGTTTCGCCGCACATTGATTCCGCCGTGCCTGGTGCTGGGCGCGATGCTGATTGGCCTGGCGATCACGTACTGGTTTCAATCACCTACCGCGATGCTCCGCCGCTTCTCAGTTGGCGTGCCGACAGCGGCCGCGATTTTCGGTGCGCTGCTGATCGCGCTGGGCGTCTTCAACATGCTCGTGGTTAAGAATGAGCTGGATGCGCGGAAATGACGCGATAGCGTGCAGTGCAACGACATGGTTTGACACCCCCCGCCCGCGTTCCTAACATCCAACTCGCGTGTCGTTTTTGGCGCGCCTGAAGGAGTTTGTCATGGCCAGCGAGAACGTAAAAGAATTCACTGACGGTAATTTTGACGCCGAGGTGCTGAAATCCGGTCAGCCGGTGCTGGTTGATTTCTGGGCCGAATGGTGCATGCCGTGCAAGGCGCTGGCGCCAACCATCGAGAAACTCGCCGGCGAATACGTCGGAAAGATCAAGGTTGGCAAGGTCGATACCGACAGCAATCGCGATATCAGCATCAAGTACGGGATCAACGCGATTCCGACGGTTATCCTGTTCAAGGACGGCGAAGTCGCCGCCAAGTTTGTCGGGTTGAAGCCGGAGCGCGATTTCCGCGAAGCACTCGACGCGGCCGCGAAATAAGCCTGGCTACTGCAGTTCTGAGACCACAAGCCGCCCGTCGCACCCATGCGACGGGCGGTTTTCGTATCCATTCCTTCATATGCCGTCGATCGTTGCCGTTGACGCCGCATCAGTGTTCGGCTGTGATATCCATTGATGCGGTTTTTTCTGGTGGGGATCTTCTACCTTTGCCTGGTTTCGTCCGCGCTGGCGGGTGTTATCGGCAACGTGGCATCAATCGGATTTGACACCTATATCCGTTCCGACTGCACCGTTCCGATGGTCGTGCAGATCACCTCTGACGCGGCCGTGCCCGAGGACTATTCCCTGCAGGTCGTGCAGTACGACCGCGACGGCGACGAGGTCTCGTATTCGCGGCCGGTCGCAGTCAACCCCGGCGATCAGAGCTTCTGGACCTATTTCAAACCCGAGCCGATCAACGGCGGCCTGCCAAGCCAGCAGATGGGGTCGGCATCAGAACTCGCCAAGCGGTTGCGGATCTTCCTGGCAACTCCCGATGGATCGAAGCGCCTCGTCCAGATCAGCACCGCCGGGCGAATGCCGCAAATGCTCGATGCCAGCGATCAGCTGCCGGGCAACAAGCTCATCCTCTGTATCGGCCGACGTCCCAACGTCAACGAATTTGACACCTCCACCGTCCGCACCCTCGGCCTGCGCGAGACAGTTGCGATGGTGACGCTCGACACGCGCCGACTCCCTGATAATGCCCTCGGTTACGAGGCGGTGGACGCGGTCGTCTGGACAGACGCCGATCCGGAACGCCTCGACGCACAACAGTTTCGCGCGCTGCGCCAATACATTCGCGGCGGTGGGCGGTTGATCGTGATCCAGAACAGTGAGACGGCGCGAATGGCCCGGCTGGACGAGTTTCTGCCCGTTCGTATGGTCAGGTCCGAAGAGTTCGCATCACTGGAGCCGCTGCGGTCATTGCTGCTGCCCAAGGGCACGCTGCTCCCGGTCGATCCGAAGACGGAATTGCCTGTTGATCCATTCAGCGACGCACGTCCGCCGTTCCGAATGGCGCGAGCGGTAGCGGTGCCGGGCGCGGTCATCGATACGTTCGTTCAATGGCCGGACGATCAGCGGACGCCGTATATCGCTCGGCACCTCTATGGGCAGGGGATGGTCGGTTGGGTCGCGCAGGATATCACCGACCCATCGGTGCGCAGCATCTCCGCGGGCTGGCCGCGCTTGTGGGATCGTGTGTTTGACTGGAACTTGCCGCGCATCGATTTCCCCGGCACCGCGAAGCGCGCGGATCTTGAACGATTCAAAACCCGCTGGCAGACCGGCGGCGACAAAGACCTGGGCGCGGCATTCATCGAAGGCCTCGACCTCGACAGTAAGACAACCGCGCTGGTGTCGTTGGCGTTCGTATTCTTCATCGGATACTGGCTTATCGCAGGACCGGGCGTGCACGTGGTGCTGGCGATGCGGAACCGTGCACAGTGGAGCTGGTTCATATTCGGAGCCATTGCCCTGCTCGCCACGTTGCTGACAGTCGGGCTTGCACAACTCGTGTTGCGCGGCGCGCCGCAGGTGCGGCATGTGTCACTCGTGCGATCGCGATCGGACGGCAATGATTCGGCGCGAGTCATGTCGCGATTCGGCATCTACGTGCCCCGCGACGCCTCCGACATGCCTGTCTCGATATCCGGTCGAGACACCGCGGCTCCTGCGATAATATCTCCGCTCGCAGTCGACCCGCGTTACAGCGGGCGCAACGTTTCGGAGCGCGACGCAAGGCATGTCGTACCAATCACGAACGAAGACGCCAGCGAAGAACTGACGATCGGCGTGCCGATCCGATCAACGCTGAAGAAGCTCCAATCGGAATGGTCCGGCCAAGTCGCCGGGCGAGTCATTGGCACGCCGAGGTTAATCCAGACAGATGAGTCGCTGATCGCCGGCCAGCTCTCGAACAACACCGGGCGTGATCTCTCCCGGGTGCTGATCGTTTTTTCCATCCCCACGCCTGACGGCAATCAGGATCACTTCATCTACATGCGTCTTTGGCAAAAGGGGCAGACGGTGCAGTTGGATCAGCTTTGGAACAAAGCCGAGACCAAGCTCAGCGACGGATTAACCCTCCCGCTCTCGGCCGACTTTGTCCGCGGCCAGTTGCGATACGCCGTCAACTCGTTTTACCAGGAGAAATTTCGCACCGGCTTCCTGCCCGGCGATACCGTGCCTTTCAAAGACAATGCCCAGGATTACCGCTGGTCATTCCCGATGGTGAGCCTCTTCGATCGGCTCGCGCCGATGACGAACGAAGGCAACAGCGTGAACCGCGTGGATCTGCTGCGGCGCGGCGTGCGCAACTGGGATTGCTCGGCCGCCATTTCTGCGGGAGCGATGGTCGTGCTGGCGCAGAGCAGCAACGACGCGATCCCGATACCGCTCACCGTCGATGGCGTCGCGCCGCAAGGCACGGGCATGACGTTCTGGCAGTTCATCGTCCCGCTCGATCGATCGCAATTGAAGCCACCAAGCACGCAACCCGAAACAACCAACTAGAAGATACGCACATGGCGGCAGTCATAAAAACAGTCAACCTCACCAAGCGCTACGGCTCGCTGATCGCGCTGTCGAACCTCAACCTGGAGATCCAGGAAGGCGACTGCTTCGGCGTCATCGGACCCAACGGCGCGGGCAAGACCACGACCATCAAAATTCTCGCCACGCTGCTCCAACCCACCTGGGGCGAAGCGCGCGTCTGCGATTTCGTCGTCGGCTTTCAATCGCGCCAGATTCGGCCGCTGATTGGATATGTGCCCGACTATTTCGGCGCGTACGAGGACATGCTCGTGCGCGAGTATCTCGAATTCTTCGCGGCCGCTTACAACATCAATGGCGTCGGGCGGACAAAGGTCGTCCAGGACGTCCTTGAACTCACCGATCTCGCATACAAGCACGATTCACTGGTGGACGGACTCTCGCGCGGCATGAAGCAGCGACTCTCCATCGCCCGCACACTCCTGCACGACCCCAAGGTGCTATTGCTCGACGAGCCGGCCGGCAACCTCGACCCGCGGGCGCGCATCGAGCTGCGCGAACTGCTCAAGACTCTGCGCAACATGGGCAAGACGATCATTATCAGCAGCCACATCCTGCCTGAACTACAGGACATGTGTAACACCGTCGGCGTGATCGAACGCGGCGAGTTGCTGTATTCCGGCCCGTGGACAGAGCTGGTGAAAAAAGTCCGCACCGGCACAGTCGTTCACGTCACCGTCGCCAGCCACCAGGAGCAGGCGGCGGCGCTGCTCAGCCAGGAGCCGACCGTGGAAAACGTCGGCAATAGCAATGGCTACCTCGAAATCGCGCTCAAGGAAGGCATCACCGACTATTCCTTCGTCCCTCACAAGCTAATCGCCGCCGGCTTCAGGCTGACGATGCTGAAGGAAGAAGAAGTGAATCTCGAAACCGCGTTTATGCGTCTGACAAAAGGAATTGTGCAATAGCCATGTTGGGGATACCCGCCTATCTCTGGCGACTCGCGCCGGCCAATCCGATCCTGCTTCGCGTGGTCGCGACGGCGGGGAAGCGGAATCGTGATCTGATTACGCGCTGCATCTACCTGGGATTGCTCGTCGGGTTTGTCGTCATCTCGATCGCCAACAGCGGTGACATCTCCGGCGCGTCGCTGGACGACCTGACGCGCACTAGCGAACGCATTTTCATGCAGATGTCGTTCTTGCAGCTATTCCTCGTTGCGCTGCTCGCGCCGATCTTCACCGCCGGCGCGATCACGCAGGAGAAGGATTCGCAGACATATGACATTCTGCTGTCCACACCGCTGACCAACGGGCAGATCGTCCTCGGATCGCTGCTGTCGCGGCTGTTTTTCATCATCGCGCTGCTCGTGAGCGGCATCCCGATCTTCTCGATCACCAAGATCTTCGGCGGCGTTGCGATCGGCGACATCGTCATCAGCTTCGCCATCGCGGCCGCCACCGCGTGCGTCACCGGCGCATTGGCAACCGCGATCGCGACCTTCAAGGTCGGCACGCGCCGCACCATCTTCAGCTTCTACATGATGGTGGTGATCTATCTCGTCGGCGGCTATCTGCTGCAGCAGCTCGATTTTTTCAAAGTTCGGTTAATCGATCCAGCCACAGGTCAGGCTGGCGAATTGTCGCAAACCGGCTGGCTGACGGGCATCCATCCGTTCCTCGCGCTGCAGACTCTATTTCCCGGCGGACGCCCGCCGGACGCGACGCTGTTGCCGGCGCATCTGCGCGTGTGGCCGCTCGAGTGGTACTTCACCCGGCCGGCGACGTTCTTTCCTTCATTCATGATGGCGCTGAGCCTGGTCCTTGTATTGCCCGCGATCGCGCTGTTGCGGAAGATGGCGCAATCGACCTCGACGATCCAGACCACGCTTCTGCGATTAATCCCCATCCGCGCAATCCGCGCGGCGCGCAAACCCCGCACCGTATGGAACAATCCGATCGCGTGGCGCGAAGCGCGCACCAAGGCGTCTGCGGCGCGGGCGTCGGTGTTGCGGTACGGGTTTATTCTGATCGGACTCGCCGGGGCGATCACGCTGCTGGTGCTTTATCAATCCGAGGACCGCGCCCCGCAGAACTTCATCCAGGCCGGCAGCTACAGTCCCGCCGAGGACACGCTGCACATTCTGGGCGTCAACCAGACCTTCGGCATCGACCCCGGCACCGCGATCACGCTCGACGGCAAAGAAGCCACCGCCGACCGGCTTAGCGGCCGGTTCGAGGTGGCCGCTTACAGACCGGTCACCCGGCGCGGCGTGAAGGTGCTGACGACGCTCGATCTGCGCTCAATCGCGGGAAAAATATCCCGCCAGCAGGCGCACGAGTTTCTTCTGGGCGCGATCATCGTCGAGGTCGCGGTCATTCTCCTTATTGTCACTAATGCCGCCGCGTCCACTGTCACGCGCGAGCGCGAAGATGGCACGCTCGATCTGCTGCTCACCACCCCGATCACCAGTCGCTATTATCTGTGGGGCAAGCTGGCCGGGCTGGTGAGCTTTATGCTCCCGCTGCTGGCCGTCCCCGCGCTCAGCGCCGGGATCTTCGTCATTGCCGACCTGTGCGCGTGGATCGTCGCGGGTAATCCGCATGTGCAGTGGCTGGTGCTGCCCGAATCCGTGCTGGCGATGCCGGCGGTGCTGGTGATCATCGTCGCATTCGCGACCGTCATCGGCATGCAGATGTCAATGCGCAATCGCACCACCGTCCGCGCTGTGATGAGCAGCCTGGGCATCGTAATTGGCGTGATGTCGCTGCTCGGCTGGTGCGGAATGACCAGCATGAGCGCCCGCGGCGGGCTTGGCGGAATCGCCCACGTCATCGGCGGATTCAGCCCGCTGAGCGTCATCACCACGATGGTCTACCCCGAACAATTCGGCGGCGAGGTCTGGCAAAGCGGCGACGAGACCGACATCTTCGCCGCCCGCATGACCCTCCTGGTCTTCACCATCATCTCGGCCGCGGTGTATAGCTTCATCATCTTCACGATGTACAAGTCGATGGTGAAGAATTTTGATATGAGCATCCGCAGGCAGTCGCGCTGACGTCGCGCCTTCACCTACGCTGGTTCGGCAACATCCACCTTGCGAACTTTTAAGGCCCGATCGGCTCGGTCAACCATCGAAGACGATTTTGCAGATCGCTTTCCATTATCGCCAGCGGGAAGAACAAAGCGTCAACGAAGTAAAGGCCGGTGCCTCCCTCGATCTCCCAACTGCCTTGGCTGTAGTACGCGTGAAACACTCCCGTGACGCGGAGAACTGCGTACAGCAGGAGATAGATGGCCGGTGTTGTGACGACACCCAAAAGGTACGGCTTCCACGGCCGACGAGTTCGCAGCGTCGCGTACTCCAATGAAGGCGGCGTGGCGTTCGGCGGGTGCTGCATAACATAAAACCGTTGAGTGGAAGTTGCCGGGTGACCTCCGCAGCTACAAGACTTAACAACCAAGGTCTTCGACGAAACGAATCTCCGGATGTAGCTCGCCAGCATCAACACCAAACTCTTCTGATGTAATGTCGCGGACTGTAGTCCAGATTTCACTGGCGCCTAGTGCGTTCATATTCAATTGTCGCTGCTTTGCGACGTAATTGCATAGTTCTGCCAGTGTCTTGATATTGACTGCCTCTTTGTCGGGAATTTGGATGCCGAATTCGTCTTCAATCCGCACGAGATATCCAACCGTATCCAGACCGTCTCGGAAGATCGTGTCACCGACGCGGGAAAGCCAGCCGAGGATGCGGCGTGAAACGCTCATAGCGATAAATAGCGGACCTGTCCCACTCACTTCACCGCCCCGCCGTCTCCACCACCACCACCGCGTGGCTCGTCTTCGGCAGCGAGATGCGGATCGCGGCGCCTTCGATGACCGCTTTCACCGGCGATGGCGTGACGGCGTTTGGGTTGTCGAACGTGTTGGCGGCCTTGAGGTCGTCGCCGGTCGTCTGGCTTGCGAAGCTGATCGAAGTGGGCTTACGATCGAGCAGGCGCAGCGTGACGTCCTGCGCATCGGTCATTGAGCGATTCACCACCGACAGCATTACCCGCCCGGTGCGCGTGCAATACGTGCCGGCGGCATCGAGCGTGGGGGCTTCTCCCAGCTTGCCGGCGGCGTAGGTCGGGCACGTTACCACGAGCTTCAGCGCGCGATCGCCGGAGTGTTGCACGATCATCTCAAATGGATGGAAGATCGTCTGGAGCACCAGCGCGTTCTTGCTCGTCATGATCGGCGCGATCACGTTAACGATCTGCGCGATGCACGCGATCTTCACCAGATCCGCACGGCGGATAAACGCGTTGAGATACTGCGCCACCACCAGCGCGTCTTCCAAGTTGTAGATTTCTTCCAGAATGTGCGGGGCTTCCACCCACTCGCTGCTGCCGTCGCGCTGGCGATACCAGACGTTCCATTCGTCGAAGCAGACGTAGACCTTCTTCTTGCTCTTGCGCACGCCGCGGACGTAATCGATCACTGCGGAGTAATCCGCCAGGACGCGATCGATGTTGATCCCCTCGGCGAGGAACTCGGGGCTCTCGTTCTTCTCGTTGCTGCTATAGCGGTGGGCCGACACGTAATCGATCGTCTCCCAGCAGTCCTGCAATACCGTGCGATCCCAATCGAGATAGGTGGGCAGCGTGTTGGTGCACGAGCCGCAGACGATTGTCTCGATGGAGCTGTCCAGCCCCTTCATCATTCGGGATGACGCATTGGCGCGCAGCGCGTAATGATGCGCCGGCACGTGCCCCGCCTGCCACGGGCCGTCCATTTCGTTGCCGAGGCACCAGTATTTGATCTTATACGGATCGGCGTGGCCGTTCTTTACCCGCTGGTCGGCCCAATAGGTGCCTTTCGGCAGATTGCAATATTCGAGCAACTGAGCGGCCTCGGTCGTGCCGAGTGTGCCGAGATTGATCGCCATGATCGGCTCGGTGCCGAGCTTGCGGCACCAGGGCATGAATTCATCCACGCCGAACTGATTGCTCTCGATCGATCCCCACGCGTAGTCCACGCGCTTCGGCCGATTCTCCTTCGGGCCTACGCCATCCCGCCAGTCGTAGCAGCTGACGAAGTTCCCGCCCGGATACCGCATCACCGGCATCTCCAGACGCTTCAGCGCGCTGAGCACATCCCGGCGATACCCCTGCTCATCCGAAAGCAGCGAACCCGGGTCATACATCCCCTCGTAGACGCACCGCCCAAGATGTTCGGCAAAACCGCCGAAGATGCGCCGATCCAATTCTCCAACCTGAAACTCCGCCGCAGCGGTAATCGTTGATTCCATCCCCGGATTATGCGCGGAACATTCTGCACTGCCAATCTGGTTTGAGCGGACGCCATCGTGCGGACATGGATCGCCATGCGGCGCGAACTGCTGCAGATATTTAAGGCGTCCAAGCGGGGGAATTCGCACGGCCCGCCAGGCGTGGGCCTCGGACCCGCGACCCCCTCGCAGGCGGCCAAGCTCCGCGGGGGCACGCCCACGGTGGAATCAAAGCTTGCGGTGGGCACGAAATTCCGCCTAACGCTCCCCCACCGGCGCGACCCACGGAGTAGTGCGCTTTGGTCAACTAAGCGTGGCCAAGGCGATCCGTTTCATTCGTCAGTTGGTGTAGTTCACATAGGTCCGATCGGACAACGGGTGACCGCGCATGCGCGCGCCAGCGACTACCGCTTTTTATTGCCATACTGGTCGTAATTCTGGTCGTACTTGCTTGTGTAGCTGGCTTCGCGTTCTTTCTTATCGTTTTCGTCCATCGCGTTGCCTACAAGGGCCCCACCGATCGCGCCGACTGCGCCGCCGATGAGCGCGCCTTCTCCGGCACGCTGGTGCGAGTAGCTGCCGATCAATCCGCCGACCAGTGCTCCGCCCGCCCCGCCGATCAGCGCACCGGTGCCCGCCTTTGTCTGACAGCCGACCAGGCTGGCGGCAATCATGATTGTCAGAACCGTGTTGCGAAGGTTTATATACGTGCGCATTTCTCTCTCCTCAAAAAGCTTCCTCCATGAGTATCGGCCAATGTGGTCACGTGCTTGACATCCGCGGTTTGAGCCGCGGCCGGCATCTCACTCGCCGGTTGCCCGGGCATTGATTATGATCGGCGCGTCTTTCTGAGGAACTGAATATGAACAAACTTTATCGCTCGTGCTTGAGTCTCATTTTGCTGTCGCTCACGGTTGCCAGTGTCGGCTGCCGAAATAGCGCCAGTTCCGCATCGACCAATCCGTGGTTCGCGGCCGTCCACGTTTATGATCCAGACCAGTTCCCGGCCATAGAGAGCAGCGCCGGCGATATCAACGCGAAGAATAGAACCAACAACACGCCGCTGCATGAGGCCGTGCTTGCAAAAAATCCTGACGCGGTTCGATTCCTGATCGCAAAAGGTGCCGAGGTGAACGTCACCGACGAAGACCTGCGGACCCCGCTTCACTTTGCGTGCAATGACGGCGAGGCGGACTCGGCGCAGCACCTGATCGCCGGCCGCGCGAATGTGGATGCGGCCGACGAAGACCGCAAAACGCCGCTGATGCTCGCGGCCGAAGGTGGACACAAGCAGATCGTCAGCGCGCTTTTGGCGGCCAATGCCGGCGTCAACCTGATAGACGAAGACGGCATGACGGCGCTGATGTACGCGGCCGAGAATGACGACGGGGACATCATTCGCCTGCTGCTGGCCCGCGGCGCAGATCTGACGCTTGCAGATCGCAAAGGCCGCACCGCGCTGAACCACGCAATCAACGACAATAAGATCAACGCGATTCGCGCACTAAAGGAAAAGCGGCCAACTACCCTGCCGTCGCAGATGCCCATGCCGGTTCCGTAAACGTCCAGCGTCAGAGTAGTTTTGCAACAACGCTGGCTTGTCCGGCGTACATCTGAACGAACGCACGAAATACAGGAGACTCGGATGACCAGATTACTCGTTGGCACCGCCAAGGGGCTGTTTGCATTTCACTCCTCAGATGGCCGCTCGTGGCATATGGACGGGCCATTTTTGGCCGGATGGGAAGTCAGTGCGACGCTCGTCAAAGCCGGGCGGTGGTACACGGGGACGACCCACTACGCCTATGGCGCGACGATCCGCGTGTCGGACGACCGCGGCGCGACGTGGCGTCAGCCCGAGGGTCAGCCGCGCTTTGATCAGACTCCCGGCTCGCCGTCGGCGGAGTGGAAAGTGAACCGAATCTGGGAACTAATGAGCGATCCGAGTCGCGAGCGCATTTACGTCGGCATTGATGAAGCGGCGCTATTTGCATCCGATGATCGGGCCGAGACGTGGAATGAAGTCGAATCCCTTACGCGCCAGCCTTCGCGCAAGGCGTGGTTCGCCGGCGGCGGCGGATTGTGTCTGCATACGATCATCCCACATCCAACCAATCCCGATCGCATGTGGCTTGGCATCAGCGCCGTCGGCGCGTTCCGCACCGATGACGGCGGCAAATCATGGAAGAATCTCAATCGCACGCTGCCCGCCCTGCCGACCGGATCGCCGGACGAAACGGCCGCGTGCTGCGTGCACAGGATCGCGATCGACCCCGCCAAGCCCGACATGCTCTATATGCAATATCATGGCGCGGTGATGCGCACACTCGACGCCGGCGAGAACTGGGAGCGCATCGAGACCGGGCTCCCCGGCAATTTCGGCTTCCCGATGGTTTGCGCACAAGGCAATCGACTCCTCGTCATACCGCTGGAGAACGAGGGAGTTCGCTATGTCCCCGGCGGCGCGCTGCGCGTGTATGCCTCCGAAAATAGCGGACAGAGCTGGCACGAATCCGGTGCCGGACTGCCGGACGACCCGCGCTTCACCGGCGTGCTCCGATCCGCAATGGCGGCCGACGCACAATCGCCGGTGGTCGCGTTCGGCACCACCAGCGGCGAGCTCTTTGCCAGCGCCGATTCAGGTCGCACATGGCAACCCATTGCCGGGCAGTTTCCACGGATCATGCACGTTTCAATCTCTCACGATGATTGAAGTCGTGTGAAGAATTTTCGCAAGACGATGCCAGAGATAACCATACATCTTCCCTCAATGCTCGCCGAAGCGGTCGGCATCGGCTCGGTCAGTTACCGCGCCGCCACGCTTGGCGAGGCGATCAGCCTGCTGAAATCCCACCACCCGCGCATCGCCACGCACTTGTTCGATGATGCCGGGGCGCAGCGCAGGCACGTGCTTCTTTTCCTTAATGACCGCGACACCCGCTGGCTGGACAATCCCGACGAACCGCTTGCCGACGGCGACCGGCTCAGCATTGTCCAGGCGATCTCCGGCGGCTGATGTCACTCGCGTCACCTTGGCTTTTCCCTATGATGCCGATCTCGCGCAAGACGTTATGCGATGGATCATCGGGGACATTCACGGGATGCTCAAGCCGCTGGAACTGCTGCTGCGCGAGATCTCCCGACGCGATTCAAAGCCGGATCTGATCTTCTGCGGCGACTACGTCAATCGCGGCCCGGACAGTCGGGAAGTGGTCGATCTGCTGCTGTCACTCCAAAATGCCAGCTTCGTCCGCGGCAATCACGACGACACATTTGATCTGCTGCTGAGCGGAAAATGCTTCGTGCCGCACGCCCCGCTGACGAGCATCGTGCCAACCTTCGAACACTTCATGAAGTACGGACTGGAGCAGACGCTCTTGAGCTACGGCATCGCGTGGGACCTCATCGATCAGGTGCGGCGTCATCCGTCTCCCGACACGATCATGGTGATGCTCGATCCGGTGCCGATGACGCACCGGACGTTTTTCCGCACGCTGCCGGTGGTTTACGGGGCCGAGGAGTTCTTCGTCGCGCACGCCAAATGGAGCGTAAACGTCGCCGCGGGGGCGCCGAGTTTTGCGGCGCAACTGGCGCGGTCGCAGACACTGCGGCACGAGATTCTCTGGGGCCGGTTCACACTGCCCGAGATCATTTCCCCAAAGCCGTGGGATCGGCGTGGATTCTTCGGTCATACGCCCGTGACGATGTACGCGCCCGATGAGATGCTGCCGGTGATCGGCGAAAATATGGTCCTGCTCGACACCGCCGCCGCCGTTCACATCGACGGCTGCCTGACCGCGTGGTGCTTCGAGGAAGACAACTACCTCCAGGCCGGCCGCGACGGGGACTGGGTCAGGTGACGAACCTACCGCCGCACAATCTCAGTATCGCGCTGGTGTGCCCGCAAATCGCGCCCAACACGGGTAATATCGCCCGGCTGTGCGTCGCCACCGGAACCGAACTCCACCTGGTGCGCCCGCTCGGGTTTCTGCTCTCAGACCGGCAGCTCAAGCGGTCCGCGATGGACTATTGGGCGCGCCTTAAATTAACCGTGCATGATGATGTGGAATCGTTCCTCACGGTTGCAGCAAATCGGCGGGTGTGGCTGTGCGAAAATGGGTCGGATCGATCCGTGTGGGATGCGGATTTTAGGGACTACGATCTTCTCGTGCTTGGAAACGAGGGCGCCGGTCTACCGCCCGTGATCCGTGAGCGATTTGCCGATCGATTGATCGGCATCCCGCAGGCGCCCGGAGAGCGGTGCTTAAATCTCTCGACGGCCGCGGGCATCGCGCTGGCCGAGGCGCTTCGGCAAGTGACGGCCTTGATCAAATGATGTGCTGTTTGCAACCGCCGGATATGCCCTATAATCGCGAGTCGA
>JACMML010000095.1 GCA_014379105.1 Phycisphaerae bacterium
AGGAGATCGCGAGGGTATTCATAAAGCATGCGTAGATTAGCGAAAGACGGCCGTCTGTCATATGCCGGCGCTGACGGACCTGCGCGTCTCGTCATGCCCCCGTTTTTTACTTCATCGACTTTGCAAAGCCGGCCAGGTGTGGACACACTTCCGAGCCGGAGCTTTGAACCCATGCCGAAGATTCTTCAAAATCATTACGTATTGGCGGTCCACAACGTGCGCGAGTCGGCGAAGTTTTATGTCGATGCCCTGGGCTTCGGCATTACCGCCGAACCGCCGGGTTGGATATTTGTGGCCAAGGACAATTGCATGATCATGCTCGGCGAGTGCCCCGACGACGCGCATCCCAGCACGCTGGGCTGTCACAATTACTTCGCCTACCTCGTGATTGACGATGTCGATGCGTACCGCGGCGACCTGGAGTCAAAAGGCGTCGATTTTCTGTCCGCCGTCAGTGACAAGCCGTGGGGAATGCGCGAGTTCGGGATCAAAACGCCCGACGGGCATCGGATTATGATCGGGAAACGCATCGGATGACTAGATCAGGATAATGAAATCGTCGCGGTCCACGAATCTGCACCAATGAACACGAATCAGGAATGGGCCGCAGATGACGCGGATATAAGACATGCTTTCTTTTATTGAATCTTACGGCAGCGGCGGTTGGGCTTCTTTGAGAAGTTTATCGAATCGGGCCTGATCCCCGATCATCTCAACGTGCCCGTCGGCGAAACCGACGTTCACCTGGCCTGGCCATTTATCGAAGGCTTCGTAGACGAGCAATCGCTGACCCGTGTTCTTAATCAGATTTATCTTCGCTTCTACTGGTTTTACGTAGATGTACCCTGGCTTTTGATTCGGCGCATCGGGGTTGATCATCAATGTAGCGAAATTAGGCCCCAACTGTGTCTTAAGATCTTCCATCGTTGCGGGAAGAGCTCCGCCGTTGCTGGCCGAGTGCAGATGTATGGCCATAGTGATTTGCCGGATATGGGTGGCCGACTGCACGCGCGTTGACTGCTGTTGAGCCATCCGCATTCCGAACACTCCTTGCCCGATCAAGGTGGAGGTGAGCCTTTTATCGAGCGTCACTGTCAATCGCTGGTCCTTCGCCTCGGGTCGCAGCGCGGGAATCAGGTCCTTCAACGCCGGCATCGCGAGCATAGCCGTCTGTTGCTGAAGGACCAGATCGAGTCCGGTGTTGGCGATGTCTTCAAGCTTCTGTGCGGCATCGGGGCTGATGGCTTCGATGATGATCGTCGTTGATTTATCCGGCCCGCTACCTGCGCGAATCGACGCCCACGCGATGCCGCGCGAGACGTCGGTAATCGGAGCGCCACCCATCTCCGCCGGCAGGGCAGGGACGGCGGTTTCCAGTTGTTTGCGAACCGCTTCGCCGGGGGCGATTGCGACGGTGATCGGCGCGTCGCCGGCGGACTCGAACGCCTTGACCAGCGCGGGATTATCAACCGGCGTGGCGGTCTTGATCCGATCAATCCACGGCTTGCCCGCATGGACGACCGTATTACCGACCTCGGCCGATAGCATTTGCGGACGGCGCATCGCATTACCAGGGGGCGCGGCGGCGGGTTCGGCGCCGGTCAAACCAGCGGCATCGCCCGAATGCAGCAGGCCGCTGATTGCGCGCGTGTTTGCCCCGCCGGTGAACGGCACGATCATCACCGGGCCGTTCATCATCAGTTGGTTCATATCAAACAGGATGTAGATCTCCCGCCCGCCGGCGTCGTTCATTGCCTTGAGCCACTTCCGGGCAACCCCGGCGGCTTCGTGCAGCTTGGCGATTGCCTCAGGACGCTGCTGCTCGGGGATCATCGCGTTGGCTTGTAATGCCTCCACACCCTGCTTCTCAAGCTCCGCCAGATCAATGTTCGTCAGATCGGCATGGACGACTGCGATCGTGCTATCGCTCAGAAACGGCTTGATCACCTCAGCCGGCGTCGCCGCGCGGGTGGGGAACGGTAGCGTTAGAATCGC
Organism: Phycisphaerae bacterium; assembly: GCA_014379105.1. GTDB lineage: Bacteria > Planctomycetota > Phycisphaerae > Tepidisphaerales > Tepidisphaeraceae > JACMML01. The sequence continues at coordinate 1,996 of JACMML010000095.1, forward strand.
CAAAGCCAGGACGAAGCCGGTTATCCGAGTGCGCATGGGGAATCCTCCGTAAAAGCGAAGCGTTCTGACGTATAATGTCCGCTGACACGTCCGCTCCGACATGGGGGAGGAAGTTTAACGCAATCAGGCTCTAGTCTACAACGGTGACCGTGCTTTTCCCCGTGATCAGCATGTCGTAGACGAGTTCGATGTCTTCGTTGAGCATGCGGATGCAGCCCATCGATTTGCGCTGCCCGATGGACGCCGGTTCGATCGTCCCGTGGATTCCGTAGCTGGTTTTGCCCACCGCCTGCCCGCTGGCGCCGGTGAGCGCGATCCAGCGTTCGCCGAGCGGGTTTTTCGGGTCGTCCGGCTCGATCACGCGCGGGCCGTCGGAGCGGGGGTTGTAGTAACGGGGATTTTCCAGCTTGGTGTCGATGTTCCAAACGCCTGTAGGCGTCGAATCATTTTCACCCAAGCCGACGCGGAAGCGTTTAACGAACACCGATCCGGGCTCGGCGGGCTTGCCGATGTACACGTCGAGCGTGAAATCGGTCTTGTTCACCACCGCGTGGAACGGGCCGCGGACGATCTTCAGCGTCTTGCCCGACTGCAGCTTCCGCGGATCGCTGATTCCATTCAGCCGGCCGATGAATTTCCAGGTGACGTCGTATTGCTGAGCGATCTTGGTCATCAGCTCCCCGGGCTTGACCACGTGCGCCGCGGCGAGGGGGTCGGAGATGAACTTGCGATTTGAAAAGACGACCGATTCATTGATCTCGCTGAGCCGGCGCAGCACGTCGTCATGATCGGCGGCCGAGAGTTTTTTGGTTTCCAGCGCGTCGACGAGGAGTTTGCGGGCGCCGAGCAGGTCATCGGCGCGACGCTTGACGTCCGCCTCTTCGATCAATGACTTCGGCTCCGCGGTCGATGCCGCGACCGGAGCCGCCAGCGGTCCGCCGGGGAGTTGGACTGGTGCGGCGGGCGATGTCTGGCGAGCAGATGCGGCGGGCATCGGTGCTGTTGGCGAAGTGGGTGGTGAAGCGGGCGCCGCGAGATCGGTGCGCGCCGCGGACGGCTTGGTGGTCGGTGTCGTAAACTTGAGTGGCGGCTGTCCGCCGGGCGAATCAACACGAACAGCCGCCAATTTCAGGCCCGGATCCTTTGTCTGGGGAAGCTTGATATCCGTCGACAAGGCCTGCGCGACCGGCTCAGATTTCGACGCCGGCAACAGCGCGTAGACGACAGCCGTTACAAGAACAAGCGACGCGACGGTGATAGTGAATATCAACGGCCGGGAAACACGTGAACGAAAACGAAATCGAAAAGCCATGCGGACCTCCATGTCCGGTTGATGCGTCGATTGCCCTGCCAGTTTCTGAGGGTCAAATTATCGAGCGATATGCGGCATCGCGACGCGTCGAATCCCACGATCAGTTGCGAGCATACCCAGCGTGACATCGTGGTCAAGCATCGGAATGAAGGGAACGATCTGTTCTTCGAACGAAAGTCCGCATGAAACGCCGAGGAATTCGTGCTGCGCGAGGAAGATGTCGTAGAAGCCCATCCCGCGCCCGATGCGGTGGCCGTCTTCGGTGAAGCCGAGCCCGGGGACGACGACCAAGTCGATGAATGACAGCGGCACCGGGTTGCCGGCGACCGGTTCGCGGATGCCTTTGTCGGTGGTGCGCAGTTGATCGCTCGACAAGCTGGCGATCTCAACCGGGACCATGCGCTTGGCATCCCAGCTCACCTTGGGAACCACCACCGTCTTGCCGTGCTGCCAGGCGCGTAGCGCGAGCGGGGCGGTATCGACCTCCAGCGGCGTCGACAGGTACAGCATCACCGTCCGGGCGGCCTGGAATTCCGGCGTGGCACTGATCAGGGCGCACGCGGCGACACTCTTGGTGTGGCGCGACGCCGGCGTCATGTTGGCCAAAAGCTCGCGGAGAGTCCGGCGAATCTCGGCCTTGTTGAAGTTTTGCTTTGCCTCTTGGTCCATTCCTCGTAGCCATCCTGCGTGCCGCTTGAGAATCGACGAGTTTCGCCGAAATCGTACAACATTCCTGCCCATCAAGCCGCCTGCGACACAACGACGCGGCACGCCTCTATTCATTTATCGGCATCCGTCGCACCGGGGGTTTGGTCCGTTTCTCCTTGGCCTTGGCGAAGTTGATCCAGCCGCGATTTGACGGTCGCCTCATATCCTACGTTTTTGGGCCGATAATAGTTCTTATCGATCCCCAGATAATCCTGCTGAATATGCCCCGAATCAGCATCGTGGGGGTATTGATAGCCTTTTCCATGCTCCAATCGGGCGGACCCTTTATAGTGGGTGTCGCGCAAGTGCTTTGGGACTGGAAGGGTACGGCCTTCCTTGGCGTCTTTCATGGCTGCCCAGATTGCCATCGCACTGGCGTTGCTCTTGGGCGCCATTGCCATGTAAATCGCGGCATGACCGAGGGTGAGCTGGCACTCGGGCATGCCGATTCGCTCGACGATCTCATAACACGCCGCCGCCACCACCACCGCCTGCGGGTCGGCCATGCCGATGTCTTCGCTGGCGAGGATCGCGATACGCCGTGCGATGAATCGCGGGTCTTCGCCGGCCTCGAGCATGCGGGCGACCCAGTAGATCGCCGCGTCCGGATCGCTCCCGCGCATCGACTTGATCAGCGCGCTGGCCGCATCGTAATGCTCGTCGCCGGTGCCGTCGTACGCGATCGCTTTGCGCTGCATCGATTCCTCGGCCACCTTCTGATCGATGCGAATCGGCGTGGCATTCCCCGCGTCATCGGTCAATTGCGACAGCGCCGCGACCTCCAGCGCCGACAGCGCCCGCCGTGCGTCGCCATCGCTCCATTCGGCCCATAAATCCAATGCTTTGTCGTCAATCTCGATTTTCAAATTCCCCAGCCCGCGCTCTTTGTCCGCGAGGGTGCGCAGCAGCAGGCTCTTGATATCGTCATTCGAAATGGCCTCGAATTGGAATATCTGGCTGCGGCTGACCAACGCCGAGTTGACTGCGAAGAAGGGGTTTTCAGTCGTCGCGCCGATCAGGATGATGAGCCCGGCTTCCACGTCGCCCAGAAGAATATCCTGCTGGGCGCGGTTGAAGCGGTGGATCTCATCAAGGAACAGCACCGTGCGCTGCCCGCCATTGCCTAAGCGATCCTTGGCCAGATCGAGCACCTGGCGGACCTCTTTGACTCCGGCGCTGGCGGCGTTCATCTGCTCGAAGTGCGACTTGGTGTGCGTCGCGATCAGGCTCGCGAGGCTGGTCTTTCCGGTGCCGGGTGGGCCATAGAAAAGCACGCTCATCAGCCGGTCGGCTTCTAGCATTCGGCGGAGCAGTTTGCCCGGGGCTAGGAAGTGGGTCTGTCCGATAAATTCGTCCAGCGTGCGCGGCCGCATGCGAACGGCGAGGGGCGCGACGCTTTTGAGGTGCTTTTGGCGAGATTGGGCAAACAGATCCATCTATTCAGTCTAGCGACAGCGATTGCAAAACGTCTACGTGTTTTGATCGCGACCCGCTACAATCGCCACCCATATGGGGCATTCCTACCCGATACTGCTCGATGTCTCGACACGCAAAATCGTCATTGTCGGCGGCGGCCGGGTCGCGTCGCGCAAAGCGGCGAGCCTGATCGAGTGCGGCGCGACCAATGTCACCGTCATCTCGCCGCAGTTCGTCGCCGAGTTTCCCAGGCAGGTCATCAAGATCGAGAAGATCTACGAATCGGGCATGCTCGAAGGCGCCGCACTCGCATTCGCGGCGACGAATCGTCCGGAGGTGAACGCTCAGGTGGTGATCGACGCCCAGGCGCGCAATATCCTGGTCAACCGCGCCGACGCCGACGAAGAGGCGCCCGGAGACTTCGTCACGCCGGCAAAGTTTCAGGACCACAACGTGCTCCTCACCGTCTCGGCCGCCAGTGCGGCGCTGGCGGCGAGTATTCGCGACGCGCTGCAGCGACGCTGGGACCCGCGCTGGACTAAAATGGGTGAAGCGATGCAGACGCTGCGGCCGTGGGTGAAATCGCGACCGAGGCTCAGCATCGAGCAGCGCGGCGTGATCTTCCGGCTGATGGTCGGCAACGAGGCGATGGATATTCTAGACACCGGCGGCATCGACCGGCTCCGTGAATGGCTGATCGAAAAACACCCCGAGCTTAGCGATGGCTGATGCGCCCACGAATAGCCAACTCATTCTCTGCCTGGCGGGCGCGGCGTGGTTTCTGGCAAGCGTAATATTGTCCATCGGCAAGCCGACTCTTCGCGCGGTCTCCACGCTCGCTTCATTCTTCGGACTCGTGCTGGGATTCGCGGCGTTGATCAGCCACGCGGTGACACGCGGCAGTTGGGTGCCGCTGGAGGACAACTTCGAAGCGCTGCTCTGGCTGGCGCTGCTCACCGGCTGCGTGTCGATCTATCTTCAGCTTCGCAAAACCGTCGGCCGGGTAGATTGGGTGCTCTCGCCGATCGTGATCCTGCTGCTGGTCTCGGCGGCGGTCTTCGGCAAGACGATGCCGCGGAATTATTCCCACGGACTCTGGATGGGCACGCACATCGCCAGCGTCTTCATCGGCCCGATCGCATTCGCACTCGCGGCCGCGAGCGGGGTGATGTACCTGCTGCTGACGAAGCGCCTGCGGAATAAACACACGGTCGTCGATGCCCGATTCGGCAGTCTCGAACGGCTTGAGCGCATCACCTACACCGCGGTGACAATCGGTTTTGCATTGCTCACGATCGGGCTGATCACCGGCATCGCCCGCGCGGTTTCGGCCGACACGCGGCTCGGGCAGAACTGGTTCTGGCAACCCAAGGTCCTGCTCGCGACAGCGGCGTACGTGCTCTACGCACTGGTGCTGCACAGCCCGATCAACCCCGCATTCCGCGGCCGGCGGACGGCGATACTCAGTATCGCCGGGTTCATTCTGTTGCTCGGAACGATCGGCGTCGTGCAGGGAATGAAGTGAGAGCCGCCAACAGTTTTCCAGTGAGTGATTAGCGTTATGCAACGTCTGCTTCTGATCGGTCTCAACCACACCACCGCCCCGCTTGAGGTGCGCGAGAAGCTGGCGTTTGCGCCGCAGCAGACGCTGTTCGCGCTGGCGGAACTGCAGAAGCGTCTTGACCATTGCGAGGCCGTCATCCTCAGCACCTGCAACCGGGTGGAACTTTATCTCGCCGGCCCGGCGCACATTGATCGCAACCGCGTCGTGCAGTTTCTCGCCGATTTCCACGACCTGCCGGAACACATCTTCGCGCCGCACCTCTACGAACTGCGCGGCCGGGTGGTGATCGAGCACCTGCTGTCGGTCGCCTCCAGCCTCGATTCAATGGTGCTCGGCGAAACGCAAATCCTCGGCCAGGTACGCCAGGCGTACGAGACATCACGTAGCGCCAATGCGACGGGTTCGCTGCTGAATCCGCTGTTTCAGCGCGCGGTGTCAGTGGGCCGTGAAGTGCTGACGCACACGCAGTTGGCCGAGGGGCGCGTCAGCGTTGCCAGCGTGGCTGCGGATTACGCGCGGCGCATCTTCGACCGGTTCGACGATAAAACCGTTCTCTGCGTCGGCACCGGGAAAATGACGCAGCTCGTACTGCAGAATTTCATTTCCCTCAGCGCCGGAAAACTGGTGGTCTGCAGCCGCGTACAGGAGCGCGCCGACGAGATCGCCCGCAAGTTCGGCGGCCGCGGCGTGGCGTTTTCTGAGATCGAACAACAACTGGTCGCCAGCGATATCGTCATCACGTCCACCGGCGCGCCGCACCCGATCATCACGCGCAAGCGCTTTGAAGGCCTGCTCAAGCAGCGCCGCTACCGGCCGATCTTCATCATCGATATCGCGGTGCCGCGCGATGTTGAGGCCAGCGTCGGCGATCTGGAAAACGTCTACCTCTACAATCTTGACGATCTGCAGGAGGTCGTGGGCAAAACCCTCAGCCTGCGCAGCGAGGCGGTCGAGCAGGCGCAGGTGATCGTGAGCCGGCACGTCGACGCGTTCCTGCAATGGCACCGCCAGCGCGAAATCGGCCCGCTGATTGACGCGCTCTACAAGCGATACAACGAAATAGCCCGCGCCGAGTTAGAGCGGGCGACGGCACGGATGGAACTGGACAGCGCCCAGCGCCAGCAGTTGGAGGAGGCGGTGCATCGCATGGTGCAGAAGATGCTGCATGACCCGGTCAGCCGGCTGCGCGAATCGCCCGAGCCCCACGGGGTGAATACGGCGTACGTGCATGCGATCGAGCAACTGTTTAAGCTCGACCCGCAACCGACGGAGCGTGCGCCCGATGAGCAAACCTGACACGCGACAATCGCCGAACCGATGGCTCGGGCCTGCCGTCGCGATTGCACTTGTCGGCGCGGTGATTTTCCTGTTATGCGGCGGCTCGACGATCGTCGTCATCGCGTGGGCGCTGACGGATATTCCAATGGTCTGCGCGTGGCTGATCGCCGGGGCTGGGTATGGCCAGCTGGTTGTGCGCCCTCGAGATACGCTGCTGGGTTGGGTGACCAAAGCCTCAGTTGGCATCGGTGCGATGGGGCTGTTGTTTCATGTAATGGGATTAGCGGGGCTGCTCGGGCGCATCTCGGTGATCACGATCGTCGCCGGCGGGATGGTGATTGCGATCGTTAAGTTCTTCCTGTGCCACGGGCTTCCAGCCCGTGATGCGGTTAGTAAACACGGGCTGGAAGCCCGTGCCACAGGACATACCTGGATCGCCTGGCTCGTACTGTCTCTGCCTCTGGGCATCGCAATTGTGTGCGCGTCGATCGCGCCGGGGCTTCTGTGGAATCCGCTCGATCCGCATCCGTACGATGTGATGTCGTATCACCTTCAGGTCCCGCGCGAATGGTACGACGCCGGGCGCATCATCCCGCTGACGCACAACGCCTTCAGCTTCTTTCCGATGCTGATGGAGACGCATTACCTCGCGGCCATGCACGTGATGGGCGGGCCGTGGCGGGGGATGTACGTCTGCCAGTTCGTCTCCGTCGCCCACGGCGCACTGGCGGTGCTGGCGGTGGCGGGGGTGCTATTGGAGATGAAGGTTTCGCGCGCCACCGCGTGGTCGGGCGCGGTGATGACCGCGGGTGTGCCGTGGACGCTCATGCTGTCGACCGTCTGTTACGTCGAATCCGGCGTGATGCTCTACACCGCACTCGCAGCCGGCTGGGCGATCATCGCGATGCGTGACGGCAAAGGATTTTGGCTCGCCGGCGCGTGCGCGGGACTGGCGTGTGGAATGAAATACACCGTGCTGGCGATGACGCTGGCGCCGATCTGCGGCGCGCTGTTGTCGATCGGTTTGATCCGGCGGCAGAAATCGTGGATGCGCGGCGCCGTTCAGATCGGGATCGTGGCGATCGTGATCGCTGCGCCCTGGTTCATCCGCAATGCAGTATGGACGGGCAACCCGGTCTTCCCGCTGATGACCGGCGCGTTTGACCGGGCGCATTTCACTGAAGCGCAAGTCGACCGCTATGCCGCCGCTCATCGCCCGCCGGCCGCCGAGGCGGGGGCTGGACAGCGCCTGTCCGCCGGCTGGTCGCGTACGATCGCCGACCCGCAGTTTGGGTATCTCCTGCTTCCGGTCACCGCGATAGCCGGGGCGCTGATGATCAAGCGCCGCGATCCGGGCGCGGCGGCGCTGATCGGCATCATTGCGATGATGGCTGGGGTATGGTTATTCGCGACACATGTCGCGCCGCGATTCATCACGCCGCTCATCCCACTGGCCGCGATCCTCATCTGCCTAGCTGCTATGCATGCGCCTCGCGCGGGGCGCATCGCCGTCATCGCGGTTGCGGCGTTGCAGTTGTCGATCGGAATGAAGTGGCTGCTGCGCGAGTTGCAGGGCCCGCTGGAGTTCGCAAAGTTCGGATTGTTTCACGCGGACTACCTCTCGCTTGGCGAGCCACCGGATATCACCCAGGCTCGCGCCGCCGGGCAGACCGTGGCGCTGATCGGGGAGTCGCAGGCTTTCTACTACGTGTTGCCGTCACGGCAGCTCATTTATCGCAGCGTGTTTGACGTGAACATTCCGCCGGGCGTTTCCACCGAAGACGGCTGGCTCGGGGAGAGTGTTGAATCGCTCCGCGCCCGGGGGATTCATGTCGTGATCAATCGGGACGAGCTCGAGCGGCTGTCACGGACGTACAGACATCTGGGTCAAAATCGATAATTGATAAAACGAACGCAGCCGCGACGATTCGATCGTCACGGCTGCAGTTCCTCCCGCGTATCGGAGCAGTGATTGCAATAAAGATTAGCGGCGCGCCATTCGACGGCGGGCGACCCAGGCCATCGCGAATCCGAGCGGGGCGACGACGACCGCGCCCGGCAACGGAACGGCGGCGGTCTGGATGGTGATTTCGCCTTCCTTCAGTTCGATCAGGCCGGCGAAATTTGGAGCGTTCGGGCTGCCCGCGGGGACGCTGAGCGTGGAAGTGAGTTCCACCTTGGCGTTGGTCCAGCCGGCCGGCAGATTGATCAGCGTCGAGCCGAAGAAGGTGCCTTCTTCGGCGCTCTGCGGCATCGAGGGGGTAAAGCTCAGGTTCTGTGAGAAGACCGCGAGCGTGGACAGGTTGGTCACCTTCAGCGTGCCGGTGGCATCGACACTGCCGCCGCCGAGCAGCGACCAGTCGCCGTTCAGTCCGGTGGAGATGCTCGAGAGCGTCCGGCCGGGCTTGGCGTTGAGGATGAACGACAGCGTATCGCTGACGATCGCCGAGCCTTCGGTGTTGGCCTGAAAGTTGGATGGGAAGAAGACGAATTTGTCATCGGCGACAAACGGGCTGTCGGCGGTGAAGCGGCCGTTGGCGGTCTGGCCGGCGGAATAGGTGGTGGTCGTTGAAGAGCCCGCCGGCGTCGTCCAACTGGTGGCGGCGGATGCCGCCGAGGCGAGCAACGCGACCACTGTGAACGACTTGGCGATTGTAGTCAGCTGTTTTGAAATTGGGCGAATCACTGGTGCGTCTCCGAATTCTTGCCGAGCCTCAAAAAAATCCCGGGCCGGGCTTGCGGGGTTCGTCGCCGCGACAATTACGTCGAATCGCGGATGACACCTCTGATCTATCACTCATTCCAATCCGCGGGCGGAGATTTCAAGTCCGCGAGCAGTCCGATACCCAACTCGGCAGGGTCGCCTGCGAGCGATGGTCCGTCTCTGTCATCCTTGACGATTATCCCGGCACACTTTGAGGCACATCCGAAACTGTGCGCCGGGTGATTACATCGGATTGTTCCGAGTGATTGCTGGAGCTTAAAGCGCTGCAGCGCTGTCACTGAACGGTGTTATTGCATCAGAAGCGCTTTCAGCTGTCGAGCGACAGCCTCCGGATCATCTGCCACGATCACGGCCGAGCTTACTGCGATTGCCCTCAGGCCCGTTCGCAGTAAAGCGGGCGTATTCTCGACATTAATCCCTGAAATCGCAACACTTGGCAATTGAATCGACAACGCCACCGCTTGCGCATACGACAGCCCCGTTATATTGGGTCGTGGTTTGGTTAAGCTGGGAAAGATGGGTCCTACACCGATGTAGTCCGCGCCGTCCAAAACCGCTTGCTGCGCCTGTTCGATCGCATCCGTGCTGACGCCGACGATCATGTCCGGGCCGACGAGTTTGCGGATTTCACGCGCCGGCAGATCGTCCTGCCCGACGTGCACGCCGTGTGCGCCCGATAATATCGCGATGTCTGCGCGATCATTGATGATGCAGATCTTATTGTTCGCCCGGCATAGCTCGACGAGCTTCACCGCGCGCCTCAGCAGTTCTTGTCCGCTCAGATCTTTTTCGCGCAGCTGTATGCAATCCGCCCCGCCGGCGATTGCCGCCTCGGCGACTTCCAGCCAGGGACGACGGCAAATCGACTCGGTGATTAAGACGTACAGCCGCACATCGCGCATCCGCTGGCGGCCGGGGGAGAGCGTGAGCAGGATCGATTTTTCGATGTCGTAGAAGCGGTAGCGGATCGCTTCGATACCCCCGCTATTGAGGGTGGGGCTGGGCGACGGGGAGGCGGAGCCTTCCGTTTCCCCAAGGGCTGTTGACCCATCGTGCCTCGACTCGCCCTCTGTCTCTATGGATGAGGGAGAAATCTTCATATATTCCTCGATCGTCCGCAGCGCCTCGCCAAGCCGTTTGCCCGCGGCTGTCACGACGGCGGCCAAAGATTCGCGCTCTTGCTCGGTTTCGGTTGTAATGTCCTTGCCCACGTCTGCGGAAGTATCGCGCGCCGAGACCGCGCGGCGTTGCAGGTCGGCGGTGGCAATTTGGAAGTCGTGACGCAGTTGCTTGAGTTGCCCGCTTAAACCCGAATGATTGAGCGTAAAGCGGGCATAATCCTCCAGGACTCGAAGCGCCTCGCGGGCCCGGTTACAGTTGGCGTCACAGATACGCAGGATTTGCAGTTGCACAGGAGCGTGATTCTATGGATTTAGGCGAGGCTCGTCAGCGGGCGTTCAACAATGGTTTCAAATCCGCCGCAGACCAGTCCGCCCACCCGTGGCGGCCGTCGGACGGGTTGCCTTCCAATCAGATCATTCAGGGCAACTGCATTGACCTGCTCAACAGCCTTCCCGAGGCGTGGGTGGACCTGGTTTTCGCCGATCCGCCTTTCAACATCGGGTATCTCTACCGCGGCTATAACGACAAGAAGAGCGATGAAGATTACCTGGCGTTCTCCGAAGCATGGATGGCGGCGGTCTATCGGGCGCTGAAGCCAGGCGGGAGTTTTTATCTGGCGATCGGCGACGAGTTCGCGGCCGACCTGTGCGTGATCGCCCGGCGAAAGCTCGGGTTCCACATGCGCAACTGGATCATCTGGCATTACACGTTCGGGCAGCAGACCAAGAAGATGTTCGCCAAGAGCCATACGCACATCCTCTATTTTACGAAGGAAAAGCCGGTCGCCGGACTGACGAACATCACCTTCAACGCCGACGCCGTCCGCGTCGCCAGCGCCCGCCAGACCACCTACGGCGACAATCGCGCGAATCCCAAAGGCAAATTGCCGGACGACACGTGGTTTCTCCGCCCGCAGGAGACCGCGCCGCACGCCTACTTCGAGCCCGGCTGTGACACCTGGAACATCAGCCGCGTCTGCGGCACTTTCGCGGAGCGCGAAGGCTGGCACGGCTGCCAGATGCCGATCGGCGTACTCGACCGCATCATCAAAGCCAGCAGCAACGAAGGAGATATCGTTCTCGACCCGTTCAACGGCAGCGGGACGACATGCGTCAGCGCGTCACTGCTGGGCCGCCGATTCGTCGGCATCGATCAAGGCGCGGAATACGTCGCCTACGCCCGCAAGCGCATCGAGCACGCCCTGACAGTCAGCAAAGGCCGCGGCGCGACGGTGAACGATAAGCGTCGCGAATCGAAGGTTGAGACTAAGACCGATGCGTTTGGACGGGCGCGGGTGAAGCGGAAGAAACGCGTGACGGCCTAGCCCGGGTTAGGCGTCGTGACAAACGCGTCATTCTGAATTTGCTTTCTTAGACCACGACGGAGTGGTAAAATTCTGCAATGACCGCGGATGCCATTTTTGCTCGCCTTCGTCGTCGGCCCTTCGTTCCTTTCCGGCTGATCCTCAGCAGTGGAACGACATATGACATCGTGCATCCCGAGATGCTCTTTGTCTCAAAATCGGGGGTCACTGTTGCGATCTACGATAAGAGCCAATCACCATCACCCGAGGAGATTCCCGTTCGTGAGGCCTTGGTGTCATTTCTCCACATCGCCGCCACGGAAGATTTACCTCAACCGACGTCTCGCGCCGGATGAGTAACAAGCGGGCGCAAAGTAGGTGCGGAGCAACTGGAGAAGATCGTCGAGGCTTTGCTTCTCGGGATAGCGCGTTGTCGATCGCTACCGATCGAATCGAAACAATCCAGCCCGCTCATTAGTTTTCCCCAGAATCGCATCCCGAATAATCCCCGCCGCCAGGACGCTGAAGGTGATGCCGTTGCCGCCGTAGCCGAGTGCGAAGTGGCAGCCGGGCCATTGCTTGTCGCAGCCGATGAAGGGCAGGCCGTCGGCGGTTTCGGCGAACGTGCCCGCCCAGGCGAATTCCGGCTCGATCGTCACGCCGGGACGCAGCTCGGCGAACATTTTTAAGAGCAGCTTGATCTTCCTACCGATCAGCGCGTCGCGCTTCTGCGGATCGGCGGTGTTTTCGTCTTCGCCGCCGATGAGAACGCGGTTGTCGTCGGTCTGGCGGGCGTAGAAGTACGGATCGGCCGACTCCCAGATCAGTGCCCGCTCCGGCCAGGCGCTTGCGACCGCCAGCGGCTGACTTGCCAGCGCGTACGTGCTCTTGATCTGGCACAATTTTCGCAATCGCGCGAAGGTCTCGGGTGTCTCGTAGCCCATCGCGATGATCAGATGCCGGCACGTCAACTTCACGCCTTCGTTGCTGACGAGAGTTTGCCGCGCGTCGCCCAATTCATGCGGCGTGACGTCGGCGGCGAAGACTTTGACTCCGCGCGCCACCGCGGCAGCGAGCAGCCCGTGCGTGAGCTTAAATGGATCAAGCTGCATGGCGGCCGGGGAGTAGATGGCCGCCGGGCGGTCGATGTCGAAGCGCTCCATCAACTCGCCACGACTGAGCACGCTGGCATCAATGCCAATTGCCCGACGGGCCGCCGCCTCTTCCGCGAAGCCCGCGGCATCCTTGTCACGCCGGGCGAGAAAGACGCTCCCGGTCCTATGCAGGCCGCAATCAATGTCGTGTTGCGCGACTAAATCCGTAAGCTCGTCCAGAGCCTCATAGCTCGCCCGATAGGCCCGCTGAGCGCTGTCCAGCCCGTGCATCTTCGACAAATCAATCAACGTGGTATCGATCTCGTACTGAATCAGCGCCGTGCTCGCCGGCGTGCTCCCCTCGGCGACGCCGCGCCGATCGACAACGACCGCCTCGACTCCCACGTCCGCCAATCGGCAGGCAAGCATTGCGCCGCTGACGCCGGCGCCAATGATTATCACGTCGCAGTGGACGTCGCCGCTTAGCGACTGCGGAACGACGCGCGGTGTGCTCAGAGATGGCCAGAGCAGACGACCCGTTTTTAAGTCCATCAGTTACCTTACGTGCGGTGCGGGCCGCGGTGTTGGCGACTCGGTTTCAGCACGCGCCGCCGTGCTTTTCATGATATCGCTGATGGCGTTCCTCGGCGCGAAAGAATGTGGACGCCGGCGTGATCTCGGTCTGGATCTCGCCACTGAGCCGTCCCGATTGCGACAAGCGATCGCGCGACTCGGCCGCCGCGACGCACTGCTCCTGGTCATGATAAAAAACCGCCGAGCGATACTGTGACGGTCCATTGCCGCGATGCCTGGCGCTCGGATTGTGGATCGACCAGAATACCTCGATTAGCTGGTCAAATGTCACGCGCGACGGATCGTACTCCACCTCCACCGCCTCGGCGTGGCCGGTCTCTTTGGAGCAGACGGATTCGTAAGTCGGGTTCGTGGTGGTGCCGCCGGTATAGCCGACGATCACCTCGATTACGCCGGGCACTTTCCGGAACGCCGCTTCGACGCCCCAGAAACAGCCGGCCGCGAATGTGGCTTTGTTATTGTCCATTCCGGCACTGATTCTCGTGTATTCCAAAACGCCCGCCCAGAACACCGGACCTCGGGGCCTCAACTCGCAAGGGCGGACCGCAGAGCCGCGCGGCGAAGTGACTGTTCAACCGTCGCCTATTTGCCCGGTCGCGGGTAGTCATAGGTGAACGTATTGATATCAACGTATCCCGCGTCTGTATCATCATTGAAGCTAAAAAGCCCGATCCGGTCGCCGCGATAATCGGACCAGCGGAGCTGATGCGGCGAACCGATGGGGACATAAGTTTTGCCGTCCAGACTGAATTGGGTTTGGGCGATGCCTTTATCATCCACAACAGATCTTAGCCATACACGATCCGCAGTGACGGCCGGTCCTTCGGTGATCGTGATCTTGTCTTCGTCTTTGCCCGTCTCCGCATTCTTCACGCGTGACTTGAGGTTGTGATAGACCGATCGCTTACCGTCCTTCTGCACGATGCCGACCATGCACCACAAGTCCGAAAAATGACACAGCCCCGCCTGCTGCCCGTCGGCTAGGTGTGACACATCAAATTGCGCCGTGATTACGCCGCCGCTGGTGCCCATGATGCGCTGCGTCAGCGTGTTGCCTGCTTTGCGGAGATTGCCCGGGCTTAGCGGCTTGAACGCGTGCAAACGCAAAAAGCCCGGCCGCTCGGTGAGTGACCACTTGTCCTTACGCGGCTGATAGTTCCATTCCCATTGCGGGCCGAGTTTCGCGTCAGAAAAATCGTCGTCGGATTGCGGTGATGCGGCGGCGATTCCGTTAAGCGGCTTAGGCGCTTGCCACAAAACCGAACCCGCGTGCGGCGTCTTTCCACCGATCGGTTTCCCCGGTACCGGCCAGCCGTCTTTCCATTCCACCGGGAGCAGGCTCACGACGCGCCCGTCGTAATACCCGCCGCGCCCGTGATGCGTCAGGAACACCCACTTTCCGCCTGGCATCTCGATCAGCCCGCCTTGATTCGGCTCGCGCTCACGATCCGCGCCAGCGCCTTGTAGAAAAAGCTGCTTCTCATACGGGCCTTCGATGTTCTTCGATCGCATGAACGCGCCCGTGCGATTGCCGCCGCCGTCGATTTGATTGTGGAAGAGATAATACATGTCGCCGATCTTCCAAATCTTATTCCCCTCGCTGCCGTGATGCTTATCGAGCACGATACCGCCTGGAATGTCGATCGTTTTGCCGTCCGGGGACATCGGGTGCAGATATGTCCACCAATCGCGCCCGGGCGTGCTGAGCAGCAGATATGCCTTGCCATCATCCGTCCAGATCGGACATGGGTCGTCGCGATTCTTGATATCGGACACCTTATGCAGCGGCGACCACGGGCCGGCCGGGTTGGTCGCGGTGGTCATGAAGACGCCTTCATCCATCGTCGTGAAGAACATCCAGAACTTGCCGTCATGATGCCGCAACGCACCGGCGTAGATTCCGCGGTTGTACCGATTCATCCGGTCCCAGTTCAGCTCCGGTCCGATCTGCGTCAGGTCGTCCACGCAGTGCCCGATGAATCGCCAACTCACCATGTCCTTGGAATGCATCACCGCCATGCCCGGCGAATACTGGAACGTGCTGGTGATGAGGTAGTAATCGTCGCCGACGCGGATGACGTCCGGGTCGGAAAAGTCTCCGGGCAGGATTGGGTTCTTATACGTCCCATCCCCCTGATCCCCCCACGGCGCGGCCGCCATCGCCAGGGAGGTCAGAACAAAAAATGAAAACAGGAAAGCGGCTAAGCTTGGCATCATGCGTTCCAAGATATCATCGCCGCGCAAATTCAAGTACCCCGACTTCCGGCGCGGCCACGCCGGCGCGTCATCGCGCCAGCGCACAGCGCGAGCAGCCCGATCGACGCCGGCTCGGGTAGCAGCGGCGTGAAGTTATCAAACGCCAACCCGATACCACTGGTTTTGGTTCCACTGAATTGCAGGACGATGTGATCAAACGTCAGGCCCGTCGGCGCGTTGAGCGTAAATGCCCACGGCTTGCCATCGAGCGTGCTGTCGATTCCGTTGGGGCTCAGTGCGCCGGTAACCAGCGTCGAGCCGACGCCGATTCCCGATAGCGCCTTCACCTGCCATCGCTCCGACGCCTGGCTCGCACCGTCGATATCCCAGATCTCCCCGCCCGCGGAGCTGACCGGGGAGTTGTACGTGATCACCAAGTTCACCGGCGCACCGGCCGCGTCACCGCGCAGGAAAAAGTTCGCCAGCTGCGATGTGAATGTCGCCTCGGCGGTGTCGTCCAGTCCGGAAGTCTGATTGAAGAACCCGCTGGTCGGATCCAATCCGCCGCTGGCCTCCATGATCGGCAGCGCCGCATCCGGCAGACCGTCCAGATTGGTGTCCAGCGCGAAACTGACGCCGAAGCTCGCCTGATACTGGTTTGAGATCGCCAGATTGTCGGTCGATGAGCCGCCGGGCAGTGTCTCAAAGTCGATGACTTGCGCCCCAGCAACGGCCGAGCAGAAAAATACGACAACGCCCCCAACCGCCAAACGAATCGACATGTGTTCTCCTTCACGCGCTAAAAACCGTCGCCAGCCAAACCCGTCTCGCCAAAGACGGGGGATCGATGTGATCGCGATCAATTAGATCGAAATATTGCGTGCGAAGCCAGAAAAAAAGCGGGAAGCCGATTTCTCAGCGGTCATCTGTCACCGCGCCGCCGTTTAGCGCCGCCGCTTGCGGCGGGTGTTTCCGCCCCGGAATTTGCATTCTGCGTTTAGCTGTTTGGAGCAAACTACGATCAGAAATCGCAACAAATGCCCAGCGCCTGGCGAGAAAACTCAGTGCTTTCATCGCAATAATCGCAAAGCATTAAGTACGACAACGACCGTCGAGCCCTCGTGCAGCAGGACCGCCAAACCAAGACTCGTCTCCCCCATGGCCGCGAAGGGGGCGACGATGCAGATGACGCCTAGCGCGATGATCAGGTTCTGGATCACAATCTGGCGGGCGCGCTTCGCGAGCAGGAAGGCATCCGCCAATCGCGTGAGGTCGTGGCCCATCAGGACGACGTCAGCGGTCTCCATCGCAACTTGCGTGCCTGCTGCGCCGATAGCGATGCCGATCTGCGCCTTGGCCAGCGCCGGGGCGTCGTTGACGCCGTCGCCGATCATCGCGACCGGGCCGTATCGGGTGGTCATGTCGTCGATCAGCGCGAGCTTCTGCTCCGGGAGGAGATTGGTATGGACGGACCTGATCCCCAGCGCCTCAGCCACCTTCCGCGCGGCGGCGGCATTGTCGCCGGTCAGCATGGCGACCTCATTAACGCCTGCATCATATAACGCAGCGATCGCAGCTTTGGCGGTGTCGCGCGGTTGATCAACCAACGCGATGAGCGCGACAGGAACATCGGAATCCACGACGACCACGAGCGTCGATCCCGCCGCGACCATCGCGTCATGGGACTGACGCATGTGAGACGACCATTGATCCACCGGGCCGGCGATGCTCGGTTTGCCGACCTTGTACTGCTTCCCATCGATCGTCGCGGTCATTCCCAGCCCGGCCTGCTGCGCGACATCGCGCGCTTCGGGGAATGTAAGTCCGCGCGTCTTCGCGGCAGACACAATGGCGGCCCCGAGCGGATGATTCCCGTGCTGCTCGATCGCGGCCGCGATCGCCAGTGCAGAGTTCTCCGGTGCGGTGGATTCGTCCGTGCCCATCGCGACGATGATTCGCTCGACGGTCGGCCGGCCGGTGGTGAGCGTGCCGGTCTTGTCCATCGCGACCGCCTTGATGCCGGCGAGCGATTCGAGATGAGCGCCGCCTTTGATGAGCACGCCGATCCGCGCCGCCCGGGCGACCCCGCATAGCACGGCCGCGGGCGTGCCAATCGCCAGCGCGCACGGGCTGGCCGCCGTGAGAAACGCCATTGCGTTGTAGAAGGATTTTCCCCAGGTAATGGTGGTCAGATAAGGGACCAATCCGATCAGCAGGATGGTGATGACAAAAACAGCAGGCACGTAATACCGCTCGATTCGGTCCGTAAAATGCTGCGTCTTTGATTTCTGCTGCTCGGCCTCTGCGACCAGCTTGATGATGCGCGCGATCGTGGACTCACTCACTGGCCGGAGCACCTCGGCAACAAGCCGGTTTTGCCCGTTGAGCGTGCCGGAGAAGATCTCATCGCCGATGGATTTGGAGACCGGTACGGATTCGCCGGTAATGGACGATTGGTCGAGTTCGCTCGATCCATCAATCAGCCGCGCATCAACGGGAACCCGATCAAAAGGGCGGATGACGATGCGATCGCCGACGATGAGCCGCTCGGCTTTGACGGTGGACTCTGCGCCGGACTGATCGAGACGGATCGCGGTATCGGGGGCAAGCCGCGTGAGCGATTCAATCGCCTTTCGCGCGCGCCCGAGTGCGAGGTGTTCGCCGGCGGACCCGGCGCCGAAGAGGAAGAGCAGAAACGCGCCTTCTTCATACGCCCCCAGCGCGGCCGCACCGATCGCGGCCGCGAACATCAGGACATCCACATCAAGCCGATATCGGCGGAGGATCGAGATCGCCTGCGGAAATGTCCGCGTGCTGGCGCTGAACGCCGAGATCGCCAGCAGCGCGATTCGCAAACCCCACGGGCCGCCGAGGATGTACGTAAGCCAGCCCGCCAGCAGCGTGATGCCCGAGATCGCGATTAAAACGATCTCGTCATGCCGCATCAACCACGCCGCTGCCGAGCGATGTCCATGATCAGCGACTCCGTCCCGCGAAATAGGCCGTTGGCAGCGCTGTTCGCGAATACAGACGCCGCAATCGGCATCCCCGTGTTCGGAGCATTCGGCTTGCATGGGAAGTGGGACACGCGTCATGGAACAAATCAACGGTAAGGGTGGAATCTGCGCGTTTCAATACGCTTTCTGAAATGTGGCTGCGACTCAGTCTTAGTGGATGCTTTGTATTTTGTGTTTGGATGTTTTGGGAAGAGACGCGACTGTCCAGTTCAACCTCCAAACACCAAATACAAAACACAAAAAACCACCCCAGATGGCGCATCTCCCGCGCCTCAAAGCGCACGACCTGCGCCGGATTCTGCGTTCAAAATGCCGATTCCGAGCAAGGACATCAGTTTCACTGCCTGGCACGCCGCTTGTTAATGCCCTCTGTTGGTTACTCGTGCGCACATGGAGGTGCCATGCAGGAAAGCGTGTTGAATCTCGGAGAGCAGATCGTCCTGGCCGCCCGGTTGGCGGCGATCGAGCATGTCCGGCAGGAGATGGAAGAAGGGGCGCGGCGGTCACAGCGGCTGGGGCTCGTCGGAGACGAGCCGGTCAGCCTCTGCTCGTTCACGCGGCAGCGCTGGCAGGAGTTCTTCCGCCGGGCGGATCAGGAGGCCGCATGATTTACGGCCTATATCTGTCGGCGACCGGCGTGGTCACCAATGCCCATCAGCAGGACGTAATCGCCAACAATCTCGCCAATAGCGAGACCACCGGCTTCAAGCGATCGATGGCGCTCTTTGAGCAGCGCCGCGTCGAATCGCAGGTCGTCCGCGCCGCCGGCGGCAAACCCAATATGCTCGATGACATCGGCGGCGGGCAGTTTCTCGCGCCGACGTTCGTCGATTTCACGCAAGGCCCGCTCGAGCAATCCGCCAACCAGTTTGATACCGCCATCTCCGGTCGCGGGTTCATCGCGGTCGGCGACGGCAGCGGCGAGACGCGCCTTACCCGCGCCGGCGAGATGATGATCGACCGCGAAGGCAATCTGCTCACCGCGCAAGGCCATAAGGTGCTGGATAGCAACCGCACCGCCATCAATCTAAAAGGTTACGCCCAGCATGAGCTGGCGCTGAACAATAAAGGACAGATCAGTCACGGCCGCGACGTGCTGGCGACGATCGGCCTGTTCGATTCCAGTGACACCGCCGCGCTGCGGCCGGTTGGTGAAAACCTACTGGCGCTGACCGGCGACGCGCGGCTTGTCCCGGCTAAAGGCGAGTTCCTCAGCGGTTTTGTCGAGCGCTCCAATGTGGATCCCGCCAATGAGTTGACCAAGCTCATGGAGACGCAACGCCTGCTGGAAGGCAACGCCAACATGATCAAATACCAGGACGCGACGCTGGCGAAGCTCGTGAACGAAGTCGGCAAAATCGGATAAAGGACATTTGCAAACTGCAGTTTGTAATTTGCGAATCTAAACATGGCCATTGCAGCACTCAATTCCGCCGCCACCGGCCTTCGGGCTCTTTCGACGCGCATCGACGTTGTCGCCAACAACCTCGCCAACGCCGAGACCACGGCGTTCAAACGACAGCGCGCCAATTTCGAAGACCTGATGTATCTCACGCTCAAGCAGCCCGGTGCTCAAAATGCCTCCGGCGAACTTGCGCCGGCGGGCATCTTTGTCGGCCTGGGCGTGCGCATCAGCAATACGCAGTTGGACCTCGAGCAAGGCTCGATGGAAAACACCGGCCGCCCGTTCGACGTGGCGATCTCGGGGCAGGGATTTTTCCGCGTGAAAGTCGATCCAAACGTCGGCGATGGTCTGGCGTACACGCGCAACGGCAACCTGTTCGTCAACAATGAAAACGAGCTGGTGCTCGGAATGGGCGACGGCTACAAGATCGACCCGCCGATCCAGATTCCCTCCGACGCGACCGAAGTAAACATCAGCGAAGCCGGGCAGGTGACGGTTCTGCGGCCGGGGCAGATCGAGAAGCAAACGGTAGGGCAATTGCAGCTCTATCAGTTCGTCAACCCGAATGGTCTGACGATCGTCGGCGGCAGCCTGTACCAGGAGACCGATAGCTCCGGGGCGGCGATCGAGTCCAAGCCCAATGAAAACGGCGCCGGCAAGCTGCTCCAGAATTTCCTGGAAGGCAGCAATGTCGATCCTGTGAAAGAACTGGTGACGCTGATCAAGACGCAGCGCGCCTTCGAGCTCAACAGCCAGAGCATCCAGACGGCCGATCAGGCGCTGCAGACCATCGGCAACCTGCGAAGAATGTAATCGGCTGAGCCGGACTGACCAGGAGCGAATGATGCGCAACACACGAAAACAATCGCGGGCCCGAAGTACGATTCTGTTTATCATCGTCATCGCGCTGCTGGCGCAACTCTGCAGCAGCCAGCTCGCCCATGGCCAGCCGGCGCCGGTCGAGAAATTCATCACCGCGGGCACATTCGCCAGCGGCGTTTCGGTCGAGCTGCGCGGCGAAGCGATTGTTGTCGGCGGCGAGGTGCGATTTCGGCAGATCGCCCGATGGTCGGACGCCGATAAACCCACGCTCGATCCGATCGGCGACCTTATCATCGCGCGCTTCGGCGCGGGTGAGCGGTATAAATCGATCGGCCTGACCGAACTGCGGACACTCTTCACCGATGCCGGCGTCAACATCTCAACGCTCAACTTCGTCGGCCCGATGACCTGCGCCCTGACGCGCAGCGACCAGAAGCTGGAAGAAGGAAAAGCGATCGAACAGCTCGTGGCTTCAACGCACGCTGGTGCGACTGGTTTACCCCACGGCTCCGGCAACAATGTCGCCGCCAGTGAAGTCGCATTCGCCGGCCCGGCGACGATGCCCACCAGTAAAACTTCGATAAGCAGCGCGAGTACGGAAACTACTGATCGCTCGCTTCGCGAACTCCTGACCGCCGATCTCGCGCAGCGGGTCAACGTCCCTATAGAGTCTTTGCAGATCACCTTCAAAGGCCAGGACGACGGCGCACTGCGTCTTACCGAACGGCAATGCAGTTTCTCGATCGACGCGCAGCGCGCAAGCAACCTCGGCGAAGTCTCCTGGTACGTCCGCACGACGAATACCGACGGCCCCGCTGCGGGCACCACACGGACTTTCATCTCCGCGACCGCTCGTGCGTGGCAGGATCAGCTGGTGGTCGCCAAGACGCTGGGGAGCAAGCAGCTGATCACTGAGGCCGATGTCGTGGAACGCCGAGCACTGGTGGATCGCGTGAATGACGATCCGCTTCTGAAGCGCGACCAGGTGGTGGGGCAGGTGGCCGGGCGTGAGATTCGCGCCGGCACGGTCGTCACCGCCAAGCTCGTCGACGCGGTGCAGCTTATCCGGGCCGGGCAGTTCATCACGATCGAGCACGCGACGGGCGCAGTGAAGGTAAAGATCGTCGCCAAGGCGCTGGATGCCGGCAGCTATGGACAATCAATCCGCGTGCTGAATCAGACGACGCGCGAAGTCATTCGCGTCACCGTCACCGGCCCGCAGCAGGCAGCGATGGTTGCGATCGGATGAGTTTTGGTGGGCGTATCGCATTGGGCGCGGATTGGTTTGTTTTCGCGGAGTTCTAAGGATGAGTCGATTCGCAAATCTAATAATTTCCGCAGCGATCCTGTTCGTGCCGGCCGTCGCGCCGGGGCAGCCGGTGTCATCGCAGTCCGCGCAATCCCAGTCCGCGCCGAGCGGTCGGGTGGTCGCCGAGCAACCGCAGGCCAATCTTGGCGCGCCGCCTCCGAACCTCGGGGAGTTGATGCGCCAGAGCAACGGCTCGCTTTATCGCGCCGCCTCCATGGCGCCCAGTGACCCGCGCCTGATCCGCCCGGCCGACGTCAATGTCTTTGCCGTCCCCACGCCCAAGCCCAAGACGCTGCAAAAGCACGATCTTCTCACGATCATCGTTCGCGAGGAAAGCCAGTTCACCAGCGAAGGCGCTACCGACAGCAAGAAGGAAGCCGGCTTTGACGCAAAGCTCGAACAAGTGCCGAAGTTCAACCTCGCCAACTTCGCGTTCCAGAACGCGATCGGAACGGTTACGCCCCAGTTGAAAATGACCGGCACGCGCGACTACTCCGGAGAAGCCACCGTCGACCGCAAAGACTCTCTCAGCGCCCGCGTCGAGGCCGAGGTGGTGGACGTGAAACCGAATGGCACGCTGGTGATCCAGGCGCGCAAGCGGATCGTCACCGATGATGAAGAACAACTGTTCATCCTCACCGGCATCTGCCGCGTGCAGGACATTACGCCGGATAATTCCGTGCTGAGCACGCAACTGTTCGATCTGGATGTCCGAAAAACACACTCCGGCGCTGTCCGCGACGGAACCAAGCGGGGATGGATCCCACGGGCCATCGATTGGTTGAATCCGTTCTGATGAAATGCAATTTAAGCCACGGAAAGCACGATAATTCGGAGAAAAATACTTTGTCCACGAATCTTCACGAATCAACACGAATGAATTCTTTCTTATTAGTGTCCATTCGTGAAGATTCGTGGACAAATCTCTCTGTGTCCTCTGTGTCTCTGTGGCAAATATATTCTTGTAGAGGTTTGACATGAAGGTTCTGACCGCTGTTCTAGTCATCGCGATGCTGTTCGTGAGTTCTTCACAGGCGGCGCGGATTGCGGATGTGACTCGGCTGAGCAATCAGCGGACGAACGTCATCACCGGCTGGGGCCTGGTCTTTGGTCTCAAGGGGACCGGCGACGGCGGCGACTTTCTTCCCGCGATGCGGCCATTAGCGGAAATGCTTCGGCGGTACGGCAATCCGGCCAGCGTGATGGAACTTGGCGACGCCAAGAATGTCGCGATCGTCACCCTCACCGCCACCATCCCCGCCACCGGCGCGCGCGATGGCGACAAGCTCGATGTCTACGTCACCAGCATCGGCTCTAGCGCCACGCTTCGCGGCGGACGCCTGTTCGTCACGCCGATGGAATTCAGATTTCGCGAGCAGAGCTTCCTGGTCGGCTGGACGCAGGGCGCAATCACGCTCGAAGATCCATCCACGCCCGCGGTCGGTGTCATCAAGAACGGCTGCGTGTTGGAAGGCGATTTCCCCAATGGCCGCGCCGATGCCAATGGGATGTTTCGTTTGATCATCGACGACCCGAGCGCGACGTGGACAATGAGCAGCAGCATCGCCAGGATCATTAACGATTCGGAGGACGGTCAGATCTGGGCGTGGGCGATCAGCGAAAAAGAGGTGGCCGTCCGCATCCCGCCCGCCGAGCAGCAGCATCCTGACGGCTTCATCAGCCGCATCCAGCGTCTGCCGCTGCCGATCATCAATTCCGAGGCGCGGGTGATGATCAACCAGCGCACCGGAACAATCGTCGTCACCGGCGATGTGGAGATTTCCCCCGTCGTCATCAGCCATAAGGGACTGACGATCAGCACGATTCTCCCCGCGCCCCAGCCGACGACGCGAACGCCGGTCGTCCAGACCAAAGAGTTCGTCGCGATCGACACCACAAACACCGGCGGCGCCAAGCTGCAGGACCTGATCAACGCTCTGGACCAGCTCAAAGTGCCGGTCCAGGACCGCATCGACATCCTCAAAGAGCTCCACCAGACCGGGAAGTTGCACGCCAAGCTCGTGGTCGACTGATCTGACCCCGCTCCCTTCTAGGTAGCAGGAAGATGTGGTCTAGCCGCCTGAATCACTGGGAAAGTCCCCCAATCGCATCTTTTCGGCCATCTCCCATCTACCATCTCGCAACCGCTATATTATATATAATATCTTGATGTCCAGATTGCAGAGTGTTAGACTCCACGACACTGAGTTTTCTGCGCCGAGTCGGAAGTCAGCGGAGGCCGACCCTGCGCCGGTGGATGTGTTTTCCAATATTGCGGCCAATTATGTTGCGCCGAGGCTTTGTGGTTTGCGGAGGGTGTCATGAAAAAACAAAAAGCGTTCACGCTGGTGGAGCTGTTGGTCGTCATCGGGATCATCGCGCTGCTGATCTCAATCCTGCTCCCCGCGCTGAACAAGGCCCGCGCCGCGGCGATGAAGATCAAATGCGCCGCCAATCTCCGGAGTATCGGGCAATCCGTGTTCATCTACGCGTCGTCGAATCGCGGCAAAGTCCCGCGGCATTCCGACTCGACTACGACCGAGGCTTCGAATTGGCCTTGGGATGTCAGCGACGACGTCCGCGATAAGCTCGCTCACGCCGGCGCCGCTTACGCGATAAAGAAGGCGGGCGCCACCCGCAAGATGTTTTACTGCCCGAGTTACTCAGACAATGATCAGGATTTCAACTGGGATTACGCTGGTGTTGTAACCGTCCTGGGCTACGTCTCCATGCTCCAGCGCAACCAATGTGCGATGAAAAACCCCGGTACGACCAAAATCTTCAACGCGCTGTTGGTAGACAGCATCACAAAACCGGATGTGATCATCGGCACCGCCACTAATCAGAGCATCAGCACCTATATCAACGACACCCCGGGGATAATTTACGCCGGCCCGCGCAATCCTGCGGACGTCGTTCTATTCGCAGACGCGACGGTTTCTACAGCAGGTACCACTCCGCGGAACTATTCGGTCGTAGCCTCATTTGGCTTGAAGTTTACCTCGCATTTCAACACTACAAGACGAATCCCCGAAGGCGGCAACCTCCTCTTCCTGGACGGCCACGTATCTTGGCGCGCCTGGAAGGAGATGCAGACGTTAAACACCGTTGGCGGAGTTCTTACCCCCCGGATTACCAACGCAGGAATACGAGAATTCTGGTTCTGATACCCCGCACTCGAATCGCGTCCGAACCCGAACACATAATTTTTAGTCTTGCTTTGCCGCACACCACAATGATACATTCAGCACGAAAGTAATCTGGCGCGTCCTAGAGTCTGGCCGGAGCAACGACGCACTTTCGTCGATAAGCCCGCTCAAGACGGCTACATATTTCCTGCGGAGGAAAGTCATGAAGAATCGAAAACAGGGTTTCACACTCGTCGAATTGCTTGTCGTCATTGGCATCATCGCGCTGTTGATCTCGATTTTGCTGCCGGCGCTTGGCAAAGCCCGCGCCTCGGCGCTGAAGATCAAATGCGCCGCAAATCTCCGTAGCATCGGGCAGTCCATCGTGCTTTATGCAAACGGGAATGACGGCAAAGTTCCGATGCATTCGAATCCAGCGACCGCAGACGGCAGCGCGTGGCCATGGGATCTGGCGCGGGATGTTGCTGACAAAATCATTGGTGCAAAGCCGGACCTCACCGCCGCGCAGGCGAGCCAAACAACCATCACACGCCGCATGCTGTATTGCCCGACTTACACCGATCAGGATCGTCTCAGTCTCTGGGAGCCATCGTTCAGTGCGACCATACGCGTCGTGGGATACGCATTCATGTTGAAGCGTGCCGGGACGGCAGGACTGAACAACCATCCAGTAAATCACGCTCCATGGGTAACAAACGTGGGCAAGCAAAAGATTGATGCAAATACCTTTGCGAATCCTAACATCTACAAAGGCCCGCGTGAGCCTACGAAGATCGTCGTAGCCGCTGATGCGAACATGTCTGAACTCGATGGCGGCGGAGCGTCACGACACTTCTATGCCCAAGGCGCGGAATTTCACCGAAGCGCCCATTTCAGCACTCGGACGAAGTTACCCGAGGGAAGCAACACACTATTCTTAGACGGCCATGTGCAATGGCGTTCCTGGGCGGAGATTCTTGCCGCCAACCCGACACGTGACGGGCAAGGCAAACCTATCGCAGGTGGCGGGTCCGCCGTGTTCGGAGCGACTACCCCGACCATCAGTATTAATAACGAGAGGCCGGGCTTCTGGTTCTAGCTCGAACCGTTGCGGTCACACGACAGCCATCATCTGTTGAAAGGCAAAAGCGCATCTTTTGCGCCCTGATTATTCTGGTCCATGCTGTTACTGTTTGACCCGCCCCCGATGCGCGACTAAAAATAACTCGTCAGCATCGGCCACGGACGGCGAGTGAGTTGAATTTTTCTTTCTTATCCCCGTCCATGGCGCGCTTCTGAATTAGAAGTTGCCAATGCTTCGGTTTTTCATCAATACGATCTCGTTCGCGTGTGTTCTGGTCCTCGGGACTTTGAATCTGGCGGCCGATCGTCCCGTCGAATCGCGCAAGATCACCGTTCGCTCGGACCAAAAGCCGGCGGCGCCTGAAGTGACGCGCGTGGCAAGTACGCCAAATCTGATCATCCCTGACGTCCCGATCCATGACCGCCAGGTGGTTGAGCGGTCGACCGTCTCGGGCGCCTCCGTGCGGGCAACCCGCTATTTCTGGATGGAAGTCACCGCCTACTGCCCCTGCCGGCGCTGCTGCGGGCCGGCGGCGCATGGGGTGACGGCGTCGGGGTTGCCGGTGACGCACAATGACGGGCGATTCGCGGCCGCCGATACGCGCGTGCTGCCGTTCGGATCGAAGGTCGTCATTCCGGGTTACCAAGGATCGCGCGGATCGGCCGGAGTGCCGATCATCGATCGCGGTGGGGCGATCAAGGGCAATCGGCTCGACGTCTTCTTCCCCACGCACGATGAAGCCCTGAACTGGGGCCGGCGGATGGTGCTGGTCGGGGTTGATGATTAATCGCGGCCACCGAACTGCATCGGGGCAGTCACTGGCGTCGGATTGATCGCGAAGAGGCGCCACCGAGTGGCGTCGTCCACCCAAGTGACGCCTACCATTGCAAGACAGACAACCGAGTCAAATTTTTACGATCGCCGCCGCCGCAGCAGACCCATCGCCGCCATCCCCAGTGCGCCGAGCATCGCCGGTTCGGGAAGCGGGCCGGTCTGGGATGAAAAGCCGGTGTCGATCAGAGCGTAGTCCGAGCCATTGACCACGCCGTCGTAATTGACGTCGCCATAGAACCAGCCGCCCGTGCCGCCGCCGGAGAAGCCGGTGTCGGCCAGCGCGTAGTCGCTGCCGTTGACGACGCCATCGAGATTGATGTCGCCGCGCCAGGTGTATTTGACCAAGACCGACGCCGACGGATTCGGAATCGTGAAACCCGAGAGGCTCGTGACAACTCCGCCGGTGGCGCCGCCATCGATCACACCCAGCATCTTGCCGCTCGATCCCCCGTCAACGGCCGCGCTGGCGATTCCCTTGCCGTTGCCGCCCAGGACCGTCAGCCCTTTCTTAACCATCGCGAGCGTGGTGGCATAAGAGGTGGTGCTGGCGGTGTAGTCGATGACCAGATCGTTGTCATTCAGTTGCAACGTGCCGGCGTACCCGGTGCCGCCGTCGGATGCGATGTTCACCGCGTTCACCTTCGTCACGCCCGTCGAGAACCCGTTGGTTGTTACTGCGATCGTTGCATTGCCGGAGAGAGAGATCGAGCCTTGACGGATACCGGTGGCGGACGTCAGCGTTCCACCGGTGGCGATCAGCGTGCCGACTCCTGTGATTCCCGGGATTGCGCCCCCGGCGCCGGTGGAGAGGGCGCCATCGTTGAGGATTGTCGTTGTGCTGTTCACGGTTGAGGCGCGGAATGAGCTGCCCGCATTGAGGTCGATGATGCCAGCGCCCGTGGCCGTCAGCGGGGCGGGGGTTGCGGTGGCGGAGATCGCGTCGCCGACTTCGAGCTTGCCACTGGTCACAAGGTAGCCGGTGTGATTGAAGTCGTGCGCGC
The DNA here is from genome assembly GCA_014379105.1 of Phycisphaerae bacterium. GTDB lineage: Bacteria > Planctomycetota > Phycisphaerae > Tepidisphaerales > Tepidisphaeraceae > JACMML01. The sequence continues at coordinate 29,908 of JACMML010000095.1, forward strand.
CGTTCACCTGTAGAACGCCGCCGCTGACGGTGGTCGTGCCCTGGTATCGGTTGCGGCCGGTGAAGATCTGCGTGCCGCTGCCGATCTTGGTGACATTGGTGACCGTGCCGCCGCCATTGCTGATCGTGCCGTAGAAATCATAGACACTGCCGTTGAGCGTGCCGTCGCCGATGGTGAGCAGCTTGGTGCTGGTGCGGTTGTTGATGTTCCCGCCGCCGATGAGCCCGTTGATGGTCAGGTCGCGGCCATTCATTTCGAACTGGCCTTCATCCATCACGAGGTTTCCCTTGCCTGCGCCGTGAGGGAGGATGTTGGTGGCGGCGGTGGGGATGAGAATGCCCGCTTCGATGATGGTGTCGCCGGAGTAGGTGAGCGGGGATGTCTGGGTCATGATCCATCGGCCGCCATCGATTTTTCGGAGGCTGGTTTTTCCGACCGACGGATCGCCGATCGCGAATTTCATTTCGCAATCGGAATTAACGCCACCGAACGTCAGCGTCCGATCGCCGGTGCCGGTCATGCCGATCGCGCCGGCGTTGGTGAACTTAAGCAGCCCCGCGCCGGCGCATTCAACGAGCCCGCCGTTCGGGCCGACGCTGAAGAGCCGATCGTTGGTCGATGCTCCGCCGCCGTTGTATTGGAGCGTGCCGCCATCGATTACGAGCGTACTCGCCGATGCCGCACCGGCCGTGCCGCCCGGGCCCAGAGGGCTGTTCGTTCCCGCGGCCGCGATGCTGGAGATCGAGATCGCGCCATTCTTGATCGTGATCGGCCCGGTGAAGCTGTTCGCGCCCGACAGCGTAAGCGTACCCGTACCGATCTTGTTGAACGCCGCGCCGGCGACCGAACTGCTAAGCACGCCGGAATAGTTGGTATTTTGATTATTGTTGCCGACGTTGACGGTTTCGCCGGAAAGGTTCCAGGCGCCTGAGCCTTTGAGTCCGCCGATATTGCCTGAAGTGACCGAAGCCAGATCGATCACGCCGCCGCCGGGCACCAGGTTGCTGTTCTGCAATGCGTCGGCGTTGGTCAGCCGCAGTATGCCGGCGGATAGATTCGTATCGCCGGTGAAGGTGTTGGCGCTGGATAGCGCGAGCGTTCCGGCGCCGGCTTTGGTCAGCGAACCAGCGCCGCCGAGCACCTGGCTGATCGTGAACGTGTGGGCGGCGGTGTCGACATTGATTCCGCCGTTGAAAGTGGACCAGTTGACGGCGTGCGTGTTGAGATTGGCGATCGCGCTACCGGTGATGCGCAGGATTCCGCCGTCAAAGGTGACAGCCCGCGTCGTGCCGCCGAGGTGGCTGGTGCCGGCGGTATCGCTGGAGATGCTCAGCGTGCCGGTCTTGAGGATGGTGCCGCCGGAGAACGTATTGGCGCCACTGAGCACGAGGACGCCAGCGCCGGCTTTGGTGAATGAGCCGATGCCGCCGATCACGGAGCTGACAGTGAACGTATGCGCGGCGTCGGCGATATCAAAGCCGCCGTTGAAAGTCGACCAGTTGACGACATGCGTTCCCATGCTCGTCAGTGTCGTGCCGTTAATGCGGAGCCGCCCGCCTTGGAAGGTGATCGCACTGGTGGCGGTGTTTCCGATGTCGGTGTCGTTGGTGATGCCGAGCGTGCCGGCGGTGAGTGTGGTGCCGCCGGTATACGTGTTGGTGCCGGTGAGATCGATCGCGCCGGTCCCCACCTTTTCCACCGAGCCGACGCCGATGCTGCTGGTGATATTACCGGCAAATGTCGAGTCCTGATTGCTCGCGCCCAGTGTCAGCTTCGTGCCTTTCACATCGACCGTCCCGGTCCCCGCGAGCCCGCCGACACTGGCGGCCAGGCCGTTGAGGTCGAGTGTGCCACCCGCGAGATTGACGGTGCTGTTCTGCAGCGCGTTGGCATGGGTGATCTGCACGATGCCCGCGGAGATCGTCGTCTGCCCGGTGTAGGTGTTGGCGGCGCCGAGAACGAGCTTGCCAAGACCGAGCTTCGTGATCGAGCCGGTTCCGCCGATCGGCTGGCTCATCGTGATGACCGCCGCCGCCTGCGTGATGTCGATGGAGCTGGCATTGGTGAGCGTGGTGGTGCGGGCGAGCGTGGAGGTTGATCCGGTGGTGAGGCGAAGCGTGCCGCCGCTGAGATTCAGCGGCGCGTTGGTCGCACCGAGCTGCGCGGTGTTGGTCACGCTAAGCACGCCGCCGGTGATGGTGGTGCCGACGGTATGCGTGTTGGTGGCGGACAAGACCAGCGTGCCGCTGCCGGCCTTGGTGAATGACGTTCCGCCGATCACGGTGCCAAGTGTGAATGTGTGCGCGGGATCGGCGATGTCGAGTCCGCCGTTGAATGTGCTCCAGTTGATCGTATGGGCACTCAGTGACGTGATGCCGATGCCGTTCAGCCGCAGCAGGCCGCCATTGAAGGTGATCGGCGTGGTGGTTCCGCCGATATTATTGTGCGACGCGATCGCCAGCGTCCCGCCGACGAGCGTCGTTCCGCCACTGTAGGTGTTGCTTGCAATAGTCGACGCCGGATTTGCCGCCGAAGTCGGGGTAGAGGAGTTGGCGGGTGAGGGTCTTGGCAAAGGAC
>JACMML010000096.1 GCA_014379105.1 Phycisphaerae bacterium
CAGCGCCGACCACGTTGACCGGTTCACTGATCACAACGACATCGCTTACGCTGACATGGATCGATATCGCGGGCAATGAAACCGGCTACCGAGTCGAGCGCCGCCCGGCCGGCGGCGCCTTTGCGCCGATCGCGACCCTCGCGGCGAGCAGCACCGCATATAACGACTCGGGGCTGAATCCTGGCACCGCGTACGAATACCGCGTTCTGGCGTTCAACACCGCCGGCGATTCTGTCCCCAGCAACACGCTCGCGGTGACGACGCAATCCGCGGCCACGGTGCCGCTCGCGCCGCTCAATCTCGCCGCGGTCGTGCAGGCCGGGCCGAAGGTGCTGCTGACCTGGCAGGACGCATCAAGCAATGAGACGTCATTCACGATACAACGTCGCTATTCCGGATGGATCTGGGGCGACATCGGCACCGCGCCTGCCAACAGCACGACGTATCTCGACGGCACATCGATCGGAAATGTGACTTACGAGTATCGGGTGATCGCGAAGAACGCGATTGGCTCGAGTGATTTCAGCAATGGGGTTCTGGTAAACACCGCGTCGACTCCCGCGGCGCTGCCGGCCACGCCGACGAATCTCGTCGCGATCGCGCTCACCGGGACGCGCATCGATCTGAGCTGGCAGGACATGGCGACTGATGAGACGGCGTACAAAATCGATCGGCGTCTCGCCGGCGGCGCGTGGTTGCAAATCACACAGACCGCGGCCAACGTGATCAGCTATTCGGATACCGCGGTCACCGCGGGCAACACGTATGAGTACCGCGTCCGCGCCGCCCGCAACGCGACCGATGGCGCCTATGGCAACACCGCCACCGCGACCACACCCGGCGCCGGCAGCGGTGTTCCCAACGCGCCCACCGGCTTTACGGCAATCGTCAGCACCAAGCCGCGTGTGCAACTCAATTGGGTGGACAACTCCACCAATGAAACGGCCTTCATCGTCCAGCGCCGTTACACCGGCTGGATCTGGGGCGACGTGGGCACGGTGGGTCCGAATATCACGAGTTTCCTGGACACGAGCAGCATTCAAAACGTGATGTACGAATATCGCGTGGTCGCCCAGGGCGCGGGGGGAAGCAGCCCGTTCAGCAACAGCGTAATTGTAAATACGCGATAAACGGACGCTCGGATATCTGTCAGCTGCTTCCCATGTTATCAGCCCTGCATCGCGGCGCTCACCAGCGCCGGCGGATTTTCGTTCGCAAGCCGTGCAGGTAGTTAATAATCGCGTGATCAGTTCCGATAGACCTTGGGAATGATCCTCATGAACACGCGCCACAACCGCACCACAGGTGCGCCTCGAAACCATTGTCTGACCCAAGCCGCTATCGAGACGCTCGAAGCGCGCCAGTTGCTCGCCAGCGTCACCGCGACCACGCCCTATAACGGCCAGCAGACTGTAGGCCTGTCGGCGAATCTGACTGTCAAGTTCGGCTCGGCGATGAATGTCTCCTCGCTCACTGCGGCCAACATCCGACTATTTGATTCCGCCGGGCTCACGCTGCCAACCACGCTCTCCTATAACGCCGCCAATACCACGCTCACGATCGACCCGGCCGCCAATCTGCTCAGCACCAGCGCGTACTACACTCTTAAAGTCATCGGCGGCGATAGCGGCGTGAAGGACTCGCTGAATGGCACGCTGGCGGCCGACTATGCCGCGAGCTTCACGACGAGCACGCCCACCTTTAGCGAGACGGCGGTCTTTACCAATCTGATTCAGCCGACGGCAATCGAGTTCGCCGAAGACGGGCGGATTTTCGTCGCCGAGAAGCGCGGCATCATCAAGGTGTTCGACAGCCTCGGTGACACCACGCCCGAAATATTCGCCGACCTGCGCACGCAGGTTCACAATTACTGGGACCGCGGCCTGCTGGGCATGGCGCTGGACCCGTATTTCACCGAAGGTCGGCCGTATGTGTACGTGTTGTACACGTTTGATGGCGACGTCGGCGGGACCGCGCCCAAGTGGGGCACCGCCAACACCGACAGCGATCCGGGTGCCAGCAACGGCACCAGCACCGTCAGCGGCCGCCTCACGAAGCTCACCGCCAGCGGCAACCAGATGAGCGGCTCCGAGCAGGTGCTGGTTCATGACTGGAAGAATCAATACCCCAGCCATTCCATCGGCGATCTCAAGTTCGGTCCGGATGGTTACCTCTACGCCTCCGGCGGCGATGGCGCGAGCTTCAACGCGATCGATTACGGGCAGAGCAACGTTTTCAACGACCCGGCAAATGAAGGCGGCGCTCTGCGCAGCCAGGACATCCGCTCCACCGGCGACGCGGTGAATCTCGACGGCACGGTCATCCGCATTCATCCCGATACCGGCGTCGCCGCCCCGAATAATCCCTTCGCCGCCAATGCTGACGCCAATGCGAAGCGCATCGTCGCGTATGGGTTGCGGAATCCGTTCCGCATCGCGTTTCGTCCGGGCAGCAGCGAAATCTGGATCGCCGAAACCGGCTGGAACAGCTACGAAGAAATCAACCGCATCGCCAACGGCGCGGACACCACGGCCGAGAACTTCGGTTGGCCGGCGTACGAAGGGCCCGTCGCGCAGCCGGTCTATGACGCACAAAATCTGCCGCTGCTGGAGAGCCTGTATGCCGCCGGCGCTGGCGCGGTCAATACGCCGTGGTTCAGCTACGCCCACTCGGCCAAAGTCGTCCCCGGTTCCACCGAAACCACCGGCGGCAGCACGCCCACCGGATTGCTTTTCTACACCGGCGGCGCGATGCCCGCGGCGTATGACAACGCGTTCTTCTTCACCGACTACGCCCGTAAACAGATTTACGTGATGTACCGCGGCGTCGATGGTCTGCCCGATCAATCGACACGACAGATTTTCCGATCCACCACCAATGGCGCGGTGGAACTGCAGCAAGGGCCCGACGGCGCGATCTACCACGTCGACCTCAATGGCGGCCGTGTTATGCGGATCGCCTCGGGCACCGGCACCAGCGCGCCGATCACGCCAAAGCTCACCGGAACGTTCATCGGCACCGCCAACAGCGGCAGCAATGTGCCGAGCCGCGCGTTTGACGGCAATCTCTCGACGTTCTACGAATCGTCCAGCGCCAGCGGCGGCTGGGTAGGGCTCGATCTCGGCTCGCCGCGATGGATTCGCCAGATCAAGTACGCCCCGCGCGACACCTTCGGCTCGCGCATGGTCGGCGGGAAGTTCCAGGGGTCTAATGATCCCAACTTTGCCAGCGGCGTGGTTGATCTTTTCACCATTACGCAGTCGCCGGGCTTCTCGCTCCACTCGATGACAGTCAACACCTCCGGCAACAGCTACCGATATGTCCGTTACCTCAGTCCGGCCGGCGGCTGGACAGACATCAGCGAACTGGAGTTCTACGCCGGCGACGGACTGGCTGCGACGTATCACAACAACATCAACTTCACCGGCACCACCGTCGCACAGATCGACCCGACGATAAACTTCGACTGGGGCGATGGCTCCCCGGACGCACTGATCACGTCCGACACCTTCAGCGCACAGTGGACCGGAAAAATCCAGGCGCTTGAGACCGGCACCTACACTTTCCGAACAACATCCGACGATGGCATCCGGCTGTGGATGAATGACGTGCTTCTGGTCGATGCATTCATCGACCAGGCTCCCACGTCTTACAGCAACACAATCGATCTTGCCGCCGGCGGGTTGTATAACATTCGCATCGATTACTACGAAAACGGCGGCGGCGCGTCGGCCAAGCTCGAATGGCAACGCCCGGGCAAGGCGATGGAAACTGTGCCCACGCACGTGCTCTTCAGTTCCGCCCCGGTAAGCAACCAAGCGCCCGTGCCGGCCATTGCCACGCCATCATCTTCGCTGAACTGGAAAGTCGGCGACACCATCAGCTTCTCAGGCAGCGCCACGGACCCCGACAGCGGCGCGCTCCCCGCGTCGTCGCTCCTCTGGTCGCTCGTGGTCGTTCATGCCAACGACATCGATCTCACCAGTACGCACGAGCACGTCGTTCAGACGTTCATCGGCGTCTCCAGCGGTTCGTTCATCGCACCAGATCATGAATATCCCTCCTGGATCGAGCTGCGCCTGACGGCCGTCGATTCGAGTAACGCCAGTGCGAGCGTCACCCGGCGGATTGACCCGCTCACCGCGGCTGTCACACTCGCGAGCAATCCCGCTGGCGCCGGGCTTTCGTTCGGAAGCGTCGCGGGCGCTGCGCCGTTGGTGCGCACGCTGATCGCCGGATCGATCACGACGATCTCAGCGCCCGCCCAGTACGTCAGCGGCGGACAGACGTATTTCTTCACCGGATGGTCCGACGGCGGCGCCCTGACGCATGACATCGCCGCACCGCTCACCAATGCAACCATCACCGCAAACTACGCATTGCCGGCCGCGCCCGCGGCGCCGTCTAACCTTGTAGCGACGCCGATCTCGACATCTCAGGTCAATCTCGCGTGGACGGACAACGCGACCAACGAGAGCGGCTACAAGATCGAACGTCGCATCGGCGCAGGCGCGTGGACGCCGGTAACGACGACGCTCGCCAACGTGACAACCTACAGCGATGCCGGCCTGCTCGCGGGCACCGCTTACGAGTACCGCGTCCGCGCCACCGGCGCCGGCGGCGATTCGGCCGACAGCAATATCGCGACCGCCACCACCGCCAGCGCGGTTGTCGTGCCCGCCGCGGCGACGGGGTTGGTCGCTGCCAATGTCACCACTTCCACGCTCACGCTGATGTGGACCGACAACGCGAATAACGAAACCGGCTACCGCGTGCAGCGTCGTCTGTCCGGCGGCACATACGCCTCGATCGCGACGCTTGCCGCCAACGCGACCAGCTTTGCAGACAGCGGGCTGACGATCGGCACGGCTTACGATTACCGCGTCTACGCGTTCAACGCCGCCGGTGATTCACCGGCCAGCGTGCCGCTGACCGTCACCACGCAATCCGGCTCCAGCGTGCCGGCCGCCCCGGGCAGCCTGGCGGCCAATGTCGTCGCGGGTCCGCAGGTGCAGCTCACTTGGGCGGATTTGTCGAATAACGAAACCGGCTTCACGATCCAGCGCCGTTATGCCGGCTGGATCTGGGGCGACGTCGGCACTGCCGCCGCCAATGCCGTCGCGTTCGTCGATACGTCCGCGATCGGCAATGTCACGTACGAATACCGCGTGATGGCGACCAA
>JACMML010000097.1 GCA_014379105.1 Phycisphaerae bacterium
ACCACCGCCGCCTCGGTGCTTGATCTGGACAACCTCGCCAGTGGGTTGCGAAATCTTTCCGCGACGCTCTCCAGCGAATTCGCCAACATGAAGCTCGGCGGCGCGGCGATCACCGACATCAATGGCGATGGCTCGGCAGATCTGGATAAATTGCGAACACAGCTCGCGCAATTCATCGATTTTGGCACCGCCCGACTCGCCGGGCAGGCGCAGTTCAATCTGCGCAACGTCGCCAGCGCTGGATCCACCACCAATTACACGCTGAGCCTCGGAACAACGCTCACCGGCATCAACATTCAGCTCGGCCAATCGCCGGCGATCGATATGCCTTATGTGAAAGGCGATCTCGCGAGCGACTACGTGGTGGACGCGGCGTCCGACAATCCGCTCAAGCAGATCAAGACGGCGGTAGGCTCACTCGCGATGGGCAGCGCCGCTGACAAGCTGGTGCTGGACGGCCATGTGAAGTTGCACGACATCGACCTGGCGAACCTCCGAATCGGCAAATTCGAAATTCCGCAGAGCACCATTAACGATCTGAAAGCGCTGCAGAAAATGATCGATCCGTTCGTCCCGCAACTGCGCCAGCAGGGCCTAGAGTTTACGGCCGGTCAGGTCTATTTCGGCGCTGCCGGATCGGCCGATCTTAAAACTAAATCGGTTGTGCTGACGCAACTGGATGCCAGTACGCCGGGTCTGCGATTGTCAAAGAACGGCAAAGAGCTGGTGCGCGATAAATTCGTCCTGGTGACCACCGGGACGATCCGCGCTGGTGATCCGGCCACCGGGCAGACCATGAAGGTGGATCTTGCCAACCTCTCGATCAATAGCGCGATGCTCAAGCTCAGCAAGACCGACGCGCCGCTAACCGCCGAGATGGTTAATGGCGTCCCGCGCGGCAGTGGCGGGGTGAACATCGCGGTCGATTTGCCGGCCGTGAGTCGGGTCATGGCGGGACTGTCGACCGGTCCGGTCAATGCGGTTTCAGCCGGCGCGCTCAAGGGTGCGCTGACGCTCAACACCGATCCGCAGAGCAAATCGACAGCCGCCTTCGACGGGAATATCGAAGGATTCTCAATCGACCAGACACCGATCCAGAACCAGCCAGTCGCCATCAGCTTCAGCGCTGATATGCCGCCGTCACTGGATCACGTCTCGGCCGTCCTCAATCTGAAGAGCGCGTACGCGACGGTCGAGGCAAAGGATATCTCGCTCAATCTCAAGAGCGGAATCTCCGTGCTCAAGATGGTCGAAAAGGCGCATGTCGACATCGGCATGAAGGATTTCCCGAATGCCTATGCGATGGCCACCGCATTGCTGCCCAATATCAAACTGCCGTACACGCCCACCAGCGGCGGCGTCAGCATCATCGCGGATGTCAGCGGCAACACTGTGACGATGGACGTATCTGCAAGCCGTCTGGCGCTGCGGAATGTTGCCGGTAAGGATTACGCGTTCAGCACCAAGCAGCCCGTCTCCATCAACGCGGCACTCAAACTGCGCGGGGATGCGAAGATTGACTCAGTCACATTCTCTAAACTCAACGCGGATGTGGGCGCGGCCGTCGTTTCGATGACGGATCCGCTGGTGGTCACCGATCCAATGGGCACGCCGTCCGTGAAAGGCCAACTGCAGCTCACAGGCTCGCTCGATCGCGCCGCGCCGCTGCTGCAATTTGTGCAGCAGTCCGAGAAGCCGCTGCCGTATCGCGGGGAATTCGCGTTCAAGAACACGCTCTCCACCTCCGGCAACACGACCAACGCACTGCTTGATGGCACGGTAAACGATTTCGTTCTGCTCGATGAGGCCACCAATAAGCCGGCATTTACCGAGAAGCAGATCAAAGTGACCGGCGATCTTTCCGCGGACCTGAAGCAGCAGGTGGCGCAGATCAAGGCATTGAATATCGATATGTCCAGCTCGCAGGCGGCGACGATATCCGTCACCGGCGGGTTGAAGAAGTTCCTCACCGCGGCGCCCTACTTCGACAACATTGCCGCCAAGATTGATGCCCAGGGTGAAAAAGCGTGGCCGCTGATCTTCCCGCTATTGCCGCCGGAGAATCAGGCGACCCTGGCAGGCGCTAAGCTTACTGGCCCAATCAATATCATTCTGCGCGCAGACGGCGCTTACGACACCGTCAAGCCAATGCACATGGCGATCCGCACGCTAACCGTCAAAGGCGACATCCGCCTCGCGGGCGCCGATCTGAGCGAATCGTACGGCGTCACGCTCGCCAACTATCAACAGTACATCACCCTCCGCGATGGCATGCTGGTGACCGGAAATCTCGACAAGCCCAAAGGAGACCCCGGCCGCTTCGCGCCCGCATTTGATATCAATGGAGGCAAGGGTGATTTCAGCAGCATCTCGATCAACATGGGCGATCCGGGCATGCTCGTCACCGTAGGCAAGAAGCAGAAAATTCTGACCGGCGTGCAGATGAACAAGGTGATGGCGGCGCAGCTTGGGTCGCTGGCGTCGGTGATGTTCAAAGACGCGAAGGAAGCCAGCGGTATCGTCGATGTCGTTGTGCTTGATTGTAACAACGTCCCCCTTGCCGATCTGATGGCCGGCAGCAAAAAAGCGAAGGCGACAATCCTCTACAGCGTGCGTGATCTTCGCCTTGATGGAGAAGTCCCCAGCGCGCTGGCCGAGCTTTTGGAATGGGGCAACAAGGGCATCATCGGCCAGATCGAAAACGGCAGCCTTACGCTCGAGAACGGCATCGCGTACCAGAACATGACGCTCAGCATCGCCAAGACCATCGAGCAGGTGGATAAGCGCACCGGCCGGACGCGGAATGTCGATGTCCTGGAGAACATGAAATTCGAGGGCGGCGTGGACCTGGAGAAGCAGAAATTCCGCGACTACTCCATGTGGATTTCAAACGGCCTGCTGCGTCGCGACTGGCAGAAGAGCAATCCGAACGGCGTCACCGTCGGGCTTTCGGGCAACGTGACCGATGTTAAGAGCATCCTTGCCCAGGCGTTCGTTCAGCTTGGCGTCCAGGGGTACGGGAAGGACATCCTTGAGGATCTGCTGAATCAGAACAAGAAGAAAGACAAGTAGCAGCTAAACGGCCTCCCTCAGACGACTTCATAGTACCACAGCAACGTAACGGCCTCTTTCACAAGGTCGTCGTCCATTCCGGGCAGGATGCTCGGCATGAGCTCCACCACCGTGACCTTCGCGCCGAGCCGCCGCCATACCGACCCGAGCTCGAGTCCGATGACCCCGCCGCCGATCACGATCAGATGCTTCGGTATCGCCGGAATCTTCAGCGCGCCGACATTCGACAACACACGGTCTTCGTCGAACTTGAGG
>JACMML010000098.1 GCA_014379105.1 Phycisphaerae bacterium
ACCCGTGTTCGACGCGCTCCGCACCGACTCCTACTACCGCGATCTGGAACGAAAAAAATATCAGAGCGAACGTGTACTCAGCAATCTGATGCTCACCGGCCGCGGCAGCTTTGACTGGTTGTTTCCGCACGCGATGGTCGCGATGGATATCCGCAACCGGCTGACGCGCGAACAGATTCTCGCGATGGCGCTGTCGCCGGAAGTCGAGGACTCGCGCGAGCGCATGCTGCTCGCCGCGGCCAAGGTGCGTTCCATCCGCGCGGGTTACATTGCCGATCAAGGCGGCTCCGATTCGTTCCGCAGCGCCCGATCGACGCTCGACGCGGCGCGCGATCGCGTTCGCAGCGCCATTTCCGACTACAACGCCGCGCTGGCCGCCGAGGCGGACTACGAGCAGCTTCGCGCCGACTACATCGCCCAGCTCAAGCGCGGCGGGCGCCCGGTCCGCGCCGAATAGTCGCCGCCGCCCGCGCTCGCGGGCTTCGCGGTATTCGTGTACCTTCTGCTCATGGAGATCGTGGACTGGCCGGCGCTGGGCATCGGCGTGATTGTCTTCGCGTATTGGGCCAGGGTGCTGAGACTGGTGTTCAAAACCAAGCGCCTGACCGGCCGCGCCGCCAACTTCCTTCCGCCCGAAACCCTCGGCCGCGTTCTGCGAATCATCTGGTATCCCAACGTCGCCGCGTGGATCATCCTGCCGTTGATCAGCTCTTTTCAACCGCTTCATCCACGCCTCCCATTGTTGAAATTCCCCTGGTTCACCCCGTGGCTCGCACTCGCCGCCGCCGCGATCGTGTTCGGGTTGACGCTCATCTGCTGGAAAAAAATGGGCCGCGACTGGCGCATGGGCATCGACCCAAAAGAAAAAAACACGCTGATCATCTCCGGCCCTTACGCGCTGGTGCGCCACCCGATTTACGCGCTGCAATGCCTGCTGGCGCTGGCGTCGGTCGCGGCGGTTCCGAACCTGTGGATGGCGATCGTTGCGGTTTTGCAAATCGTGCTCCTTCAATGGGAGGCGCGGCGCGAAGAGCGGCATATGGTCTCCGTGCACGGCGACGTCTATAGCGACTACATGCGTCAGGTCGGTCGATTCATCCCGCGCGGGAGATATCGAGGGGGCGATATCGACCGCAGTATCAGCGGGAAGTCGGACCGATGAACAGCGCGCCCCTCAATGTCTTTCAGAAAACCCAGCGGCTCTGGGACACGCTGCACCCCTACAACGCCGCGCAGGCCGCGGAATTGACGCGGGTGTTTTCACGCGACGCGATCGAGGATACGTTCAACGCCGCGCTCAATGACCTGCGCCTCGGCGTATTCGTCTGCGAGCACGCCCGTTACCGGATCGACACCACCCACCGGCCGCGTGTGGCGGTGACGGAGGTTGCCGATTTTGCAACCCACGTCGGCACCGACATGAATCGGCCGTTTGATCCGGCGCTGTCGATGCCCTTTCGGCCGTTCGTTTGCCCGCTGCCTGGTGGGCAGATGATCGGGCTCACTTATCAGCATTGGGTCGCCGACAGTGTGTCGGTGCGAACGCTGATGCGGGCGTGGGTCTCGCGACTTTTCGATCTCCCTTCGCTGCGTCCCGAGCCGGTCGTGCTTGATCGTTGCGGATTGCGCCGCCGCTTCGGGCCCGACACCGGCGGCTGGTCGGTGATTTCGCAAATCGCCGAGTTCGCCGAGTTCGCACGCATGAGCAAACTGCTCCGCCGCGTCGAGGCCCGGGCCAATGACCAGACGGTGGCGGTGATCGCAAAAACGCTGCCGCCGGACCTGATCACCGGCCTGCGTAAACACGCCCGCGTCGCAAAAGTCACCGTCGGCGACGTATTCATCGCCGCCACCGCCGAGGCGTGCGCCCGGCACGGGCCAAGCCGCCCGACGCGCCGGCGTCCGGATCTGGCGCTGGGTACGATCGTCGATCTGCGAGCACGCCATGCGAAAGTGCCATCGCGCGTTTTCGGGCTCTATCTCGGATTCATGATCAGCGCCTTCACGCACGACGACCTCTACGATTTCAACCGCCTGCTCGCGCGCAGCCGGCGTCTGCGAGTGATTCAAAACCGTCACAAATCCGCCGAGGCGTCGCAACTCCGCATGGCGATCGGGCTGCTGGTGTCGCGTACGCTAAGCCGGCAGAATTTAATCGAGTTTTATCGGCGCCGTTTCCCGATGGCCGGCGGGTTGTCCAACGTCAACCTCACCCACGACTGGCCAGGCCGCTTGTATCCCGATCTCATCCGCGCCTACCACCGCGTCAGTCCCACCGGCCCGTTGATGCCGATCGTCCTCACCCCCACCACCATCGGCAACGAGCTGACCCTCTGCTGCACGTACCGCACCGCGCTGGCAAATGAAGGCCGAGCGAACGGGGTGGTCGGCGCGTTCATCGACCGGCTCGAACGCTTCGCTGGATGATGGCATCGAAGTGGGCGGGTCATCTCAAAAAGCAGGCGTTTTTCGTTTCGTTACTTTTCATTTTCGTGTTTCGGCGCAAGTGATAATTCAGAAAAGATTTACGCCGATTTTCAACGCGCGCCAAGTACGCGCAGACCGCCGGGGTTAACGCGCTTCGGGAATGCGCGAAACCCGCATCGAGATGCGGCGCTAAACGTGGAAGGAACGACGTCTTTGTGTGATCGCTGCTGATCGCTATTCAAATGCCAATGAGCTTCCGGCCTCCATCGCTGCGTCGATGGAGCCGGATCGGGACGCAACGCCCCTCCGTAAGAATGGCAGCGCGCTGCGCGCTTGCGCCAAAATTTCAAGGTCGATTTGTCGTAAGTGCTTACCCGGCCGGGGCTCAGATTTTTTACTTTGGCCGGCCACTCGCTGCGCGTTCTAGTGTGAAAAACACGCGGCCATTACTTTCGCCGCGCTTTGGCGTGTTTGCCTGCGGCCAAACGTTCACGGGCTTTTCCCGCCTCGTAGCCGTTGAGTTTGACGCCCCATTCGCCGGATATGAATTTCTGCGCCAGCGCCGCCCGCCGCCAAAGCATCAATGAGTCCGCCACCATCTTGCGAATCGCCAGCCCCTTCTTCTTCTCGCCGGTGAAAAAGCGGATCTCTTTAAGCTCAGAGTCGGAAATATCTACGCTGACTTTCATATGCTTACGATAGTATCGCCGCATTCTCCCTTCAATGGCGTGGTCGCGCTGACGCGGCGTAAGACGCCATCTCGTTGTATCATCATCCCCGTGCGAATCTCCGAGATGTTTTACTCAATCCAAGGCGAAGGGAAGCTCGCGGGCGTGCCGTCGGTTTTTGTGCGCGCCAGCGGATGTAATTTGCGGTGCGTGTGGTGCGATACGCCATACGCATCGTGGGAGCCGGAGGGGGATGACTGGGCTGTGGAACGAATCGTCGCTGAGGTGGAGCGACTCTTACTCCCTCTCCCTGCGGGAGAGGGTTGGGGTGAGAGGGCGCTGTCTGCGGCGGGTGCGACAGGAGAACCTAAGCGCCCTCACCCTAGCCCTCTCCCGGAGGGAGAGGGAACCATGCGGCCCTCCACCATTATGTCCCCCGCTCCGACCGAGGGTAAGCATGTCGTTCTCACTGGCGGGGAGCCGATGATCATGCCCGATATTGCCGAGTTGTGTGCAGCGCTGCGATCAAAAGGCTTTCACATCACCATCGAGACCGCCGCCACGGTGTTTCGCAAATTGCCGATCGATCTGGCGTCGATGTCGCCGAAGTTGAGCAACTCCACGCCATACGAACGCGACGGCGGACGATTCGCCGTGGCGCACGAGAAGAATCGGCTGAACGTCCCGGTGATCCAGCAATTCATCGATACGTCCCCCGATTTCCAGTTGAAGTTCGTCGTCGCGAAACCCAGCGATCTTGATGAGATCGACGACCTGCTGTCGCAATTATCCAACTGGCAACCGGCCGACGTGCAACTGATGCCGGAGGGAACGGATATTGACGTCCTGCGCTCGCGCGCCGGATGGATCGGCGAGGTCTGCAAGCGACGCGGGTTCCGGTACTCGCCGCGGCTACATATTGAGATGTTTGGGAACAAGCGGGGAACATAGTCGTCTAATGAACAGGGAGGCCTATGCGACACTTGCTTCTGACGGGCATCATCTTCGGGCTTGTCATCACAAATACGGCTTGGGCAGAGTTGCGTATGCCTTATGCAGACGAGCAGGTAGTTCAGCGGGCCGCGCTGATCGTCATAGGTCATGCGGAACGCGACACGATTAAATTTGTCGATCATCCCGGTGCGGGGTCGCATCATCATTTGGCCCGATTGACGATCACGCGCATCGTGAAAGGCGAATTGGCCGAGAAGCATTTGGACATCGTCATCCGGTATGGGCTGATGCCGCTGGCAACCGATGTAGATCGGAAAAACGCGAAACGCATAGACGCCGTAACGCTCCTTCGCCCGACAGGACCGATCATCCTCGCCGATTACAGCGGTGAGCGGAACGACCTACAAATCGACGATCTGACAAAAGACCAGATCTGGTTCCTGCGCACAGGCGAAGGAGAATCAGACACCGATCCTGTGCCCCATATGCTCGGGATTGTCGATCCGGAAGACATCCAGCCGCTGTCACTCCTCGACTATTTTCAGGGATATCTTCGGGTTGATTCTGAATCGTTCATCCGCGAGCTTTTCCTGAAAGATCCCGTTGTTCGCGGCCGCGCCCAGGTTTATCTCGCGGCCTGCGATCTTCGACGCATTGCAGTTGACCCGGATCTTACCCGCCGCGCGATCAATGCGGTTCCATATTTCCTCAGCCACGTGCCAACCGGACCAGAAGAAGCGCAAAAAGTCCTCGTGTCGTGTGGCAAAGCCGGTGGCGCTGTTTTGGAAACGTACTTCGATCAATGGGGCTATCGTCGCGAGAAGGGCCGCATCATGCAGGTGTGGAAGGAACTGGCTTACACGGAGTCGGTCCCGCGTATGATTGCCACTGTCGAACAAGCAACCAATTGGTTTGACGGGCAGTTGAAATCCGGCGTCATCGAACCCGGCAATTTGAAACTCGATGGTGGCGAACAGATGATCTATTACACCGATATCTATTACGGCATAAGCGTGCTGACCGAACTTAAGGCCACTGAAGCCGTGAAAACAGTTGAAAAGGCCCATGCGCTGTGGAAGCGGATTGATTTTCGACCGAATCCTCAGATCGTCGAGGCCTGTGAGAGCTATTTTAAGCGGGTTGTGCCGGCATCAAGCGGTCGCTGACACAGTGGCGGCAAGTCGTTACACTCGCTCGCTTCGATGAAAATCCGGCTCGTCAAAACTTTCCGTTTCGAAGCGGCTCACTCGCTCCCCACATTTCCGGAGGGCCATAAATGCCGGCGGCTGCATGGGCATTCGTTTCGGTTTGATGTGGCCGTGGAAGGCGATGTCGATCCGGCCAAGGGGTATCTGATCGACTACGGCGATATCAAGCGCATCTGCGATCCGATCGTAAGGCAATTGGATCACTATCACCTCAATGAGATCGATGGGCTTTCCAACCCCACCGCGGAGATGATCGCCAAATGGCTTTGGGATCACATCAAGCCGCAACTCCCTCTTCTGGCCAAAATCTCGGTCTACGAGACGTGCACCTCCGCTTGCGAATATGAGGGTTAGGCGCTCTGGGCGGCTTTATGTTGGCAAATATGAATAGACTTGACAGATTATGAAAGGTTGTGCATACTTCTGCAACAGGGCTGAAAAGCGTTGGATTCAGAACGGCACTTACGGCGGATTCATGGCAGCAACAGCACAGAAATTAGATCGTAAAGAGGTCGAGGCGCTGGTTCGGGAGGTGCTCCGGCAGAAGCTTTCCGGAGTCGCCGGGCCACAGTCCAACGAGCGGCACGCCGCCGACCGGCGTCCGGGGCCGCCGCACCCGCTGGTGGTGAATGTGTCGGCCAGGCACGCGCACGTTACGCAGGAACATTTGGAGATTCTCTTCGGCAAAGGCGAGAAGCTCACGAAGATGAAGGACCTTTATCAGGCCGGCGAATTTGCATCCGAGCAGCAGGTCACCGTGGTCGGCCCCCGGCAGCGCATCATCCCGAATGTCCGCATCCTCGGCCCGACACGAAACTACACGCAGCTGGAACTGAGCTACACCGACGGAATCTATCTGGGCGTCGATCTCCCGCTGAAGATCAGCGGCGACCACGCCGGCACCCCCGGAATCACCCTCCTCGGCCCGGCCGGGGCGCTGACGATCCCGCAAGGCGTCATCCGCGCCAAACGACACGTCCATATGTCGACCGAAGACATGGCGTACTACGGCGTCAAGGACGGCGACGAAATGAAGCTCAAAATCGCCGGCCCGTGCGGCGTGACGTTTGAAGGTGTGACCGTCCGCTACCACCCGAAGGTGGTGCTCGAAGTCCACATCGACACCGACGAAGGCAACGCGTGCGATCTTGAAACGACCACGCGAATGGAACTTGTGAAATAGTTGTTAGTGGATAGTTGCCAGTTGCCAGTAAAGGCAAGCGGCACACATTCATTCTGGCAACTAACAACTGGCAACTAACAACTATTTACGGAGAATTTATGGCAAGCGAAGCACTGGGAATGATTGAGACTAAAGGTCTGGTAAGCCTGATCGAAGGCACCGACGCAATGCTGAAGGCCGCCAATGTCGAGATCGTCGGCTGGGACAAGGTCGGCTCGGCGATGGTGACCACCTTCATCAAAGGTGATGTCGCCGCAGTGAAAGCCGCGCTCGATGCCGGCGCCGAGGCCGCGGGACGCGTCGGTCAGGTGCTGAGCGTGCACGTGATCGCCCGCCCGCATGATGAAATCACCGGTCTGCTCCCCAAGCCGAAGAAGGTCGCGGAAGTGAAGCCCGTGACCGGCGGCGCGAACGCCCAGGCTGTCGGCCTGATCGAAACCAAGGGCTGGGTGGGCCTGGTCGAAGCGACCGACGCGATGGGCAAAGCCGCCAACGTTGAGATCGTCAAGACGATCCAGATCGGCGGCGCATTCGTCACCACGATCGTTAAAGGCGATGTCGGCTCGGTCAAAGCCGCGGTCGATGCCGGATCGGCCGCCGCGGGCAAAGTGGGCGAGCTGATCAGCTCGCACGTCATCGCCCGGCCGCATAGCGAGCTGATCGCCGGGTTCGCGGGATAAAAGTCGGAACCGCAGATAAACGCAGATGCACGCAGATTAAATGCGAATGCAAATGCGAGAAGAGCCATTCGTATTTGGCTTAGCTTATCGGCGTTTATCCGCGTTCATCTGCGGTTTCTAATGAATGTCTTAGTCGCCAATCTCGGTTCGACCAGCTTCAAGTTCAAAGTCCTCGACATGGACAAGAACGGCGAGCAGATCGCGCGCGGCGGGTACGAACGCATCGGGCAGCCGGGCGCTGAGTACGCGACGCACGGGGATGTGATTGATGTCATCCTGCGTGAATTGCCCAAACCGCCCGACGCCATCGGCTTCAAGGCCGTGCACGGCGGACCGATCTCGGGGGCGGTGAAAGTGGACGATCATGTGATCGACACCATGCAGCAGTTCGCCGACATCGCCCCGGCGCACAATCCGCCTTACATCGCGGCCATGAAGGCGTTTGCCCAAAAGCTGCCGAGCGTGCCGCAGGTGGCGTGTTTTGAGACGGCGTTTCACCAGACGATCCCGATGTCGCGGCAGGTGTATGGCGTCCCGTGGGAGTGGACCGAAAAGCTCGGTATCCGGCGATACGGATTTCACGGCGCTTCGCACCGCTTTATTGCCACGCGGGTGAAAGAAATCGCGCCCGAAGCACGGAAGGTGATTTCGTGTCACCTTGGCGGCTCGTCGTCGATCACCGCGATTCAGGACGGCCGGAGCATCGCGACCAGCATGGGTTTGACGCCGCAGACGGGATTACTGCAGAACAATCGCACTGGCGATTTCGATACGTTCGCACTTTTGAAATTGCTCAAGCAAGGCATGACCGCCGGCGATGTGCTGAGCAAGTTGGGCAAGGAAGGCGGGCTGCTCGGGATCAGCGGCGTCAGCAACGACATGCGCGACATCGACAAAGCCGCGGCGGCCGGCAACGAGCGGGCGAAACTGGCGATTGACGCATTCGTCGAAGGCATCCGGCATTACGTCGGCGCGTACATGGTCGCGCTCGGCGGCTGCGACGCACTCGTCTTCACGGCCGGCATTGGCGAGAACCAGCCGGCACTGCGGCAGGCGGTTTGCCGGGGTTTGGAATTCGCGGGCATCAAGCTCGATGAGACAAAGAACAATACACGCGGGACCGAAGCCCGGATCAGCACCGACGACTCGAAGTCGCAGGTCTGGATCATCCCGACGAACGAAGAATTGATCGTCGCACGACAAACGAAGGAAGTTTTGGAATCGTAATTGTCGCTACTCGCGGCAGTTCTTAACTGGAGTTGGCTATGGCAGCAGGTGAAGCAATCGGATTGATCGAAACCAGGGGCCTGGTCCCGGCCGTCGAGGCATTGGACGCGGCGCTCAAGGCGGCGAACGTCACGTTCGTCGATTCGCACAAGGTCGGCAACGGCCTCGTCGCGATCTCGCTGCGCGGCGACGTCGCGGCCGTGCGAGCCGCGGTGGATGCCGCCGCCGAAGCGGGTGCGAAGCTCGGCGAGGTGGTCAGCGTCCACGTCATCGCCCGCCCGCATCCCGACGTCGCGAAGATGGGATGAGCAGAATCGAGTAATGAGAAAAGCGGAATGATCAATTCATTACGCGATACTCATTACTCGTTATGAATCGGAGCCCATATGTTCTTAGCCCGTGTCACCGGCCAAGTCGTCGCTTCCGTGAAGGATAAAACCCTTCTCGGCCAGAAGCTGCTCATCGTCGAGCCGCTGAATGTGAAATACGACGAGGCGCAGAAGCCGACCAATCTCGGCAACACCGGCCGTGCGATTGTCGCGATCGACGTCGTCGGCTGTGGTGAAGGCCAGCTCGTGCTTGTCGTGCAAGGCAGTTCGGCCCGCATGACCGATGTCACCAAGAATCTGCCGGCGGACGCGGTGATCGTCGGCATCGTCGATTCGGCGACGTACGCGGGCAAGACTTTTTATAACGCAAAGGAATGAGTGACGAGCGCTGAGCGATGAGCATTTCACTCATCACTTGTCACTCACCACTCTCAACTGATCCATGGATGCAACGCTCGTACAAGATGTTGTCGCCGAGGTGATGAGCCGGCTGTCCGGTCGTGCCAACTTCACTTCGCCCGCTCCGCGCGCGGGTGAAGAGGCGGAGATCAACGACTCGATGCAGCCCACCTCCGGAACACAGGTGGCCGACGGGAAATACGGCATCTTCGCAAGCGTCGATGACGCCGTCCGCGCCGCCACCGAATCGCAGCAGAAGCTGTTGAAACTGTCGCTGGACGAGCGCGACCAGATCGTCAAGCTGATCAAATCAATCGCGAATGAAAATGCCCATAAATGGGGCGAAATCGAGTTCAAGGAAACCAAAATCGGTCGGCTCGATCACAAGATCGAGAAGCTGCAGATCCTGTCGCTCGTCCCCGGTGTTGAATACCTGAAGACCAACGCGATGTCCGGCTCGAACGGGCTGTGCATCGAGGAGTTTGCGCCGTTCGGCGTCATCGGCATTATCACGCCTGTCACCCATTCGGTGCCGACGCTCAGCGCCAATGCGATCAACATGATTGCGTCGGGCAACGCGATTGTCGCCAATCCGCATCCCAGCGGTGTGAACTGCGCGGTGATCGCCGTGCGCGAATACAACCGCCAGATCGCGGCCAAGTTTGGCATCGAGCATCTGATCACCGTCATCACCCCGCCGACGCTGGAAACTGCCGACGCGATCTTCGCTCACCGCGGCATCTCGCTGCTGGTCGTCACCGGCGGTCCGCAGGTGGCGCGAGCGGCGCTGCGGTCGCCGAAGCGTGCGATCGTCGCGGGTCCGGGCAATCCGCCGGTGGTGGTCGACGAGACGGCGTGCCTGAAAAACGCGGCCGAGTCGATCATTCGCGGCGGCAGCTATGACAACAATCTGCTCTGCATCGGCGAGAAGCAGGTGCTGGTGGTCGAGAGCGTCTATGACAAGCTCGTCGCCGCGCTGCAGACCGCCGGCGCGGCGCAACTGACTTCGCCGCAGATCGACAAGCTGACTAAGCAGGCGTTCAAAATCGGCGACGACAACAAGCCGCACGTGAATAAAGAATTCGTAGGCCGCGACGCGCGATTACTCGCCGAGGCGGCCGGTGCGTCGGCGTCGCCGGCGTGCCAGCTCGCATTCGGCGAAACGCAGTTTGACCACCCGTTCGTGCAGGAAGAGCAGATGATGCCCTTCGTGCCGCTGGTGCGCTGCCGCAATGTCGAAGAGGCGATGGACAAAGCGATCGAAAGCGAACACGGCTATCGCCACACCGCAATCATGCACAGCCGCAACCTCGACACAATCACGAGGTTCGGCCGTCGCGCCGCGACGACGCTCTATGTCGTCAATGGCGCCAGCGCAACCGGATTGGGCCTGGGTGGACAAGGCTATCTCAGCTACTCAATCGCCACGCCCACCGGCGAAGGCATCACGACGCCGCTGACGTTTACGCGGTATCGACGGGTGATGATCACCGGATCGTTGAGGATGGTTTAGAAGGAGTGGAGAGTGGTAAGTGGAGAGTGAAAAGGAAAGGCAATACAGCATTTCCTCTCCACTCTCCACTCTTCACTTTCCACTGTCCGCAAATGCAATTAGGCAGAATCATCGGCCACGCTACCAGCACCATCAAGCATCCTTCGATGCAGGGATGGCGGATGCTGATCGTTCAGCCGCTAAACGGCGCGAAATTGCCCGAGGCGGACCCGGTGATCGCGATGAGCGGGCTCAACACCGGCATCGGCCAGGTCGTGGTGCTCAACAATGACGGTAAGGCCGCGCGGGATTTGATCGGTCAGGACAAGACGCCGGTGCGGTGGTTTGTGATCGGGATCGTCGATGAGCAATCGGGGAGCGATCAAGGTGCGGGCGCATGATCTTTTCGGCGCGCCAGCTCCAGGATCTGCTCAAGCGACAGGGAAGCATCGTGCTCCCCTACCGCGCCCGACTGACGCCGGCAGCGCAGGACTGGGTGAGACATGAAAAGATCGTGCTCGCGTACAGCGATGTGACGATCGATGTGAACGGCAAGCTCGCGCCGGCTGCGCCGGGAGTGAAGGACCAATCGTCCGGGCCGAGGTTCCTCTGGTGGAGCGACGGGCCGGACGGGGTTGCCAAAGCCGGGATCGGCATGGCGGCTCGCGAGGTGAAGCTCGAGTCAATGGCGATTCTGGAAGATGGTTCGCGAGCGATCAGTGCAGTGCGGACTTTGAACCGCGCCGTGAACGAAAACACCGCCGCCGGCGGCGTGCTGATCGCCCGGAACGCCGGGCCAGCGGTGATCCTGGCGAACAAAGCCCGGAATCTGCGTGCGGTGGTCGGGACATCGATGGCGGCGGTCGAAGAATCGATCGCCACAATGGCCGCGAATGTGCTGATCGTCGAGCGAGACAGGCTCTCGCTCAGCCAACTGAAAAACCTTCTCGTCCGCTTCTGTCGCGGCGATAGGAAGATCGACGCTGTCATGGAACACGAATTGAAGGAACTTGGAACCGCAGATGAACGCAGATTAAATGTGAATGCAAGCATTAAGCATTTTGGCTTATCTGCGTGAATCTGCGTTCATCTGCGGCTCCTGAATTCTTCGGTTAACGAATTATGCGTATCGGCAAGGTCATCGGTCGTGTCACTCATTCGGTCGTCTATCCGACGCTCGCGGGGGGACGCTTCGTGATCCTGGAAGTGCAGGACCGCTTCTCTTTGGCCGGCCAAGCACGTAAGAGTGTCGAGGCGCTTGTCGCCTATGACAACCTCGGCGTCGGTGACGGCGATCTGGTCTGCTTTACCGAGTCACGCGAGGCGTGCGCGCCGTTTTATCCGGAGAAGATTGTGCCGCTGGACGCGCTGGTGACGGGGATTTTGGATCATGTGGTTGTGGAGTTGGATTTGACATAGCAAAAAACGGCGAGTCGGCTAGTCGGCGAGTCGT
>JACMML010000099.1 GCA_014379105.1 Phycisphaerae bacterium
GATCTGGCCGACCCGGAGAAACGGACGCACGACGACATCCTCGAAGCGCTGAAATTGCTGACAAGATTTCAGGACCAGGTGGACGTGATCCTGGGCTTGAATCTGAAGGAATCCACCGAAATTGCCGACGTGCTCGGCCTGCCCGGCCAGAACCAACCCGAGGCCTTCATCGAGCAAACCGCGCAGGCGATCCGCGAGGAATTAAATCTGCACTGCGTAGTGGTCCACCCGCGCCGCGGCGCGGCGGCCGCGATGGAAGGGGAGTCGGCGAGCTTCGCCGGGCCATTCGTCGAGCGACCCAAAATCAGCACCGGCGCCGGCGACCATTTCAATGCCGGCTTCTGCCTCGGCCGCACACTCGGCTTCGGATTGGCCGAAAGCCTCTGCTGCGGCGTCGGGACGAGCGGCTACTACGTCCGCACGGCGATCAGTCCGAGCGCGGCGCAGTTGGCGGAGTTTATCTGCGACCTGCCCGCGCCGCAGCAATAAAAAGCGGCGAGCCAATCGCCCGCCGCTTGCTCAACAATATTTTCAATTCTAATCAGTGATAACGCATTCCCGTGCTTTCCCGGCCGATCAGGTTCAATAGCCGATCTTCAAGCGGCGGATGGGTCGCAAACAGCTTAGCCATCGATTGGCGCAGGTTCAGCGGCTCGGCGATCATCATCGCGTTCATCGCCGGGTTGACGTCCATCGGGATGCGATGCGCCATGACGTGGATTTTCTCCAGCGCGGTGGCCAGATGCATCGGGTCGCCGCACAGGGCGCCGCCTTCGGTGTCGGCGGCGTACTCGCGCTGGCGCGAGATCGCCATCTGGATGACCGCGGCCGCGATCGGTCCGAGGATCAACAATAAAAGACCGCCGATCATGCCCAGCGGGCTGCCGCCGTCGCGATCGTCGTCGGATGATCGCATGCCGCCGAAAAGCGACATCTGCCCCAGGAAGCTGATCGCGCCGCCGATGGTGGCCGCGACGCTCTGGATCAAAATATCGCGATGTTTCACGTGCGCCAGCTCATGCGCCATCACGCCGGCCAGCTCGTTCTTGTCCAGCACCTGCATAAGCCCTTCGGTGGCGCACACCGCCGCGTTCTTCGGTCCGCGGCCGGTGGCGAATGCGTTGGGCGCTGCGTGCGGCGCGACATACACACGCGGCATCGGCAACCCGGCACGCTGCGCGAGCTTTTCAACAATGTCATAAAGCGGGTGACCGGCGCCGACCTCCTGTGCCTGCATGGACGCGATCGCGATCTTGGCCGAGAAAAACAGGCCGGCAAAATTCATTATGCCGGCGATAACAAGCGCCATCACGACGCCGCGCGGGCCGCCGATCATCTGCCCGACCAGCAAAATAAATCCCGTCATCAGCGACAGCAGCACCACGGTCTTAAAGTTGTTACCCATCGTACGTCCCATCGAGCAGGTCTCCATTTCTGCCGGTTATGCGGCCGGCGCCGCTTGTATGCCGAATGATAGGCATCATGTCTGCAAATGCGACGATCCAGCCCGGTAAATCGCGGCTATAAATGCAGGCGATTATTCAACATCTGCTATATTCAGCGCCAGCGAAACGAAAGATCTCGCAATGAAGAAACTCTCGATGCTTCTGACAATCTGCACGTTAACACTCCCGGTGCCGGCGAAGGATATCGCGCCAAAGGATCCGCCGGTGGTCGCGCCTATGTCGCAGGTAATCGACCGCACGACGCCCCAGTATGTGCCCAGGTTTCTACAGCCAGGCGGACAATCGGTATTGCAGCAGGAGCGGGACTGGTCAATCCTTAATAACGTGCCGCCGCGGAGCCCATGGGGATTGCTTGGTGTGCGGCACGGATGGTATCAGTGGGGGCCGACGCACAGCTTCTCCAGATGAATTGACATCTCGGAACGGCGCGGGTGACTGGCGCCGGTAATTGGCAAGGAGCTCACCTGGCCGGCGAAGTCGCTGGGCGAGTTGTCGGCTGTATTTCCACGGCAACTTGATTCGCTAGTTGGCTCAAGCCCGTGATCGCAACTTCACTCTGATCTTTGAGCCCGTCGAGCACCGCGATCACATCCCCCTCAGCTTGTCCAAGGACAATAGTGTGCTCGATGGCCTTGCCGTCGCGAACACTATAGACTTTGTTCACGCCCGCGAATGACAGCACTGCCGCCTTGGGAACGCGGGGCACGTTCTGGCGGACGCCGATCGCAATATCCCCACGCACGAACGCGCCGGGTCGCAGCCGCTGTTTTGAGTTATTAAATGTCGCCTCGATCTGAAACGTTCGCGTCGCAAGATCAATGGCCGGGCTCACCCGAGAGACGGTGCCGGCGGCCGGCTCGGGCTCGCCTTGCAGAGAGACGCGCATGGGCTGGCCGACGCGGACGCTTTGAAAATAGCGCTCGGGGAGGCTGCCGCGAAACTTGATCTGGTCATCGAGCAGCAGCCGGAACATCGCAGTTCCTTCGCGCACGTATTCGCCGGTGGACGTTGATCGCAGCGCGACTGCGTACTTCCGATTCTCCACCAGCGGCGGGGCGGATATTCGCGTATTGGCCAACTGCTCCTGCGCGGTCGCGAGTTCGCTGCGGCGAGAAGCGGCCGTCGCGAGGAGCGATCGGACTTCCAGTTGCGACACATCAAAATCACGCTTCGCGACCTCGCTGGCGGTGGCGAGATCGGCAAACTCCTGCTCGGAGATCAGCGGCGGCTTCTGTTCAAACAGTTTCCTGGCCCGCTCGAGCTTCGCTTGCGCATTCGCGGCCTGGGAACTGGCGCGCTGGACCGTCACAACCTGAGTGATATCAAAGCTTTCCGGCGGAATTTCCTTCAGCCCGAGCTTAGCCAGCGATTCCTGCAGCGCATTCTGCCGCTGCGTAACGGCCAACTGATAATCGGTTGGATCGATCTGCGCCAACTGCGCCGCGCCGGCCACGCGGTCGCCGAGGTCGGCGGTGATGGATGTCACCCGCCCGCTCACCTTGGAACTGATGGTCACGTCCTCCTCGCCGTAAAGCGTCCCCACGACCTCGATCACCTGCTCCAGATCGGAATACACCACCGGTGCCATCTGCACCTTCACCGGCGGCCGCGCCGGCTTGGCCGGTGCGTCGTCGTGCTTCGAACACGACAGACCCGTTAGCACTGCCGCAGCAAGAACGGAGAAGACGACGGTTGATTGTGCGCCTTTGTTTGTCATAGAATGCGGAGCCAGCGGAATACTGACGGGTCAGTTTTGATAATCCTACGCCGCTGATTTATGACAGGCAAGTATGCAGCGTCCGAATGATGAAAAACGCGCCGCCATCATGCGGGCCGCTGTGCGCATGTTCAGCCGGCGGCAGTTTCACGAAGTGCGCCTGGATGACGTCGCTGCCGCGGCACGCATCGGCAAGGGCACGGTCTATATCTATTTCAAGAGCAAGGAAGACCTGTTCGACTCGCTGGTGCTGGAAGGCCTTTCCGAGGTCGTGCAAAAGCTGGGCTCGCGCGCCAAGGCGGAAATCGATAGTTCGGCATGGCGGACCCTTGAGCACATGATTGGCGAATTGGTGCAATGGGCCTACATCAACCCCCATATCTTCCAGATGATGCAGGCCGCCAGCGACCGCGTACGGCCACGGATTGCACGCAAGCGGAAGGAACTGGGAAAGATGTTCGAAATCGTCCTCCGCCGCGGCGTGCGAACCCGCGAGATCATTGACGCCGCCCCCGGCCTCACCGCGCAATTGCTCCCGGCGTGCGTGCGATCCGCGATCCGCTACGGACCCGAGCGAATCCCCGCCAAAACGCTCGCCAAGCACATTCTACGCGTCATCGGGACCGGGATTAAGCGGGGCCCGCGATGATGCCGCTCCGATGCGCCTGCATTATTTCCCTGCTGCTGCTCACCGGCTGCCACGTAGACCAGAAGTCGGAGGTGAAGACCTACCGTCAGATTCTTGACCTGACCGACGAGCCCATCGTCTTCAAGCCAGGCGAGCCCCTATCCCTGACCACTTCGCTGTTGCTGGCCAACCAGAATGACGAGCGGCTTGCCTCCCGCGGCGAAGATTATCTGCGTGCCTCGATCAGCCAGCGGCGCGATATCGCGACATTTCTGCCAACAGTTGATCTGGTTCCCGTCTATTCCCGTCGCCAGCGGACTGCCAGTTCAAGCGGCAGCTCCAGTGGATCGGGTGAGCAGAGCAGCGACCGCTATTTCGATGTGCCTCTGCGGAGCTCGATCAATATTTTCAACGGCTTCCAGGATATCAACCGCGCCTGGCGAGATGACTACGTCGTGCAGCAGCGTCGTTTTGAACTGTTGTCCGCCCAGGAGCAATTAATGCTCGATACCGCCGGCGTTTTCTACCAGGTACTGCGGTCGGAGGCGTCGGTGCGAGTGATCGAAAACTCGCTCACGCTGCAAGGTGAACGATTCCGCGACGCGCGTGGCCGGGTCGAGGCGGGCGTCGCCAGTTCACTTGCCGCATCACAGACCGAAGCGCAGATGGCGGCGACGCGCACGACTTTCATCAGCGCCAGGAGCGATGTCGTCCAGGCCCGCTCCCGGCTGCGACTGCTGACCGACAGCGACGTGGACCACAGTCCGCTTCGCGATGATTATGATCCGCCGGCGCTACCGGCGCTTGAGCAGATGCTGAAGGAAGCGGCAAGCAGGCGCGACGATTTGCGCGCGGCCGAATCCGCGGTCGCAGCGGCGCGGCGTGATGTAGATGTGGCGATCGGGCAATATTACCCATCGGTCAGCATCGACCTGGCGAATTTTCTCTACCGTGAGTCCGTGCCCACCGCGCGATCCTGGGACGCGATGCTCCGTCTCAACCTGCCGATCTTTTCCGGCGGTCGCATTGAACAGGACGTGCGCGAGGCGTGGAGTAATTTTCGACAAGCGCTCCTCGCCCGCTCAGCCGCCGAGCGCGGTGTGCGATCGGATGTGGAACAGGCCTATAGTGCGTTGTCGGCCAGTGATGAGCGATTGGCGCAATTGCAGTTTCAAGTGGCCGCGGCGCAGGACGTCCTGAATCAGGCGGATGAATCGTATAAAGCCGGCCGGGCGACCAACCTGGAGCGGATTCAGGCACAGGACGCGCTGCTCCAGGCACAGTTGCTGCTCTCCAGTGAGCAATACGATCGCAAGCTCTTTCACCTGACCCTGTTGCAGCGAGTCGGATTGCTGCGCGAGGAGTTCGATCAAAGATCGCCGCCGGACAATGCGGAAGGCCGTAAAGGATAATCATGCAGCGGTTTGTCGATTTGTTCATCAAGCGGCCGGTCTTTGCGAGCATGATTATCCTCGCACTGGTTGTCGTCGGCGCGGCCGCCTACACCCGGCTCGGTGTTGATCGCTTTCCTTCGGTGGACCTGCCTACGGTCAGCGTCCGCACCCGGCTCCCGGGCGCGTCGCCGGAAGAAGTGGAGAACCAGCTTTCGGACAAGCTGGAGGAGGTCGTTAATACCGTCAGCGGCCTCGATGAACTGCGCAGCATTTCCAGCAACGGCAATTCCGTCATAATCGCAACGTTCGACCTCAACCGCGATATCGACTCGGCCACGCAGGACGTGCGCGATAAGGTGGCGACAGTGGTCAGCCGCCTGCCTGAGCGGGCCGACACGCCCACGATCTCCAAGTTTGACAACGATTCACAGCCGGTCATCACATTCGCGCTCTCCGGCGATCTCTCGCTTCGAGAATTGACGGAGATCGCCGACAAGACCGTTAAGAAAGCACTGGAGCCCGGGCAGGGCGTCGGGCAGGTGTCGATCGTCGGCGGGGCGGCGCGGGTGGTGAATATTGATGTTGATGCCGACCGGCTCGCGTCCTACGGGCTGCCGATCAGCGCCATCGGTGACGCGGTGCGCCAGCAGAACAGTGAAGTGCCCGGCGGCAATCTCACCGGCGCCCAGAGCGAGCAAAGCCTGCGGACGATGGGCCGCATCGAAGAACCGGCGCAATTTGCCGAGATTATTCTAAAATATGAGAACGGCGCCGCCGTACGCATCCGCGATGTCGCGACAGTCACGGACGGCACTGCGGAAATGCGATCGGTCGCACGGCTCAACGGCGCGCCGTCGGTCAGCCTCGATGTGCGCCGGCAATCGGGCGCTAATACGATCGCGGTCATTGAATCGGTCAAAGCACTTGCGGAGAAAGCCCGGGCGAATCTTCCGCCAGGGGTTCAGTTGCAGGTGATTCGTGATCAATCGTCTTATATCAACAACGCGCTGCACGAGATCAACCATCACCTTGTTGTCGGTTCCATCCTGGCGTGTCTGGTCGTGCTGATGTTTACGCGCAGCTGGCGGAGCACGGTGATCGCCGGCGTCGCGATTCCGGCGTCAGTGATCAGCACGTTTGCGGTAATGTGGGCGCTGGATTTCACGCTCAACAGTGTGACGATGCTGGCGCTGGTGCTGATGGTGGGTATCGTGATCGACGACGCGATTGTCGTTCTGGAAAATATCTTCCGCTTTGTCGAAGAAAAGAAAATGCCCGCCATGGAAGCGGCGCGACAGGCGACCGGGGAAATCGCCACCGCGGTGCTGGCGACCACGCTTTCGCTGGCGATCATTTTCGTGCCCGTTTCGTTTATGAGCTCCATCAGCGGCCGGTTCCTGTATCAGTTCGGCATCACGGCCGCGGTCGCGGTGCTGGTGAGCTTGCTGGTCAGCTTCGTTCTCACGCCAACGCTATCGGCGAGAATGCTCGGAAAAGAGGCCGCCAAAGCCGGCGAAGCGCGCGAGAAATCCGGTGGCGGGGACCATAATTCCGCCGGCTCACGCGCCGGCTTCTATCAATACCTCGATCGACCATACACATGGATGCTCAAGTGGGTGATGCGGCACCGGCTCGTCACCGCATCGCTCGCGCTTCTTGTCGCGCTCTCATCGATCGGCCTGTTCAGAATGGTGCCGCAGGGCTATCTGCCCCAGGGACAGGACGAGGCGGAGTTCCAAGTTTCTGTTTCAGCGCCGGAGCAGATCAGTTTTCCGGCAATGAATGCGGTGATGCTGGATGTCGAGCGCGATCTGATGAAGAATCCGCACGTCACGACGACGTTGACCACCGTTGGCGGCGGATTCATCGGCGGCGTAAATAGCGGCGATGTGTATGTCCGCATCCCGCCGCATGAAGAACGGTACTTTTCATTTACGAGATTCTTCAAATCGCTTCTCAAATTTGATCCGGCCGGCGCGTTTCGAGGCAACTACACGCAGACTGATGTCATGCAGGCAATCCGCGCGGACATGCGGAAGTATTCGGCCCGGGGACTGCGCGTCAGCGTGCGAAATTTCCCCGGCTTCAACATCGGCGGTGGCAATTTTGATATCGATTTCTCGGTCGGCGGGCCGGACCTGCCTACGCTGGCAACCATTACCAAGGAGCTCGTACGACGCGGCGAGGCGATCGGCGGTATAGTCAATCTTGATACGACGTTGAAGCTGGATAAACCCGAACTGCTGGTCAAGCTCGATCGCGACCGCGCCGCTGATCTGGGCATCAGCACGCAGGATATCGGCACGGCGGTGAGTTTGATGGTCGGCGGGGACGAAGAGATCAGTGATTACCGTGACCGCGCCACCAACGAAGACTACGACGTGCGCCTGCGGCTCGCGCCCGAATTCCGCCGTAATCCGTCCGA
>JACMML010000100.1 GCA_014379105.1 Phycisphaerae bacterium
GCCATCGGTAGCGGGTGCGTTGGCGAGCACCTGCTCGGTGGTTAGCGCCGGTTCGACAACGTCTTCGCGCAGCACGTTGGTCAGCCGCACCGCGTGGGCCATCGGTTCCACGCCGGTGACATCCACCTGCTTGAGCTGTTCGACGTATTCCAGGATCGACTCGAGTTGCTGCGTCATCTTTGGAAGAGCGTCATCCGCGATCGCCAGGCGGGCGAGCTTGGCGACGTGCCTGACTTGCTCCGGATTTATCAAATTCTCACCCATGCCAGCCGTTTTAACGCAGCGTGCTCGCGGTCACAACTGACCGGACGTGCGGGGAGGTGCCGGTGATTCCCCTTTGTCGTAGATTGGAAAAGACGTTGGGTTTTTATCAAAATGATGAACGCCAAGTCGCCGATGACGCCAAGAAAGGCAGAACCAGAAGATCAGAAAGATTATGAGATTGTGACTGCTTTTTTATCTTCCTTGGCGTTCTTGGCGACTTGGCGTTCATAAAATCATAATCAAGATTCCCACGCCAGTGTCGTGAATCTAAAACCGAAGATGAGTTTCATAACTCACGGTAATTTAGAGTGTTACAAATCAACATTTTTTCATTGACAAGACCATACAAATACCTAACATATAGACGGTTTAAAGATTACTAAACATGCCGTGAAAGGGAAGGTGTGTGATGTATCAAATCCTGTCGCCCGGCGAGGTTGAAGCGCGTCACAGGCTCATTGGCTCGCGGGATCGCGCGCCGCATCGTCGCGCGTCACTGTGGCTGACTGCTGAGGATCGCGCGGTGCTTGAGATGGCGGCCAGCGGGGTTTCGCACCGGCTGATCGCGTCTGTTGTCGGCATGACCGCCGGCACGGTTAGTCGGCGAATCGGGGCGCTCTCGCGCAGGTTGAAATCACCGGTTGTCCAATATCTTGCCGAGCCGAACTGCCCGCTCGATTCCGAGACACTTCGGATCGCGCGGCTCCACCTCATCACCGGCCGATCCATTCGCGAGATTGCGCGCGTCACCGGCGTTTCGTTTACCACCGCACGGGCGCGCATCGTCTTCGCGCAGGGGATGTGCCGCGGGTTTACCGCCGGCGTGCGGGCGCGCGTCTAATCCAAACGTATCTAGTCGTTCCCGAATCCAGTCGTCCGAATCCAGTTCTGTCGCCACATCAGGGAGAAAATCATGTCCATCGCCACGCGCACGATTCGTAAAATGTTCCACCTGCCAACCGCGCGTCCCGGCGCGCGCTGCCTGGTTCCCGAACGTCTGATCAGTCAATTAATACCCGGTCCGGGAAGAATCACGCTGATCACCGGTGCCAGCGGCGGGGGCAAATCGCGGCTGCTGCAGGAGATGAAGCGTCGCGACGCCGGCGCGGCGCGGTGGATTGATCCGCGAACGATCGAGCTTCCGGATCAGCCGGTGATTGATATCGCCGCCCGAGCGGTTCCAACTGCCGGGGGCGCGGACGCGATCGCCGCGGCGCTTGAGCTGCTCTCGCGCGTCGGCCTGGCAGAGGCGTGGACGTATCTGCAAAAACCCGCGCGCCTCTCCGACGGGCAGCGCTGGCGTCTGATACTGGCGCTGGCGGTCGCGCAGGCAAAGAATGGGAAGAAGCACGGACACATGCAGGAGGCACAGCAAACGGATGATTCGGCTGCTACTGCGATCATCGCAATGGATGAATTCGCCGCGCTGCTCGATCGCGTGACAGCCGCGGTTGTCGCCCGGGCGCTGCGACGACTTACGGACCGGTCGGCGGTGCTGGGCGCGGTGGTCGTCACCAGTCATGACGATCTCTTCGCCGCGCTGCGCCCGGACGTGCATGTGGTATGTGATTTCGGATCCGTGCGGATCGTCCACCCACCGTCAGCGGCCGCCCAGAATTCCCAGGGACGCCAGCGCAATAATCGCCAGCAAAATTCCTGCGATAATCAGGTACTTCTTGAGTGACTGTTTCTCGTGGTCGTTGATCAGCGCCGGATTCGGCGGCGGGGCGCGGAAACGGCTGAGCTCCTTGTGGTCGTTGAAACACTTCTTGCAGATCCGCACGCCGTGATAGTCGATCAGTCCATCGGGCTTGAGATGCCGCCCGCACTCGGCGCACGCGATCAACCCTTCAACGGCCGCTTCCTCTTCGGCTTTCATGCACGGGAGACACATGTACCCACGCGAATCCTTCACGCGGCGATGTCCCGATAAATTCTTGCCGCAGACACGGCAGCGCTTATCCACTTTTTCCGCGGCGATGCGAGCCGCTTCCACGGCCGGCTGTTCGCGTGCTTCGTAATCGCCGCGAGATGCAAAGCACTGACACACCTGCACGCCGCTGGCACGATCGCCACCAACAACACCACCACAATCAGGACAAATAATCGCTTCAGCCATTGAGAACACATCCTGCGAAACGTATGCGGCGCCCGAATCCTGTGAACCAAAATGATACACGTTTTTCCAACAGATTTCCTCCCCGCGCCGGTGCACTTTCGCGCCGGCTCGGCAAGCGACTACCGCGCCCTGGAACGATTTCATTACCTGCCCCAACGTCCCGCGACCTGGGCCGGTGTCCGCGTCGCGACGTGCGTTGATGCCGGCATTGATGCCGGCACGGACACTCAAACGGGCACCGGCGCGGAGCGCGTGATCGCGGTTGCAGTGCTCTCATACCCGTCAGCGCTGCACCGAACGCGTCACAAGGTTTTTGAACTGAAGCACCATGGCTTTGGCGAGCGGATCGCCTGGGCGAACGCGAACGTGCGCACCATTAGCCGCGTGATCGTGCACCCGCAGTTTCGGTCGATCGGGCTCGCTCGGGTGCTTATCAAGCAATTAATTGACAGCGCCACAACGCGCTACGTCGAGGCATCGGCGCGGATGGGCCGGGCGCATCCGCTGTTCGAGCGTGCCGGCATGCACCGCGTCGAGCCCGCATCGGCGGCCGAGCCGGTCTACTACTGGATCGATCGTACTCGCACGACGGCGCAGTCTGCTTCTTAACTTCAACTTAACCATCAACGGGGTAAGGCATGTCATACAACGCGCCGTGCAAAAGCGTCGATGAGCTTCGTCAATGGCTGATGATCTATCTCGATCTGAAGATGCCGGCGCAAGCGGTCTGCACGCATCATCAGTCCCCGATGGATTACCTCGCGGCGGCGTATTTCGAGCCGGCGAAGGACCAGGTCGTCTGGGCGCCGCGCGGCGGTGGGAAGACCACGCTCGCCGCCGCTGCGACGCTGCTCGATCTGCTGCATAAGCCCGGCTGTTCGGTCCGCATTCTCGGAGGATCACTCGATCAGAGTCTGCGCACGTGGGATACGCTGGTCGGCTGGTTTCACGAGCGATTCAAAGGGGAGCTGGTCGACCCCAGCGCCACAGCCCGGCGGCTGCGTCTGAGGAACGGCTCTACCGCCGCGGTGCTCACGCAATCGCAGAAAAGCGTGCGCGGGCTCCGCGTGCAGAAGCTTCGCTGCGACGAAGTTGAGCTGTTTGATCCGGCCATCTGGAGCGCGGCGCAGATGGTCACGCGCAGTCAGCGTACGACCGAACAGGAAAACACCGCTTCCACGCAGTTGGTTCGCGGCACGATCGAGGCCCTCTCTACGCTGCATAAATCGCACGGGCTGATGAAGAAGATCGTCGATCAGGCCGGGACGTCCGGCGCGGCGATTGTCCGCTGGTGCCTGCTCGATGTGCTCGAGCAATGCCCGCCGCAGCGCGAATGCGACAAGTGCCCGCTTTGGCAGGAATGCCAGGGTGCCGCTAAAACGCGCTGTGACGGATTCTTCCGAATTGACGATGCGATCTCGATCAAGTCGCGCGTCAGCGACGACGTGTGGCAGACCGAGATGATGTGTCTGCGCCCCAGCACGCACGGCAGCATTTTTCCGATGCTCGATCCGGCGCGCCACGTCGTGGACACGCCGCCGTTCTCGCTGAAGAGCAATTGTGAGTGGTGGCTGGCGATTGATTTCGGCTTCTCCGCGCCGCTGGTGTGTCTGTGGATCGCGGTGAGCGGGGACAGGATCTATGTCGTAGATGAACACATCCTGCGCGAACGCACGCTCGAGCAGCACCTCGCGATGATCGAGGCCCGCGAATGGCCGCGCGCGCCGCGGATCGCCTGCGATCCGGCGGGTGGGGGGCGCAATGAGC
>JACMML010000101.1 GCA_014379105.1 Phycisphaerae bacterium
AGCAGGCGCGTGATCCAGCCGCGCACCAGCGCGGGCTCGACTCGCGCCAAACCCGGCGGCACCGGCGGCGGCTGGATATACGCCACCGCGTGCGGGACCGGATGTGGCAGGTCGTTCGGGCCGGTCTCGGAGGCGAGCCGCTTTTTGATCAGGATCACAAAACCCGGTGTGACCAGCACGATCAGTATGCAGACAAAGATGAGGTTAGCGCGGAGTTCCCGGGTCATGCGTCGATTATAGCGGGTGCGGAACGCGATGAATGCGCCGCGCGTGTCAGATATTGTAGCCGGCGTCTGCGACTCACAGGTGATCGGCGGCGGCGGAATTGAACCATTCAATTCCGAAATCCTGCCGGCCGCACATTAGCAGGACGGCGCGGGCAATCGGCGTGAGCGTGTCTTCGGTCGTTAGCGCCTCGGAGATCGCATCTGGTTCGTGCCGGACCGACCAAATGCCGTGGTGCTCCGCCGCGTCGAGTTGGCGCTCGATGGCGGCCGAGTCGAGTCGCGCGCGGGCGGCGAAGATCATCTCCGGATGCCGAAGCCCGGCGTCTTCGGCGGCGCCGAGACAGAGCACGTGTTCCAGGTCAGACGCCTCGAGCGCGAGCTCTTCGTATAGTTCGCGCCGAACATTCGCGAACAGGTCAATCACCGGTTTCACTTCCAGCGAACCGGCAAACGGATGAATGCGCCCGGGGTAATACGCGACGGTGTGATTTCGTCGGCCCATCATCAGTCGGCCATCACTGGTGATCAACCCGCAACTCACACCCAGCGGGTTGCCCATCACGTCCGGGCCGTGGAGGTCAGCCATTTGCGGGTTGGCGAAGTTGGTTCCGACGACGATGCGATAACTGGTATGGCTGAGATCAACATTGAGCCCACCGGCATCGGAACGCAGCCCTTCCAGCCGGCAAACCGGACCGTCAAACAAATTCACACCGGGTCGCGCGAGCGTCGCGCGCCAGGCGATCTCGATCGCCGCCTCGACTTCGGGGACAATGCGACGCGACGATGGCACGATCCGCGTGCGCAGCATGTTCTCTTCGCAGGTTTTCAAATGCAGGAAACGCAACATTCGCGGCAAGGATAGCAAATAAACCTGGCGGGGCAGCGACTTGCCACATCGAAAAAATGGTTATGATCCAGAGAAGGATTTAAGCCGGAGGACAAGCATGATGACAATTCGACGTTTCATCGCAGCTGGTCTGATGATGAGTTTTTTAGGGTTGGCGGGAAAGGTTTCCATGGCACAGACGACTCAGCCGGCCATCGCGCCGGAGCCGATTCTTGAAGGCTTCACCGCCGACCCGCACGCGGTGGTCTTTGGGGATACTTACTACGTCTATCCGACTTCCGACAAGAAGGACTGGATGACGACGGATTTCTCCTGCTGGTCGTCGAAGAATCTGATTCACTGGAAGAATGAGGGGATGATTCTTGACGTCACGAAGGATCTGAAATGGGCAAAAATCCGCGCCTGGGCGCCGGCCGCGATCAGTCGGAACGGTAAATATTATTTTTACTTCGCGGCCGAGTCAAAAATCGGGGTGGCGGTGTCGGACAAGCCGACCGGGCCGTTTGTCGATGCACTCGGCAAGCCGCTGATCGAAGGCTCGAAGGAATATCCCGCTCAGGTGATCGACGTCTTCGCCTACATCGACGACGACGGGCAGGCGTATCTCTACTGGGGCCAGGGAAACATGTGGGTCCATAAGCTGAAGGAAGACATGATTACGCTCGATGGTCCGCCGGTGAAACTGACGCCCAAGGGGGCTCATTACAACGAGGGGACGTTCGTCAATAAGCGGAACGGCGTCTATTACTTCAGTTGGTCGGAAGACGACGCCCGCAGCGCGAACTATCGCGTCGGCTACGGCACTGCCAAATCCCCCCTCGGCCCGATCGAGGTGCCGAAGGATTACATCATCCTGCAGAAAAACGGCCCGGCCATCGGCACGGGACATCATTCGATCATTAATGTCCCCGGCACCGACCGCTGGTACATGATCTATCACCGCCACGCCATCCCCGGCGGCAGCGGGTATATCCGCCAGACGTGCATCGCAAAGATGGCGTTCGACACGGATGGACGAATCCTGCCAATTGATCCGATGAAGCCGGCGTTCGAACCCGGATCGGCGGGGGAGCCGATCACTGAGAAATAAGGAAATGGGCCGCGGATGAACGCAGATGAACGCGGATAAATTCAAATTGGATTGCTTTGCATTCGAAATGAAATGTTGAATTCATGGCGTGGCACGGCGTTTAGAAGAAGACTTTTAACCGCAGATTACGCCGATTACGCAGATTAAATTCTTTGCATTTCGATCTGCGTAATCGGCGTAATCTGTGGTTAAAAAATGTATTCATCCGCGTTCATCTGCGTTTATCCGCGGCCCATTTATTTCTTGTCTCAATCCACATCAAAATACTTCGCCTGCGGATGATGCGCGACGATCGCGTCGGTGCTTTGTTCCGGCACGAGCATGTAATTGTCGCTGAGTTCCACGCCGATCTCGCTCGGGTTGAGCAGTTCGACGATCTTGGCGCGGTCTTCCAGGTTGGGGCATGCCGGATAGCCGAA
>JACMML010000009.1 GCA_014379105.1 Phycisphaerae bacterium
ACGTGTTCCGAACCGCGGCGGCATACTCCACCTCGGCGCGGATCATGTCGTCGACCTGCCTGTTGGTCTCACTCGCCGCGACCGATCGGAATTTTGGCACGTCCAGATCTTTTGCCCGTCCGGCAAGCGCCGGCGCGATCGCTCGCAGGACCGCATCGGCATAAATCGGATTACCGTTCACTTCCGCGACCACGCCGCCGACGGATAGATATTGCCCCGGCGCAAAACGCGGTTCGTTAACGGATGCCGGCACCGTGGCCGGTGTAGGCGGTGCGGCGCCTTCGGGGGTGGCCGACTTGACCTGCTCAGCGACGAAAGTCATCCCCTCCGCCGACGGCACCGGGTCGGGCGCGGCGGAAGTTTGCTGGCGCTGCTGAAGCGCCAGTCGCTGCGCCGGCGCTGGCGGCAGCGCGCCATCGCGATCCGTCGGTCTATAAAACTGGTCGGCGCCGAGCGGCATCGGCTCGGGGTCGCTGGAGCAGGCTACCGCTGAGGCAATCACCATCGCACATGTGGCGGACAGATAGAGGTGGCGGTTCATGGCTGATCAGTTTAACGGGGGGACGGCGAGTCGGCG
The DNA here is from genome assembly GCA_014379105.1 of Phycisphaerae bacterium. GTDB lineage: Bacteria > Planctomycetota > Phycisphaerae > Tepidisphaerales > Tepidisphaeraceae > JACMML01. Next base: position 578 of record JACMML010000009.1, read on the forward strand.
AGTCGGCGGATTCGGCAAGTCGTGAAGGCGGCAAGTCGGCTAGTCGGCGAGTCGTTAAGACTTGTACCGCCGCTTCTTTCCCCACGACTTGCCGACTAGCCGACTTGCCGATCCGCATGCCGACTCACCGATTACTCAAACCCGAAAAATCGCCCCCATCTTCTTCCCAAGGATCGCGCTCGCCCCAAGGATCGTGGCCGCCAGGAAGACCATCGCCCAAACGCCCAGGGCGCTGGCGAGGTATTTGCCCGTGCCGATGAGCTGGAACAGCTCGTAGATCGTCTTGGTGATCGGGAAATAATCGGCCCGCTGGGCGAGCATCAGCGAATCGCTGACTTCGAGCATGCTGAACGCAAACGCCAGCATCGCACCGGCGATCAAGTTCGCGAGGATCAGCGGCACGGTGATTCGGCGAATCGTCGTAAAGCCGCTGGCGCCCAGATTGGCGCTGGCTTCTTCCAGCGTCTCGCTCGTCTGTTGCAGCCCCGCCACGGCGCTGCGCACCATATAGGGCAGGCGACGGACGGCGTACGCGATCACAAGGAAAAGCGTGGGATTTGTTCGCACATCGAAAAGGGATTTTAAGAAAGCGCTCTCTTTTACCATCGGGATATTGGCGGCCCAGGAACTGATCGCCAGGTAGCCGAACGCCATCACGATCCCCGGCACCGCCAGCGGAAGCATCGCCAGTGCGTCGAGCACGCCGCGGAACGGGATATCAGATCGCACGACAACGAACGCCACCGCGATGCCGATCACCAGGTTGAACAGCACCGCCAGACTCGCGAAAAGCAGGCTGTTGCGGATCGAGCTGACTGTCATGCTGTGGCCGAGCGCTTCCTGGTAGTTGGCGGTCGTGAATTCCTGCGGCAGTATCGTCTGATACCAGCTACCGGCCGCTGAGAATGACGTGAGCACCACGCCCATGTGCGGCAGCAACGCGACGAAGCAGACCATCGCAAACGCCGCCGGCACGGCGACCGCCCGCCATCCGGTGACGCGGATAACCGTCGATGCGGTCGCCGCCTTCGATTGCATTGCGTACGCACGGCCGCCAAAGACGAATTTGCCCAGCACGTACAGCAGCACGCTGGCGACCAGCATCACGAACACAAGCGCGTACGGGAATGAACTCGTGCCGATATCTTTCAGTTCGTTAAACACCTGCACCGGCGTGGTGCGGTTGTATTGCATGATCAGCGGGGTGCCGAGTTCCGTGAACGACCAGATGAAGACGATCGTCCCGCCGGCGAACATGCCGGGCATGATCAGCGGGAGCGTGATGCGGCGAAACTTGGCGTACCCGGTGCACCCGAGATTGCTGGCCGCCTGCTCCATCGCCGGATCGATATTCGCAAGCGCCGCGGCCACGTTGAGATAGAGGATCGGATAAAGACTCAGCGCCTGCAGCAATATCACGCCGAAGTATTGGCCTTGCCCGATCCAATCGACCGCGCCGAGGTTGAACAGTGCGTTGACCGCGCCGTACTGCCCAAACATCTGCTGAAATCCGATCGCCCCGACGAACGGCGGCAGAATCATCGGCACGAGCAGCAATCCCTGGAATATTCCCTTGCCGGCAAAGCTGTACCGGTTTGACAGCCACGCCAGCGGGACCGCGATCAGGATCACCAGCGTCGTCGTGCCGGCGGCAATCTTCAGGCTGTTGATCAGGCCTTCGACATAGACAGGGTTCTTAAAGACTTCGGCGAGATACGTGAGCGTGAAATTGCCCGCGTTATCAAAAAAACCACGCTGGACGATCCGGCCTAAAGGCCAGAGGAATGTCAGCGCGAAGAACGCGATGAGAAGGGTGAAGAGTGTCCAGGCGGTTGAACGGCGCATAAGGTGGTGATTGGTGGTTTGTGTTTCGTGCTTTGGTGTTAAATGTTCTGAACTTCAAATCTCAACCGCCAATGGTTTCGATCTTCTTATTTGGTTATTGCTCCATACTGGGCGCGGAATGCCTTGGTCCACTCGCGCATGTATTCGATCGATTCGAAATTCCTTCGGATGTCCGGCGCCGTTCGCCAGGTTAGGGGCAGCGTGGCTTCCTTGCCTTCTTTGTCACGAATCTTTACAGTTGGCAGCGCACTAAACGGATAATCAAAAGGACGAGACGGATCAGCCGGCGACGCGATCGCGCGTTGGTGGGCCGCTCGCCACGCGGACTTAAGCTCATCGCCGCTGTCCATGCACATCGCCCGGACGATGTCGCGCAGCACGCCGAAGTGGTCGCCGGTCCAGCGACGGTAATAGACGAACTGCGTCGCGACGGCGTAGGGATCGATTGTCGGGTCCGCCAGATTGTCCACGACGTGCGCGACATGCGACGCATGGGCAGCCTGGATCGCGGGTTGCGTGGAGGGGTAAAACGTCCGCCGGATCGGGAGGCGACGGAGTGTGTATTTTTCCGGGCCGATCAGCTCGCCGGCGCTGTCTTTGATGCCCGGCTCATAGCACCAGAGGCGCTGACCTTGCTCGCTGAGGACGAACTGCACGAAGCGTATCGCCACCTGGCGCGTCAGCGCCTGGTCCTCGCGCCGCTCGGCGCTGCCGCCGGCGCCGCGCAGAAGGGAGATCGGATCGCACGAGACGCTGGTCCCGCCGACGGGCGTAACGAATTTCATCCGCTCCGTGCCGTCGGTACTTTTGGATTCCTGCGCCTGATACCTTCCATAAAAATCGATCGCCATGCCCACCGCGGCGTCGCCCATGCTGACGTCGATGGGCACTTTGCTGGCGCTATCTGTGAAATACCGCGCGTTGGCGCCGATCTGCTGCAGCAGGTGCAATCCGTTCTCAAATCCTTTTTCCAGCGCGTCCTGATAGCCGCGCAAATCGTCCGGCACGTCGCCGCGTTTATAGGCTTTGCCGCGTTCTTTCATCAGCGCGCCCATTCGCTGTTCGTTGGCTTCGATCTGCTGATCGGAGTACCCACCGCGGATGGCCGCGTCGTGCATCTGCTGGTGGACGATCATCTCGAACGCCTTGGCGATCGAGCCGCTCTTGGTCGGGTCGGCGAGCCCGACCTGCCCGTAGTATTTGAAGTTGGCCAGGTCCGTCCATTGCGCCGGCGGGGTGGAGATGCCCAGATCGCGCAGACGGTCAACGTTGTAGATGATGCCGAACGTGCTGACGACGTTTCCCATCACCGACGATGTTCGCCAGATCTCGCCGCTGACGCGCTCGGGAATGAGATCAACCCCGCCGTCTTTGAAAAGCTCAGGCGGCAACAAATCGACCATCGGCACCGCGAAACCGGCATCAAACGCGGCCGAATGATCGAATTGGCCGCCGCCGAAGAACAGGTCGATCCGGCTGGTAATCGCGTCGGGCATGTCCGTCTTGTGATAGGCTTCGTAGATCTCTCTCGATGTGCTTTCGGTCGGCGGCGCGGACTTGGTCAAGTCGTCGGATGCGGCGGGCGACCACTGTTTCTTCTGCCCAGTCCACCACGCTTTGGTGGCTGCGGTGTATTCGCTGGCGAGGTAGCGGCTGATCTCAGTGGTGCCGCCGATATTCCGCCAGTCCACTTTCACCGGCTGACCTGATCCGTCTGCTCGCTGGTAATTCTTCTGGTGCCATCGCGAGAACGCCTGCGCGAACTCATACCGGATCGCCTCGTTATGCGGCGACACAATGACGATCACCGGGTCCCCGTCGCGCCACGCCCCCTGCGGCGGCGGCTGACGAAATACAAACGGCAACGCGATGATCACCGCCAGCAGAAGGAGGATGGGAAGGTTGCGGGCCACAATCAGCAATCAATCATTCAGGACAACCACATCACCCGGATCGAACCACACCTTCGCTTGCGCGACCTCATCATCGCGCGCGACAAACCTCGGATTCAACTCGAACACGCGGAGCTGAGTCTTGTCCGATCCGATGCTCACCAGATGCTGGGCCACTTCGCCGAGATACACCGTATCGTGGATCGCGCCGTCAAAGCTGTTGATCGCCGGCGCACCAGTGGTCCCGACGCTGATCGTCTCGGGGCGGACCGAGACCGTCACTTTCTCACCGACCTTGACCGTCGCCGGGAACACCGTACTCACCAGCGTGCCGATTCCGGTTTTGATTTCTGCCCGGTCCGATGTCATTTGGGTGATCACGCCGTCGATGAAATTCGTCTCGCCCATGAAGTTGGCGACAAACCGATTCCCCGGCCGAAGGTACAGGTCCTGCGGACGCCCGATCTGCTCGATCAGCCCGCGATTCAGCACGGCCATGCGGTCGGCGATGGAGAGCGCTTCTTTCTGGTCGTGCGTCACGTAGATCGCGGTCAACCCGGATGCGCGACAGATGCGGCGAATCTCCCCGCGCATCTCCAGCCGGAGCTTCGCGTCCAGATTGGAGAGCGGCTCGTCCAGCAGCAGGCACGAAGGCTTGACCACCAGCGCCCGCGCCAGCGCCACGCGCTGCTGCTGGCCGCCGGACATTTCGTTGGGTTTCTTGTCCGCAAACTGCCCGAGTTGGACGAGATCAACCGCCTCCTCCACGCGCCGGTCCGCTTCGGACTTGGTCACCTTGCGGATCTCCAGCCCGAATCGGATATTCTGCCGCGCCGTCATGTGCGGCCACAGCGCGTAGCTCTGAAAACACATCACCGCGTTGCGCGTCTCGGTCGGATCATTGGTCACGTCCCGATCGCCAAAGAAAATCCGCCCCGAAGTCGGCCCGTGCAGCCCGGCGACGATCCGCAAAAGCGTCGATTTCCCGCAGCCGCTGGGCCCGAGCAGGAAAAACAGCTCGCCTTCCTGAATCATGAAATTGATATCGTCCAGCGCCTTTTGCGCCCCGAAGTGTTTGGAAATGTGCTCAAACCGAACTGAAGTCATCGGGCTCGGATTCTAGCGAGACTCACGGAAAGTCATAGTCGGCGGTTGGAAGTGTAAGCCGTGCCGCAAATCGGATC
>JACMML010000102.1 GCA_014379105.1 Phycisphaerae bacterium
GTAATCCTGCTGTGACAACGTGAACCGACCGGCTCAGTTGCCGACAGAAAATTCGACGAGCTTCATGTTGACGGTGGAATCCATCGTGCCGGTCGATTTCATCTCCGTCTTGACCATCTGCCCGGGGACTTCGGGGCTGGTCCATGTCTTGGAAACGGTTTTCATGCCGTTCTGCTCCGATGTCGCTTCGGCGACGGTGCATTTGATTTCCTTATCGCCAACTTTCACCGTCTCCTGACTGGTCTTGACCTCGGGCAGCTTGGTGCCGGCGTCCGGCTTGGGCGTCGGCGTGGTGGTGTTGTCGATCATCGCTTTGATCTCGCGCTTTTGCGCCGGCATGTCCATCTTGGTGCCCATCATGTCCATGCTGATGTTCATTTCGACAACGGCTTTTTCCGGCGACATTTCGAGCAGTTTTGTGACGATCGTCTGCTTTGTCTCATTGCCCGCGGCGGCGCTGACCACCTCCACTTTTGACATAGCGCCGGTTTTAAACTTCGCCCAGTTCTCGTACTCCGGATTCTTCACCGGTTCCGCGCCGGCCGAAGCGGCACCGAGAATCAACGCGATCGCGCTGCAAGCCGCGACACGCAGAATGTGATTTGGAATGTGATTTGTAAACATACCGACCTCCTCATTAAGAGATGATCTACCCTCGACCTTCGCCGGTGCACGCGCCCCGACGCCGAGACATTGTACGCGCCAAGACGCGCGATCCGCCAATTGGCTACCGCCGCACCTGCTCCAGTTCCGCCAGCGCGCGTTTGGCCTCGGCAAGGGCGCGGGTCGCGGCGGCGAGCTCCGTGTTGGCGGCCGTCACCTGCTGCTGAAACTGCCTGGCCTGTTGGTCCGCGATCCGCACCGCGTCCGCGAGCTGATCGCGCTCCAGACGCGCGTGGTGTAGCCGATCGGCGACATCGTTGTATTGCACGATGGCGGTTCGCGCGCGGTCATCGACGGCGCGGGACTCGCGCTCGGCCTGCTTATGGCGATTTTCGGCGCTGCTCAGATCGTTGCTTGCCTGATCGATCGCCTTGGTGTGTTCAACGATGTCCGGGTGAGTCGGAATCCCTGCTTTGTAGGTCGCGATCGCATCCTGCTGCGCCTTGCGCGCGGCCGCGTGCGCTTCGGACGCGGCGACATATTTCGGATCGTTCGCGCACGCGGCCCGCTCCGCGGCGTCGACGCGGGACTTGGCGTCGATCCACTTCTGGCTTGCGTCGGTGAGCGTGACGCTGTCGATTTGCGGATCATCGCGCAGGTGCTTCAGCGCCGTCTCCCGCGCGTCGGCGTCCGACTGCAGCTTCTGATATTCTTCATCGCCGGCCAAACCCTTCACCACGCGATCGTGCTCCAGCCGCAGCGCCGATTCCGCCGCGTCGATCGCCGCCTGGCGAGCGATGGTTTCCGGGAGCTTGAGATACTGCTTCTCGAGCGCGGCGGTCGCGTCCTTCAGTGAACGCTGCGCCCCGGCGAACGATTTCTTCGATTCCCCAACCACCTTGCTCGTTGCGGTCTGCAGTTGATGCGCCTGCTCAGCCGCCGCCTTGGCATCTTTTGCTTGTCGCTCCCGGCCGGCGATTTGGCGCTGAAGATCGCCGTGCAGGTCGTTCGCCTCGGCGAGTTGCCGTGTGATCAACTGCCGCTCGGTTGTCGCGCCGCGCATCAGCCGCAATACCGCCTCGAGCCGCTGCTTGGCAGCCGCCAGCCGCTTTTCGGCTTCCGCGACCGCCGCCCGCGCCTGCGGCAGACGCAGGTCCGGCTTGGGAGTCGGCGCCGGCGCGGGTGATGGAGAAGGCGCTGGTGATGGGACTGGCGCGGGTGATGGTGAGGGCACGGGTCCGGGCACGGGTCCAGGCGATGGTCCAGGCACGGCGGACTGTCCCCAGACAGGGGCACAGAACACGGCCAAGGCAATCAGAATCGCCGCCAGATCCGCCGCCCGATTTCTCATGCCATGCCGCATACAAGTCTCCGAGTTTGCAGACACGGTTTTCCCTCTCAGGTTGGGGCCGGCGGGTTTTCGTTCAGAACAATGCCGCTGATTGTCCGATACCGATCAATGTATGAAACCGCACCCCCGCAGGAAATCCGGCGTTTGGGAAACACCGCAAGCGCCCGCAGCGACACCCCCGCTGGCCGACAGCGAAGCCGATGAGATCGAGTTCGCGCCGCTGCGGGACGTCTTTGCCCGCCCGGTACGTCGGCCGGTCGAGCCGGGCGTACTCCGCAGCCTGTTGATTGCCGCCGTCGTAGGCGTTGGCATGGGCCTGTTCCTCTGGTTCTTCAAACCCGGCCCCAAGTCCGCCGAGGCGGCGCCGGTGTACGAACCGAAGCTGATGAACACGCGATCCATCCCGTGGCACACCTCCGCCACTCCCGCGCCCACTGGTAAGTCCGCAAGCGGACTTTTCCAACTCCCCGAGTGGGACCAGGCCGCGTTCGAGCGCGATCAGCTGAGAATGAAATAAAGCGTTGCTCCGGCCTGATCATTCATCCAGCACCGAGATCGCGCAACCGAACATGCGCCGTACAATGGGAGGGTCCGAACAGAGCCGCTACGTCCCCTTTAGTCCACTCTTCAATGATGGTGGTTGACTCGCCTGTTGGCATGGATAAGAAGAAGCATTAAGAATCCCAATGAAAATGAGTAGCATCGAACTTAGGAATCTCCTTCCATGCGCCGTACAATTCCGGATGTCGTGTGGAGCAGTTCCGTAAAACTGTCATCAAGATCGCCAACTTCTCGGACGGCAAGCAGACCTATATTGATTTCAAAGAGACGCTTCCGATCAACCGACTCACCGGATTCGAAACTAATCAGGTAAAGCAACTGTTGCTCAATTGATTTAAGTCCCCATTCGTCAGGGAATTCCGTTATTAATTGTCTACATCTTTCTAGTGTCTTATGAAACGTATTCAGTCGCTGTGGATCGTTCATGGCAGCATCCTAAATACAAGCGTATCTTGCGTGAATAGTTGAACTCCGTCACCATTAACGAAAATATTGCTTCCAGGCGTTGACCATTTATCTATGATCGGACCTGCAACACTGCGCAATGCAGTGGCTTCCTGTACTGCCGCAAAGTTCACGGGCACACGGCCTACTCCACTTATTCCGAGCAGATTTGCGTCCGTCCCTGTTGCGCTGAAAAAATTACCCGTACGTCCCTTTCCACTGGCCCGAACATCACGAAGGTAATGTCCAAGGCAAAGGAGAGGCTGGGCAAACATTTATCTCACGCGTATTTTGATAGATAGAAATCTGGAGTATACGAATACCACTTGGTAGTCTTGTGTCATCAATGCAAATTGAGGTTTCGACAATGGAATCTTCGACTTCCGGATAAAGGATGAACTCATAATTCCATCCAGCATTGCCTAGCATCCGTTCACACGCCATTGATACCCGAGCAATGAGATCAGTCGGCATGGCGTGGGTTTCAATAAATCTATCGAACTCAAGACGCGCCAGTTTGTCTGCCTCGCTAGAGATCAATCTGTTGTTTGAGTTCTTTGTCATAATTAAAACCCAGCTTTCGTAAATCTACGCGTTTGTCCAAGTGCATTGAGAATTATACTCTGACTTTGATTAAATGTTTGCAACACCGCCATATCGCCAGCAGATGCTGACAAAGCATTCCCCGTCATAACTGTTGGATGGGTATGAGCAGACCACCTCCATCCTTGGGAAGCTAGCACTTGGGCTTCTGCTACATTTATTGGGATCATATCACCGCTTCCTCTAACGATTAGTCGCCTCCCCCCGGTAGTGAACATAGCGAACTCGTCGCCCGTTTTTGCGGTTAATGCTGCGAGATCATTCAATCCCACAGCATTTTTTGGAAAGATTCCTCTTGACCCACTCTCAGTTAACAAGTTCAATATTTTCGACTGTTTTGCAGAAAGAGTTGCTCCTTCGTATGCAATTGCTTCCAGGCTCGACCTTGCTGCTATAGTCATTTCCGTACCTCTGGCAGCCTGCAGTCCCCACAACGCCTTCCCACCTTTCAGCGCCAGCCCGGGCCCAAAAATTGTAGCAACAGCAAACGCATCGTGTCCCAACGAGCCAAGCGAAACACCCTCGCCGTCACTAATGGCCAGAGCAGTGTTACCGCCCGGAGTCATTCTTAGCCCACCTTCAAGAGCGCCCATTCCAAAATGCAGCGTTTGCAGGCTGTTGAACGCCTGTTCTTCCTGCACTGAATAAATATTTTGCGAGGCAAGCGTGCGCACGAGGCTGTCGCCACTTGCAATCCCCGCGCCGCGCAACTCGCGTTGCATAATCAAGGGATCATTATTCATCGTGCCGAGTTTTGAGACGTTAAGATTCTGACCAACTCGGCCGATCATCGTCGCGTCGCGAGCATCGATCGCCGCGCGATTTGCATTCGCAACCTTTTCATACCCCGCGCGGTCGAACAGCCATGTTCCCCAACCCTGGTTGTTAGCGACAATCGCTATAGAATTTGCGATTCTGGTTTGTCTAATCAACTGCGCGTCCGTATTGTATTCTTCCCTGGAATTTGATCCCCAGTCGAAAGATAAATACGGAGAATTGGATTCGGAAACATAGCCGCCTGCCTCATACATTTGAAGCGTGCTGGTCCAAAACGGATTGTTTCCGAAGCCAAAACCGGAACTCAGACTCATGCCAGTGGCGCTCAATCCCGTAGGATCAACCAGATTAACCGGATCATTACGGACATAACGGTAAAAAGTATCTACACCCACCTCGCGCGCGACTGCAAAGATGTTTCCAGGTGATCCCACTGATAAATTCAATGCTGCGATTTTTTTGGTCAGGATGTTTTCACGGCTCGAAATTAGCATGACACATCTTCCCTTCATTCAGATTTAGAGTGCCGGCGAACAGCTAAAAACTTGCGAAAGCGATGGCATCTGCGGTCTTGGCCTTAATGATTGTTCAGGCTCAAAAAATCGCTTGCCGTCAAACCCAATGTTCAAAGTCTGGTTGAAGCACGGAACTGGTCGCCTACTGAGTGGAAGCGAGGCGATTTCCAACTCAATCTGCCCACCCAGTTTGGGATAGTTGGGGTCATTGGGTGCCAGTACGCTCGCTTTGCTGATGGCGAAACCGGCGTCGAGCAGATTACCGCTATATTTGAGTACAACTGCTCGACACGAAAGCATCATTGCCAATTCTTCAAGTGGCGTGATGCTTCGTAAATAGTAGCCGCACGTCTTTTCGTGGTGTGTCCAGGGCCTGGGTTGATCGATGTAGTATCCGTCTGGATGGCTATTGATGTAATCAGGCCCGGTGGCTTCCAGATTGATCCGTTCGATTCCGTCATCCCAACGTATGAATGCGTGACAAAGCGCCAGTACAAGCTTGATCGGATAGCCGAGTCGGCGACCGACTGCTGCATAGAGCACAGGCAGAGAGGTGCATGAGCCGATGCGACCTGAGCCGAGCAAGCCATGGATGAACCAATTGCGCGAGTCACTCCATTGTTCTTTGCTGACTTCGTCGTACAAGATGCCCGTAAACCCCGTCCCTCGCTCCGGCAGCATGAAGTGCCGCAGTTTGAAATGATCACGGCAGACTTTAGCGAGCATGTAAATACAATAGCTGGCTTCGGTTGGGCATGAAGGATTAGGTCTGAAGTTGGGCCGAAATCGTTCAGTTTCAACTGCCACGGCTCGAGCCATTTCATCGAGCAGTGACATGTGCTTTAGGAACTCGCTCTCATCGCAATTCGGCAAGCCTCTGGCACATGCGAGATTCACGGCAGCAATATCAGGGAAGCGGGCAACAAACTCGTCAGGATCGGTTGTAAGCAGTTCTTGAATCGATGGAACCAATGACTGGCTTAGTAGTGTGACAGCCCCAGGTAAAGACAAATTGTCGGCGACGGTATTCAAACGAACCCTCCAAACTCTTGGCGAGATCCACGACAATGGTACTCCGCCGCGCGAGCCGCGCCAAACAGTAGTTCGGCTCGCAAAATCGTCTGTTGACCAACCGGATCGGTGCGCGAGCGCCTGCGCAGCGCCGCCACCGTCGAAAACAAAATAGTTCACGCAGTCTTGGCGGACTTTCAGGAAAGTTCGCGCTCTTTTGCGCGCGCCAGCGCAGCGCGGCGGGTGTTCATGGAGGGGATAAATGCGCGCGAGTCTCTTGTGGGGAGTTGCGCGTCGAATACTTCACTGGATTTTATTGAAGTGAAAGGAAGGCCTGATGACACGATCCGAAAAAACGAACCCAAACCCCCGGTCCAACACGCGCGAAACAGGCAAGGATCATTGCGCGTTAAGCAAGGCGGTCTGCGCGTACTTGGCGCGCGTTAATTTTCTGGCCAAACAATGGCCGGGCATGATGTTGCGCCCAAACGTGAAAATGAAAAGTGACGAAACGAGAAATCGCTGCTTTTCGGAGTTCGTGGGGACGCTCAACCCGTTACGGCCGCGGGCGGATGTGGGGGAGATCGGGGAGATCATCGTGCGACCTCGCGAGGCGAGGAGGTCGAGGCTTGCAACAAACAGGAGGTCTTATCCCGTCGATAACCTGCCCTGGCTGGTCATTTCCGATCCCGACGCGCGTTGTCGCACCTGTTGGCGGGCGGGTTGTGGTTACTTGCCCCTGTCTCTACGCGTCTGTACCATCCTCCCCTCGCTTGCCTGGGTGCTCGTTTCTTGCGGCACGGGCGGAGTTGGAAACGATTTTTGCAGAAATTCAGGAGACATCGCCATGTCGGCCAACGGACGTATTTCCCAGGTCATCGGCTCGACCTTCGACGCCATTTTTCCCGAGGACAATCTCCCGGGCATCTATAACGCCATCAAAATCGACTCCGGCGGCATGAAACTCACCGGCGAAGTGCAGCAGCACCTGGGCGGCGGACGCATCCGCGCCGTGGCGCTGGGCTCCACCGACGGCCTGCAGCGCGGGCTCGAAGTGATCGACACCGGCGGGCCGGTGAGCGTGCCGGTGGGCAAGGAGACGCTGGGGCGCGTGTTCAACCTGCTCGGCGACCCGATCGACAATCGCGGCCCGGTAAACACGACGGACCGCCGTCCGATCCACCGCGCGGCCCCGGACTTTGGTGACCTTTCGCCAAAGGCCGAGGTGTTTGAGACAGGCATTAAGATCATCGATCTGCTGACGCCGTTCATCCGCGGCGGCAAGGCTGGTCTGTTCGGCGGCGCGGGTCTTGGCAAGACGGTGGTCATCCAGGAACTCATCGCCCGCATCGCCCAGCAGCACGGCGGCTACTCGGTGTTCGCCGGCGTGGGTGAACGCACACGTGAAGGCACGGACTTGTGGATCGAAATGCAGGAGGCCGAGATCGGCAACACCGGCAAGCACGTGATCGATCAGACGGTCATGGTGTTCGGGCAGATGAACGAGCCGCCGGGCGCGCGTCTTCGCGTGGCGCTGAGCGCGCTGACGATGGCGGAGTATTTCCGCGACGAAACCGGCGCCGACACGCTGCTGTTCATCGACAATATTTTCCGCTTCACGCAGGCGGGTTCGGAAGTCTCGGCGCTGCTCGGCCGCATGCCCAGCGCCGTGGGTTATCAGCCGACGCTGGCGACGGAGATGGGCGAGTTGCAGGAACGCATCACCAGCACCAAGAACGGCGCGATCACATCGGTGCAGGCAGTATATGTGCCTGCCGACGATCCAACCGATCCGGACCCGGCGAACGCGTTCGCCCATCTGGACGCGTTCATCTAGCTCGAACGCAGCATTGCCAGCAAAGGCTTCTACCCGGCCGTCGATCCGCTCGCGTCGGCATCCCGCGCGCTCGATCCACTGATCGTCGGCGAAGACCATTACCGCGTGGCCCGCAAGGTGCAGACGATGCTGCAGCGCTACCGCGATCTGCAGGACATCATTGCGATCCTGGGCGTGGATGAGTTGAGCGAAGAAGACAAGCTGATCGTCAGCCGTGCGAGAAAGATCGAGCGTTTCTTCAGCCAGCCGTTCTTCGTGGCCGAGCAGTTCACGGGTTTCCCGGGCATTTATACGAAGCGCGAAGAAACCATCGCCAGCTTCGACGCCATCGTCAGCGGCGAAGCCGACGACATCCCCGAACAGGCGTTTTTGTACGTCGGCGGGCTGGAATCGGCACGTGAGAAGGCGAAGAAGATGAAGTAGTTTTTGTGAAAAGTAGGAAGCCCTATGGCTTGTCCGCTCCCTCTTTACAAAATTGCAATTTCGCCAAAATCACGGACGATAATTTGAAACTCTATTCCGGGAGAATGAGCGAGAATTTGGTATTCTCTTTCCAGACGTTGTCTCTCAGTCAGATCGAACGTGGGAGGGTGCCTTATGCAATATTTCGAAACGCTCGAGCGTCGGCAGCTACTGGCCGGTGTGACGATTATTGCACATGGTTTTAATTCTGGGGCTGCATTCGGCAGTTGGGTAGATGTCACGGCCGACGAGATTATCAAACGGGCCGGAGGAGATTTCGCAGCGTCGGAGTACACGCTAACGATTAGTGATTCGCTATCAACTCCAATCACAGCAACGCTTACACGCGATCTCTTTTCGCCAATCCCCACTTCCACGTCTTCCGGCGAAATTGTCATCAAACTCGATTGGTCTGACCTCGATGGGGGCATCTCCTCAGCCATATCCACCCCAACGGCCACCGTCGCCGATGTTGCCGCCGATTTCATTCTGAAGTCTTCGCTGGAATCGTTCCTCCTGAGCAGCCCGATTCACCTAATTGGGCACAGCCGCGGCGCGTCGCTAATGACGCGAATTGCCGAGAAATTTGGTCAGCGTGGTCTCTGGGTCGATCATTTCACGTCGCTTGATCCGCATCCCGTAGACCGTATGCGGGACCCGATCGACCCGATCTCGAAGCAGCCTTACGATTTCGGCGATTCGCCAATTAACGTCTGGCGAAACGTGCGATTCGCCGATAACTACTGGCGAACGCAGGGAGATCTGTCGCTCGATTTTACTGGGGAACCGGTTGCCACGGCCTTGAACTGGCAACTCGACGAAGGAACACTTTCGGGTGCCGGGCACGTGCTAGAGCATTCGGACGTTCACCTGTGGTATGAAGGAACTATCAATCAAGTTGTCCCCGTGAACGGGCGTCCCTCGTGGTACGCATACCCTAATCCTTCCATCACGGCCGGGTATGGTTACGCCCGCCAAGGTGACACTGGCCGCCCACACAACGGGCTAGGAACCGGCTCATTCTTTGGCGGTATCGAAGAAAATCGACCCTTCGTAAACGCTATAGGTACGGCTTGGCCGAATGTAGGGGACGTACGGCTTTCGCCTTCGGTTACAACGCCCGTTATTATCGGCGAAACCTTGAACGTCATGTTCAATTATCAGGATTATGATTCCACGGCGGATATCTCTTGGTATTTGGATACCGACAGAAACCCGCTTACGACCGCGTCGCAAATACCCCTGACTTCAGCCACGTTGACTGCTACCGGCACGGCTATGGGCCATGGAACGGTTCAGATCCCGACATCTGCGGTATCTGCTAGCGGCACTTATTATCTCTTGGCTCAGATCACGGATCCTTTAGGCCAGACCCGTTTTGATTATGCACCGTTACCCATTCAACTAATTACTGCCTCCAACTTGCCTCGACCCACGGCGGAGTTGACATTTCCGGTGCAGAGTAGCAGGGTAAGTGCAGCTTGGATCAATGCTGCGCCAAAAGCGATTCAGATTACTTTTAATGATCCAAGCGGTCTCGATCTTACGTCGATTACGGATGTGGCGTCCGAGTTTACGCTAAGCGGGTCAGGTGTAGGGACGGCTCAGTTAGTGCCTGCTCCTCCCTTGCTCGTAAAGGGGTCCACATATGCGTATGCGTTCTCCGGTGAGTTTGCCGCCGGCGATATTGTGCTTTCATTCCCCCCCATGGTGTTCCAGAATACTGCCGGCATTTTAAACATTTCATCCACTCGTACTTTTTCTGTCGCGTCTCTTCCAATTGCAGACTCTCAGTGGTCGACTAAGCTTGTCAAAGATATCCGAATGGGAAGCAAGGGGTCGGTAGGAGCCGTTTTGGGTTCGAACGGATCGAACGCGTTCCTTACTGCGGACGACGGTGTCCACGGTTTCGAACTCTGGAAAAGCGACGGCACCGCTTCGGGCACCACTCTCGTAAAAGATATCACCCCCGGCTTGGCCGGATCCTTTGTGCAACTGGACCTTGGCGGAGCACTTTCATTTGTACTTAACAATGTGATCTATTTTTCCGCGCGTTATGATACCAAACACCGTGAGCTATGGCGTTCCGACGGAACTGAAGCAGGCACGTATCTTCTCAGGAGTTTTCAGGGTGACTATGGCGCGTTTTCGTTTTGTCAGGTTGGCAACGAACTTTTTTTCAGGACCAATTTTTACGACACCGACTACAGGTTGCACTCTCAACTTTGGAAGACTAATGGGACTTCTCTGGGGACCGTATTGGTCAAAGATTTTGGCCAAAATAGCATCAAACTAAAGGCTGCGGCGGGTAGCAAGTTAATTTTTGTTGCTCATGATGAAGCCCACGGGTCGGAATTATGGTCAAGCGACGGTACGAATGCGGGCACCCTTCTCCTTAAGGATATCGATCCCGGAGTCTCCGAATCTGGCATATCGGATGCGGTAGTTCTTGACGGGAATGCTTATTTCATTGCCAGAGAGTTTCCCCATGGTTACGAGTTGTGGAAAACCAATGGTACTTCGACGGGTACGAAACTGGTCAAGGATATCAATGTTGGCGCTGCTCACGGAGTGGATCGCGCAAAACCGCTTGTGGTTGCGAATGGTAGAATCTATTTTGTAGGCAACTCGGGGACCACGGGATGGGAACTATTCAGTTCAGATGGGACCGCTTCAGGCACGATTTTGGTTCGCGACATTTCTCCCGGTAGTGAAACCTCAAACCCAACTGAAATAACAGCGGTTGGCAATTGGGTGATGTACATCGCTAATGACTCGATCCATGGAGAGGAGATTTGGAAAACTGACACCGCTACAGGCCAATCGTCGATGCTGGCAGATATCTTTCCGGGAATTACAGGAGGCGCGAACGGAATTACGGCTTCCGCTCTGGGTCATCTCGTCTTTGAAGCTAATGATGGCGTCCGTGGCAGCATCAATTGGTTGACTGACGGAACGATCGGTGGAACGAGTCCAACATCGCAGAGTATCAATTGGTACGAAGGTTTTGGCGAGGTCTCGGGGAGGTTAGTCGTTGTAGGATTCGATTCGGAGCCGTATCTCTATGGTGCAGGCGTTCTGTCGTCGCCACCGGCAGTCATCGACGGAACGCTTTTCAATGACGCGAATCAAAACGCACGACTGGACGTTAATGAACACCCCATCGCCAATCAGCAGGTATTTCTTGATCTGAACGCCAACAATTTGCTGGATGCTGGCGAGTCGGTCGTGCAGACCAGTGCTAACGGCGGATTCACTTTCTCTAACTTAATTGCCGCGACGTATCATGTTCGAGCGGTACTTTTGAGTGGTCAGTACATTTCCACACCACTGGTCGACATAGCATTAAGCGCGGGGCAAACCTCGGATGTGCGGATCGGTTTGTACCGAGCTACCGCCGGCGCATCGATCTCTGGCATTGCGTACTCCGACACCAACAAGAACGGCAAGCGCGACATTGGGGAAGGCGGTTTACCGAGCATCAAGGTTTGGCTCGATCTTGATGGCGACAAGGTCATCGACATCGGCGAACGATCAACGACGACCGACGCAAGCGGGAATTATTTATTCGCCAATGTTCCGATTGTCGGTAGTGGAGCAAGTACACGCGTGCGAGCCGTGATCCCGGGCGGTGCGACGCAGATTCTACCAGCCAATAACTACGGTTATCCGGTGACCCTGACGACGGGCTATAGCAACACCGCCAAAGACTTCGGCATCTACGTGCCGGGGATTGCGCCTCCGCCTCCTCCGCCCACGACTACTAAAGGCTCGATCAGTGGTTTCCTTTTCGCGGACTCCAACAAGAACGGCAAGTTCGACGCCGGTGAAGCCTATCAGGCGGGTAAAACTGTGTTCATCGATCTGGATGGCGACAATGTGCTTGATTCGAATGAAATGAAACTCACGACTGATTCCAAAGGAGTATTCAAGTTTAGCAACTTGCTGATTGGGACTTACAAGATTCGCCGGGTCGTGCCAGCCGGCTACAAGGTGACCACGCCGGTTCGCAATATCGGGGTGGGTGCTGGGCAGAACGTCACGGGAGTTACCATCGGGACTGCGAGCATTTGATGTTCAGTATAGAACCTCTGGAATCACGAATGCTTCTCTCCGCGACGGCCCCCAGGCCCGCATACAACACCGGCACCGGGTTCTTCGTCTCCGGCACAAATGTCTACGACGCCAATGGCCAGCAGTTCGTGATGCGGGGCTTTAATCATACGACGCTGTGGGGCAACTCCACGTATAACCTCGCGGCCATCAAGGAGTTTCCCAAGACCGGCGCGAACGCCGTGCGGGCGGTGATGGGTACGTTTGGTGTATCGCAGACGCCGGCGCAGCGGCAACAGATTGTGGAGAGCTATATCGCCGGCGGGATCGTGCCGATTGTCGAAGACCACATGGCTACCGTCGCGACTGATCTTGCGTCGCTGGATGCCGTGGTGGATCGGTGGCTTTTGCCGGGGAATGTCGCGTGGCTGAAGCAATACGAGCGGTCGATCATCCTCAATATCGCCAATGAGTGGGGGCCGGATAGCCAGACGTGGCGCGACGGCTACATCAGCAGCATCGCTCGCATCCGGGCGGCCGGGATCAATGCGCTGATTATGGTCGATGCCGGCGGCAAAGGTCAGAACATTCACACGATCGATACATGGGCGACCGACGTGCAGGCGGCGGATCCGCAGCACAATGTTCTGTTCTCCATTCATCTCTATGAATATTGGCGAAGCAGCGGCGCGACGGATGTGGGAACAATCGATCCGGCGATCGGTCTGCCGTGGGACGTGAAGACAGAACTGACCCAAGTGCGCGACGCCGGACTGCCGATGATCTGCGGCGAGTTCAGCTGGGACGAGGCTTCGTTTGTAGAGTACGATACACGCGAAGCGATGCAGGCGTTTGAAGATCTGGACATGGGCTGGCTCGCGTGGTCATGGAATCAGAATGATGACACGCGCCTCAATATGGTCGCGAGCAGCACGGCGTATCAATACAACTCCGACAATGATCTGAGCGACTTCGGCAAGCTGGTGATCAACGAGCCGGCCTTGGGGCTCAAGGCGACCGCCAAGAAGGCGAGCATTTTCAGCACGCCGCCAAGTCCTAATGCATCGCTGCGTGGAATATGCTTCAACGACTCCGACAAAGACGGAATTGCCGACCCCGGCGAGAGCAAGTCCGTCGGCAAGACGGTGTTTCTGGATGCCGACAACGACGGCGCGCTGGACCCCGGCGAAAAGTCCGTACTAACTGACTCCGCCGGCGCGTTCGCATTCACCGGGTTGGCGGCGGGCTTGCAGCGGGTGCGACGCGTCTTCCCGTCGGGTTACACCTATTCCACGCAATTGATCGATCTGAATGTCATAGCCGGGCAAAACGTCACCGGCCTCCTCATCGGCTCAAAACCGGGAGTCGCACTGCCGCCTCCGCCCACCTCCGGCGGCTCGATCAGCGGGTTCCTGTTCTTCGACGTCAATAAGAATTCCAAGTTCGATGCCGGCGAAGCCTATCAATCCGGCAAGACCGTTTTCATCGACCTGGATGGGGACAATGTGCTGGACGCCAACGAGAAAAAGTTCACAACCGACGCCAAGGGCGCGTTTAAGTTCGGTAATCTTGCCGCAGGCACGTTTAAGGTCCGCCGGGTGGTTCCCGCGGGATACAAGGTGACGACACCCGCGCGCAACGTCTCCCTAACGGCCGGGCAGAACGTAACCGGCGTCGCGATCGGCACGGCGGCGATCTAGGACGCGGGATTTGCCGTAACTGACGCATCTGTAAAGAGAAACGGCCGCTCTTCGGTTCGGAT
Organism: Phycisphaerae bacterium; assembly: GCA_014379105.1. Classification (GTDB taxonomy): domain Bacteria; phylum Planctomycetota; class Phycisphaerae; order Tepidisphaerales; family Tepidisphaeraceae; genus JACMML01. The sequence continues at coordinate 13,980 of JACMML010000102.1, forward strand.
GCTGCCGAGCTAGTGCCGGCAATCGTCTCTGTCCGAAGTTCCAACACGTGGACGCGTCGCAGCAGGCAGTTCAGGCGACAAGGTTGGCGTGTCTTACCGTTCGGCGAGCCGCGCCCACACGGCTGGCCGTCATTTGTAGAACTACAGTCTTGACCCGTGCGTCTGAGTCTGATTTACTGAGCGGACTCAAATCCCCCCTTGGAGGCTGTAAATGCGTAAGTCGTTGTCGAAGTATCCCACTGGGTATCGTTCTGGCTTTTTCGAAGCCTTGGAAACTCGTAGCTACATGGCGACGAATCCGTTCGTGCCCGGAAAGCTCAACAATGCGGTGTCTTTCAACCAATTTCCGTCAATTGGCATCGACATGGGTGATCCATCTGACAATCACCTGGAACTAGGCACCAACGCCACAATTGAAACATGGGTGAAATTTGATTCTCTGCCACAGGCAGATGAGGCGTTCGTATTTGTCGGGAAGGACGCTGGAAAAGGCCACAATGACAAGTGGCTTTTCGGGTATGCCAATAACGACTTTGCGAAGAACAAGACCGTTTTCCATATCACGAACACTTCCGGTGGCGGCGTGTGGCTAAGTTCAGATGCATGGGCGCCATTGCTAGGCCAGTGGTACCACTTGTCTGTGGTTAAGTCGGGGAACACATATCGCTTCTACCGTAACGGCGTAGCAAGCGGCGGCGTGGGCGTGTCTCAGACTCCCGTGCCGGATGTCAACGCACCCTTTATGTTGGGACAGGCTGAATACGATCCGGGCGCACCGGGTATTCCTGAAATTCCACCTGATCCAGGTGATCCCGATGCAGATCCTCCGGTACCGCCGACCGATGGCGTGCCCGGAGTCGATCCGATTCCGCCGAGCGGTTTTATCATGCGCGGTGCACTGGATGACGTGCGCATTTGGAACACTGCCCGAACCCTTGCGCAGATCTCAACTAATTACACGCATGAACTGACTGGCAACGAAGCGGGGTTGGCGGGTTACTGGAAGTTGAACGAAGCCGATGGTGAAACTACCGATGATGCATCGCCGGCAGACACAACGGGGAACATCATTGGGCTAACGGATCTGGTGGTTCCTCCGCTGCAGAGCCTGCCGGGCGCCAAGGCGGTGATCTACCTGGATTTTGACGGTGATTATGTCGTTGAAGCATTCAATGGCGGCTCGCCGGGCTTGATACCCGCTTACGATTTTGATGATGACCCGACGAATTTCAGTGAGGCCGAATCCCAGGCGATAATCGACATATGGAAGTCGGTTTCGGAGGTGTTCGCACCGTTCAACATAAACATTTCCACTGTCTCGCCCCCGGTTCTGGAGGCCAAGAAAGCGGTGAAGATCAACATTGGTGGTTTAAGCGATTGGTACCAGACAGGTTTTCTGGCGTTCGGACCTCAGGATGGATTTACAAGCGGCGACGTCACTCGCCACGTCGCCTATACGTGGGATCGTGTGTTTGAAGAAAACCCTGATACGGGCCAAGATGAACTCTTCTACTATACGACCCACGAGATAGCCATTGGCGTCGCCAAAGCATCTGCATATCTGCTGGGTCTGGCCGCTCAAGCGACCTATGACACATCCGGAAATGTAATCAATACGCGCAATCCGGGGACGCCTGAGAAGGCGCCGATTATGGGTTCGCCATATTTGTCAAACCGGATGATCTGGTGGTATGGCACGAAGATCGATGAGGAGGGACCGGTCAATCCGCCTCTCATTCAAGACGATTTAGCCGTAATAGCCAAGCCGACAAACGGGTTCGGATATCGCATCGATGATGTCGGAAACAGCGGCGGAACGGCTAAACCGCTCGAGGAGACACCGGACGGTCTCGTTGGCAGCGGCATTATCGAGAAGACCTCGGACGTCGATGTCTTTTCTTTCCGCGCCGGGGCAGGTCCTGCGGAAATCAACGTACAGGTTGGTCAATTTGCCAAGATGCTCGACGCTTCGATTGAGCTCCGCACAGCAGCAGGCGCTCTGGTCGCCAGTGCGGACAATACTGACACAGGGGAAGGACTTTCAGTCGATCTGGCTGGCGGTACCTATCACCTGTTCATCAAGAGCCATGGCCTTTACGGGGATATCGGCGAGTACAAGATCACCGCGCTGGTCACGCCTCCGCCTCCTCCGCCGACAGCGTCTATCAAAGGTGTTCTGTTTAACGATGCCAACAACGACGGCGCTCGTCAGAACGGCGAAGCAGCGCTCACCGGGCAGAAGGTGTTCATTGATCTGAACAGCAACAACACGCTCGATGCCGGCGAAACGAATGTGTTCACCGACGGGACCGGCGAGTTTTCCTTCACGTCGCTTCCCGCCGGCACGTATAACGTGCGGCCTGTGGTTGCCGCGGGATGGCAGCAGACTACGCTGGCGGCGAACATCACGCTCAACAATGGTCAGGCGTTCACCGGCATGCTCATTGGTTTGTATAAACCCGCGCCGGTCACAGGCTCGCTCAGCGGCGTGGTTTTTGGTGATTCCAACAAGAACGGGGTCTACGACTCCGGCGATACCCTCGGAGCGAGCCGCGTTGTTTTCCTCGATCTCGATGGCGACAACGCACTGGACAACAACGAGAAATCTGTCCTCACCAACGCGCAAGGCAAGTTCACATTCACCGGTCTGGCGGCCGGCACTTATCATGTCCGGCGAGTGTTCCCGGCGGGTTATGTTGCATCGACGCCGCTGATCGATATCGATCTGGGCGCAGGACAAAACGTCACCGGGCTTCTAATCGGCTCGAAACAGGGCACGGTCACGCCCGTGACCAAGGGATCTATCTCCGGCTTCCTCTTCTTCGATTCCAACAAGAACGGCAAGTACGAGGCCGGCGAAGCGCTTCAGTCCGGCAAGACGGTGTTCATCGATCTGGACGGCGACAACGTGCTGGACGCGAACGAGGTTAAGGTGACCACCGATGCCAAAGGCGCATATTCCTTTAACGGACTCATTGCGGGCACCTACAAGGTTCGCCGGGTGATACCCGCGGGCTTCAAAGTCACGACTCCGGCGCGGAATATGACGTTGACTACCGGGCAGAAGCTGACGGGCGTGACGATCGGTACGGCACCGGTGTGATGATTACCGGGTGATTTAACATCATGGTGGTTCAACACTTGGCCGCTGAGGGGGGTATAATCGCGGTTGATGAGTGATGTAAAGCCGGAACCCATTCCCGAGACGCTGATCGGATTTTTCTGGTCGGGTCGGCGGCAATACGGGTTCGGTCTCTTGTTTGCGCTGTCCCGCGTGCTCGTCATCTCGCCGCTGCCGTTGATCTTCAAACGCATGATCGACCACAGCATGCCGAATAAGGATATTCGGGAGCTTGCGCTATTGTCGGGTGTGGTTGCTGTTTTGCTCATTGCTCATCAATTCATCAGCGTGCAGGGTGCGACGATCCTCGGCCGCGCCATGACGAGGATGACCCTCAAACTCCGGTCGAACACATTCGAGAAGATCCAGCGGTTGAGTTTTGCGTATCTGGATCGAGTGAAAACGGGGCAGCTTCTTTCCAAGTACGCTTTCGATACGCAGAAGATCGACGGTCTGGCCATGCCCGTATTGAACGGGTTTATTCCCAATACGCTGTACAGCCTGGTCACGATCGGCATTTTCGTCTACCTGGACTGGAAACTGACGCTAGTGATTCTGCTGACGCTGCCCCTGATGGCGATCATGCGTTCGCGTTATTTCCAGCGCCTTCAGAAGCAGCATGAGGTGAATCGCATCGCACAGGAAAAGCTGACGGGCGTGGCCACGGAATATCTGGGCGCATTGCGACTCGTGCGGAGCTATGGCCGCGAGAAGAAGGCGATCGATCACCTGGATGAGAAAAACGCCGACGCGGCCCGCTCGCGCATCGATATGATCTCGCTGGGCTCGAGCTTCGGTGCGTTTAGCTGGGCGATTCAGCAGTTCCTGGCTTTGGTGGTGATCGCCGGCGGCGTGGCGTTCGTGATTTACGGAAAGATGACCACCGGCACGGTCTTCGCGTTCGTCGCAGGCTTGCCGCAGATTGTCCAGCCGATTCAGATGTTCGCGAATATTGCGGATCAATATTTTCTTGGCTCCGAGGCGTATCGCAGCGTTCGACAGTTGTTGTCCGAGCCGGAAGTCGAACGATGGCAGGGCACGCGGCGGATTCAAAGAATTTGCGGCAAGATCGTTTTCGACCACGTGCAATTCGCTTATCCGGGAACGGATCGACAGGCGCTGAGCAATTTTTCTCTCACGATCGAAGAAGGGCAACGGGTGGCATTTGTTGGCGCGTCGGGGGCCGGCAAAAGCACGGCGGCCAGCCTGTTGCTGGGCCTTTATGCTCCGGTCGCGGGTCGTATCTGGATTGACGGCATCTCGATGGACGAACTCGACGTCCGGTGGTTTCGCCGGCAAACCGCGCTGGTCATGCAGGAAAGCGTTCTTCTGTCCGGTTCCATCGCCGACAACATCCGTTTTGCCAGGGACGATGCCACCGACGACGAAGTCCGCACGGCGGCCCAGCAGGCGAATGCGCTGGAGTTTATCGAACGGTTGCCGCAGGGGTTCGACACCGTCGTCGGCGAGCGGGGCGTCATGCTCTCGGGCGGCCAACGCCAACGCATCTCGATCGCACGCGCGATCCTGCGCAACCCCGCGATTTTGATTCTCGATGAACCTACCTCCGCGCTGGACTACGAGAGCGAGCGTCTGATTCAGGACGCGGTGGATGAACTCGTCAAAGGCCGCACTGTTATCACGATCGCTCACCGCCTGAGCACGATCCGCAACTCAGACCGCATCGTCGTCCTTAGCGACGGCCGGATCGTCGAGCAAGGCACCTTTGACGGGCTGATGAGCCAGAACGGCCACTTCGCACGGATGCTCGCTTCCCAGCACGGGGAAGGCGGCATTGGCGAAGTGCCTCCAATCCACGCCGCGTAGTCGCCGCCCATCGCCTCTTTTGCGTTATTCCCGACCCGGCACTGGACATCGCGTAATATTTTGGTGCTCAGTGCGTTCTGCTGAGAGAAATGCGTTTTTATCATTCCCGAGCGCTGACGGCGGGTCATCGCTTCTACAGGCGGAATTCGAACGGAGATTTGCCATGAAGTTGTCGCTTCTTGATCAGTTGGAATCACGTCTTTGCCTCGCCAGTGTCAGTGGTTACGTCTACAACGACATCAATGGCAACGGTTTACATGAAACCGGCGAAGGGCCGAATACGCAGACGGGTATTACCGCGTATCTCGACCTGAACACCAATTCGAAGCTCGACGAAGGCGAGCCGCGCCAAGCCACATCCGTCCGTCAGAGCAGGTTTGAGTTCGGGCAACTCGCCGCCGGCACGTATACGGTCCGCCTGCAGCTGACCGACGGCTTCCGCCAGACCGATCCCACCGACAACGGCGGCCGAACCATCACGGTAGGCGGCGAAGAAAATGACGAGCATGGCTTAGTCGAACCGTTCGGCGTCTTCACGCTGGCACGAATTCGTGGATATGTATTTGGTGACTTCAATCGCAACGGCACGTGGGACAGCGGTGAAGGCCTGTTGCCCCCGGGACAGATCATTTATATCGATGCCAACAACAACAGCGCGCTGGATGAAGGCGAACGGAAATTCAACGCAGGCCAGGAAGGCGTCTCGATCAGCCTCGAGCCCGGAACCTACACAATTCGCCTGGCAACAAAGCCCGGCTGGGTGCAGTCCCTGCCGGCCGAGAACGCGGGTTATACCGTGGTCATACCCGGTGATGGACAGCCGGTGATCTTCGGTGCTTACGAACAGGAAGTGCAAAAGGGTCAGGTCACCGGACTGGTCTGGAACGATCTCAACAACGACGGCGTGCGCAACGAGAACGAACCGCCGGTGCCCAACGCGCGCGTTTACCTCGATCTAAACCGAAGCAAGACTTTTGACGCCGCCGAACCGTTCGACTTCACCAAACCAAACGGCGTCTACGAAATCGTCGGGGTCAATCCCGGCGAGCACGTGGTGCGTCAGCAGCTCGACGGCACGTGGGTGCAGACCTTCCCTGAGAACAACGCCGGACATGTTGTTAACGTAACGCCAGGGCAATTGATCACCGGCAAGAATTTCGGGCGATATAACGCGGCCGCCGCCAAGGTTGCCGGCGTGGTGTGGAGCGATTTGAACGGCGACGGGCTTCGCCAGGACGGCGAGCCGGGGCTGGCGAATCAATCGGTGTATATCGATTTCAATAAGAACGGTCAGCTCGACCTTGAGCCGGCCGCCGACAAAGTCATCAAGACCAATGCCAGCGGCGAGTGGAGCATCATGCTCGGCGGCGGCACGTCATACCAGTTCCGCGTGCTCGTGCCCGCCGGTGCGACGCAGACTGCACCGCCTGACGGGTTTTACAATGTCACGCCGGTCGCGGGGCAGACGATCGGCGGAAAGAATTTTGGCATACATCGTCAAGAGGAGCCCAGACAGGGCTCGATCTCGGGCGTTCATTTTGTTGACGCCAACGGCAACGCGAAGCTTGATGCCGGCGAAAAACGGCTGGCGTCCAAGCAGATCTTCCTTGACGCCAACGGCAACAACACCCGCGACGACGGGGAGAAAGCCACGCTCACCGATGCCGCCGGTGAGTATGTCTTCACCGGACTCTTGGCTGGCGAATATCATGTTCGCACAATCATCCCGACGAATTTCTTCTTCACCACGCCGCCGGCCAATCCGACGCTTGCTACAGGGCAGACGATCAACGGAGTGCTGCTCGGTATCCGCGAGAAGGAAGAAGTCCGCCTCGGTTCGATCTCCGGAATCGCATGGGCGGACATTAACGCCGACGGCATCCGACAGACGACCGAGCCGCTGCAGGCGGGTAAGACGATTTACATCGACAAAAACAAGAACGGCATTTTTGACAGCGGCGAGAAGAGCGTGGTGACCAACGGTGAAGGCCGGTATCGGCTGTCGAACCTGCCGGCCGGGCAATACCGCGTGCGCCGGATTGTACCGGCGGGCTATCGGCTCACTGCTCCGGCGATCGGGTACTACGATGTAACATTGGGGTCTGCCCAGAATGTCATCGAAAAGAACTTCGGCACGACGGCACGCGCCGGCGTCTTCGGACGCGTCTTCAAGGACACCAACGGCGATCGCAGATTTAACGACGGCGAAGTCGGCCTGAGCGGATGGCGTGTCTACATCGACAAGAACAACAACGCCAAGCTCGACGACGGCGAAAGAAGCACGCTGACCACAGGCGGCGGCGAATGGGGTTTCCGCGATCTCATCGCCGGAACCTATCGCTTCCGCGTCCAAGGCAAGGAAGGCTTTAAGCTGACTACGCCGCAGGACGGTTTTTACAATGTGACGCTTGGCAGCGGGCAACGCCGGACGGACCTGTTGTTCGGAGTGCAATCGATCTAGTACGGTTCGGGCTTTAATTACCAACACGACTCGCCGCCGCCTTTGCGGCGGCGAGTCGCGTTTAGTGTCTAAGTCCTTTCAGGATCGCTAGTTAATCACGATAAATTGGCTTGCCCTGTCATTGCTGACGCAGGATAGAATAGAGACATGCTTGAGGCGACACCGCTTATTTCGCCAAAACCTGTCACCCGCAGCCGAGACGCGACGCGGCTGCGCGGCGAGGTGGTGTACATGTACGCCTTCGATATCGCTTACGACATGCAGCGTAAGCAGTTAGGCGAATTGCTCGGCCAACCCGTCGGCACGTTCTCGGTCGACTCGACGAAGCGCGCTCCGCGGCAATTATTCTTCTATCGCCCGCAGATGATCCGACTTCCACCGGCCGAGAAGTTCGGGCCGCACGGGATCGTTCGGATGGAGCGGGTCGTAAAGATCATGCCTGTGGGAGCGATCTCGATCACGGTGAAGGTGCCGTTTGAGGTCGATCAGCTCTCGGATCTCGTGGATTTCCACGAGTTGCGGTTCAGAGACGGTTCGACCGTCAGCGACGACGCCAAACTGCTCGGCGAGCAGATTCGCCGCGAGTTATTGCCGCACTTGATCAGTCCAGTACAGGCGATCAGCGACGTCGAAGCCTACACCGTCTTCTGCATCGAGGGTCCGCTGCGCAAGATATACGCCGGCGAAGAGGTGGATGTGTCAGCCGAGCATTGGCTGCAGACGCACCGTCGCGACGTGTCGGCCTTGCTCACACAGGAGCCTGATGCGGACCTGCTCAGCGCTCAGGAGGCCGAGGAATCGTCGAGCAAATATTTCAGTTATTACCAGGACGATATCTGCGTCATCGACTGGGACGCGGCGCTGATCGTGGACGACCCGCGCGAGTTTGATGAAGCGCTCTACATCATGGAGCTCGCCAACTTGCAACTGGCCGAGTTGGAGGCGTACGACCGGCTTCTGGATGAATCGCTGGAGCGCACGTACCGCGATCTCGGGTCGCAGGGGCTCGGTCGGCGTCGATTGGGCGCGGTGCAGAAAGAGCTTCGAGAGCTGCGCGTCGATTCGGCCCGCATTAACGACGAGCTATCCAATATCACCAAGTTCTTCGGCGACTGGCACCTCGCCCGGCTCTACCAGGGATTGGCCGCACGGTTCCACCTTGATGACTGGAACAAGAGCGTACGCAACAAATTACAGGCTTTGGACGAGATCTATCAGCTCATCCATGCGGATTCGACAAACCGCATCATGATCTTCCTGGAAGTGCTGATCGTGCTGCTGTTTATCTTCGAGGTCGCTAAGAGCTTTTTTGACAAGTAGTCCGGCTCTTTGTCTGGCAAAGTAATGTACAAGCTCACGACATCGGCATTCGATCGTTAGCGAATTCGCGTCTCCAGCCTTCGTACGCGGTCTTCCATCGCACGTATGGACGCACGGACCGCGTCAATATCTCGGCGGGCGGCGTCGAGGTCGGCGGTCAGCTTCTCGCCGGGCGCGCCGGTTTGGCCGCCGGTGGAACGGGCGCGGCGGTCGAGGGTTTCCTGCTGTTGTTCGAGCTTGATGAGACTGGCCTTGAGGTCGTCGAATGTCTTGTCATCCGCGGCCACGCTCTCGCGCTTTCCCGGCTCGCCGATGTGCAGATACGACTCAATCGCCGCCAGTCGTGCTTCGACACTCCCCGCCGCCGCCGGTGGTTCGGCTTCGGCTCGATTCGACTGAGCGATCAATCCCGACACACCGATTGCCATGACGATCACGATAACGCTTTTCCAGTTCATACTTTGCCTCTGTTAGACCTTGGTGGATCATACGCGCGACGGTCGTCCGACCGGTAGCGCAAACCTGCGTCGGTTCGATACCGGGGCGGTTAATGCTCGCGGCATGGTCCGATAAACGGTAGAACCGTCAATCCGTCACTTTTGACACCTTGTATTGTCGATTGTTCTGTTAAAATGTGCTGTTTAGTCCGGCAGCGGCCGGCGCACCGAATCAGATAGTTGTAGTAACTCCCATGGCCAGCACAGCTTCCACGCAACCATCAGACGGCGCGGCGCGCCTGATCCCCCTCGGATCCCACGCCGGCGTTAAGCCGATCCCGCTCAATCGCCCGGCGCTAGTCATCGGCTCGCGCAAGGAGGCGGTCCGTCTCCATCTGGAGAGTTCGACCGTCTCCAAAGCACACTGCGTGATGATCCTCCATGAGTGGGGATGTTCGATCCACGATCTGGGCAGCCGAACCCAGACGATCGTCAACGGGCAAGCAGTCATCGACGCCGACCTGAAAGACGGCGACAAGATTCGCATCGGCCGATTTGAATTTCAGTACGGCGCTCCGAATTACGTGTATGGGTCGCCGCAGCCGATTCCTTCTTCCGAACTTGCCGTATCGACGCTCACCGACCCGCTCCCGCTGACGAAGCGTGTCATCCAGATCGGACGGCGCACCGGGAGCGATCTGCAGTTTGCGGACAACGCGGTCTCTAATATTCACGCCATTATTTTTGCGCGCAATGGTCGCCGCTATGTGCGCGATCTGGCCTCGCGAACTGGCACGTGGCTGGATGGACAACTGATCCACCAGGAAGAGTTGCTTCACGGCGCGGTGTTGAAAATCGGTCCGGCCGAGATCGTCTATCGCGAGACGGCCGTGGACAGTCTTTCGCTGGCGGCGCGCGCGTTGCTGCCGGTCTCACTCCCGCCCGCGATGACACCGGAGCCGCCGCAGATCTCTGCGGAGGTGGACGAACCTGAACCGATTCCCGCGTTGGATCTCCTCGATTTGGCAGCCACCGAATCCGAAGCCGCTGAGGCGAAATTGCCCGGCGATGAAGCGCTGCCGACCGACGAGCTTGAAAATCAAATCGATGACGATGCCCTCACGGCCCTGCGCAAGGGATGGCACGGCGTATCGCGTGTGCCAACGACAACCGACGCTGCGGAGGAGATCGTTCTTGCGCCGGCGCTTAGCGATTTGCCACTGGACGAATCACTACCGGCCGGATCGCCACTGGACGAATCGTCGGAGCCGCGCTCGACACGCCCGCTGGTTCCCGAGCCGCTTCCATCCGCGCCGGTGTCAGTGGAAGCACTCGATGACGTAGCGCCGCTGGAGGTTGAAGCCGAGCCGGACGCGGTGATTGACCTCGATGTAATTGCTTCGACCGAAGAGCCAGCTGCGGTTGACGAACCGGAACTCGATGCGCCCGCGATGGGCGAGGCGCGAACCGAAGAACCTGCCGTCATCGACGAGTCGCTCGAAGAAGTGCCACTTGAACTGGACTTGGACGACCTGCTCCCGATGCCGGTTGTCGATGAAGCCCCGGCCGAAGAGCCGGTCAGCGAACCTATTGCGGATATCACCGCCCCTGGCCAGGTCGAAGTTGCGCATGAGTTACCGGCCGACGAAATCGAACTGGCCGATGCTGAAAAAATCGACGATGCGCCGCTGGATCTGGACGACATTCTCGGCCTGACGCCCGACGCATCCGACGAGCCGGCTACGAGCGCTGCATTGCCGCCGTTGTTAGACGTTACAGACGACGACGGTGCGATCGATCTGGACGAGCTGGCACCACCGCCCGTCGCCGGATCGCTCGCCGAGCCGGATTTGGGTCTGGAAACCGACGATGTGGGCACAGACGCGATCGAAGAAGCCGTTGACGTCGTCGACGAGGTGCGCGGAATCGAACCTGCTGAGCCGCCGGTGATTGGGGCGGAGATTCCGGTCCCTGAGGCTTTGCCGGAGTTGTCCGTCGCGACCGAAGCGCCCGAGGATGACGCAATCCCAACTGCAGACGCGGCGAAAGATGTCGTTCCGCAGACGCTCAGCGCCGAGACGATCGATCACGGCGAATTCCTTGCCGAAGATGATGTGCTCGATGATCTGTCTGACACGCCCTATCTCCCGGTGCTCCTCGCCGACGAAGCCGACGATGACACCGAGACGACACCCGAAGAGTCCGAGCGCACGGCGCGTGAGAATAGCACTGCAACGTTGTCTCCCGAGAGCGACGCGGGCGTAGAAGTAGCCCCAGTGTTTGATTCGGCGTCGCCGGAGCTTCAATTGGGCGGACCAGAACCGGTTACGGTCGATCTAGCCGACTTGAATACCCCGCCCACCTTCAACGCGGATTGGCCGCCGCTGCGACAAGATGAGCCGGTCGAAGTGCCTGATTTTTCGCCGGCATCGGTTGATCTGGATCTTCCGCAGAAGGTCGAGGCGAACGATCGCCCGGTGCTCGAATACGACGCCGTTGATCTCAGCGAGGAGACGGTTGACGAGCCAAAGAACGAAAACGAAGACACCGCATTTGCAATCGGATTAGACGAACTCGATCCGTTCGACCTCGACGACGATTTGGCCGACCAAGCCGAGCCTGCGCCGCCGGCGCTGGGTGTGAATGACGAGATCATTGAAGAAGCCGTCTCCCAGCCGAGCCCGGTTATTTCCGATCCGGTGGGGGCCTGGAATGACGAGTCCGACGACGATGTTGATATCGCGTCCATCATGGAAGAGCTGGGGATCGCGCGCGACGAACCGGATGCCGCTATCGATGATGGCGTCGGCGATGGCATGGATCCGATCACAGCGCGGGAATCGGAATTGGTCGCTGAAGCGCGGGGCGTCGAAGCGGATATCGACGATCTTCTGGAAACGGATCAGTCAGGGAGTCTTGCGGACCTGATCCCAAAAGGTCCACCATTGCTTGGCGGTTTCTTTGGGTCGCAATCGCAGGGCCTGATGCTCGGCGGTTCGCCGATGGTGAATCTTAACGCGCCCCCTAAGGCACCCAACCCGCCGGTCAAGCCTCCGGCGGCGCCAACAGCGGAGCCCGTCGGGCGATTTGCCGATGATGATGACGATGCGCCGGCACCGGCCGGCAATAAACCGCCGGCCGAACGCCGCCGGCCGTTGCGTGTCGGATTCTCCAGTGCCGGGGCGAATCCCGCATCGCCGTCACTGAATTCGCCATTCGCTGCCCCGGGCAAGACAATCAGCGACGTATTGATCGGCCGTCGCGCAGCGGCTTCGGTCGACGTTTTTGCCAGCCCGTCGCCAACAGCTGAGGATCTGCTCAGCGATCATCCCCCCGCCGACGGGGCCCAGGGTTCTGACGATTCACAGCCGCCGGTCGCTGAAGCCTCTGCCTCGTCAGCTCTGACGCCGGAGCAACAGGAAATTCTTCGCACCGCCGACCGCTATCGCCCGCGCGGCGCGGTCCGGCCAATCGGTGCATCGGATGAGGTTAACGAAACTGCCCCGGCGGATCAGCCGCCCGAGCCGCAAGACATCGCGGTGCTGCGACGCACGCGGCTGCACAGGGTGTTTCTGTGTATGGCGATCATGCTCCCGCTGGCCGCGGGCGCGTGGCTGGGCGCGTGGTGGTTTGTGCCCGCGACATCCAAGCTCGACGCGGCGGTGACATTTAACGGGCTTGACCGACTTTCAGACAAAGACGCCGCGACGTTTCGAGCGCTGCAGGAAGATTATCTTCAGGATCAGAGCACGCACGAGGAAGCCAAGAACCTGCTCGATCAGTCCGTGCGAGACCATGGATTTCTCACTAGCGCCACGACAATCCAAAAAGTCCTTGAGAGCGATCCAGCTATCGCCTGGCCGCCAAAGCCCGGGAATGCTCGGCACCTTGTCGTGCAGTCTTCGGATAAAGAAGCCGATGTGGCCCGCCTTCGCGCACTCGCGGCGGCGCTGATCAAGGCCAATAGCGACCGCGTGTCGCGAGCCCAGGAACTTCGCAAGAATATCGAAGAGGACCGCGCCAATATCAATCGTCGTAAGGAGCGCGTTGACGCGCTCAAAGATCAGTTGCAGGCGCTGACCGTTCTTGGAGAAACCCGACCGGACGACACCGCCATCAGCAAAGTTGTTGATCGGTCCAAGGCGATTGAAACAGAACTCAAGACCGTCCGCGGCCAGCGTATGGATGCCGAGGCGATGATTGAAGTCATCAAGCGCAAGCCATTTACTGAGCTTGCGCAGCTGCCCGATGAGCAGTTCATCAAGGCCGACGAGAATCTCGTGTCGCTGACCGCGCGGCTCGACGACCTGCGCAAACAAAACGAAGCCGCCCGCGCCGAAGTCGATGCTCGCCTCGCGGCGGCGCGCAAGTCGCTCGACGCGGTCATCCAGCAGTTCCAGACCGATCTCGATTCGGCACAGAAGGTTCAGAATGGCCCGGCGGAACTCATCCGCTATGTCGAGAGCGCAAAGCGCATCTTCGCCCAGACGCGTCAGCTCACCGACGATCTCCTGCATCGGCAGGAGCAGCAGCATACACGGCTGAGCGAACTCAAAACGCGCCTGTCGGACCGCATCGAGGCGCACGCGCGTAACACGCTCGAGACCGACGACAAGCTCAAGAGCCTCAACAACGAACTGGCGATGCTGACGCGCCAACAGAACGCCGCCGTCGCTGAGGGATTGGTCGACGAGGCCAAGACGCTGTCTCTGAAGATGGAGTTGATTCGTTCGCTAATCAGCGGCCGCGAGGAGCTGGTCAAGCATGATCCGGTGCACGCCGAGACGATCTCGTCGCTGCAGTCGATCATCGAGCAGACCGAAAAATCCATCCAGGAAGATCGCAAGCACATCAACGAGGCGCTGACCAAGTCGCAGGAAGAATTCGCCAAGACCTCGCCGGCGGTGGCGCAGTTGCCAGCAGATCAGAAGCAACTGGCGATGTCGATCGAGCAGCGGATGGCCGCCATCAGCGAGGCGCGGCTGGCGTACTCCAAAACCGCGGATGCCGCCGATGTTGAGAATGCGAAGCGCGATGCGGCCGCGAAGGAAAAGATGAACGCGGTGCAGAATGAGATTCAGACCCGCAAAGCCGTGGTGCTCACCGCGGCACGCGACGAGCAGGCGAGAATCGCCGAAGAAGCGCGTAAGAAGCAGATCAGCGAAAAAGCCACGGCCTTGGTCTCACTTCAGCAAAGCGAAGCGACCTTGCAGACGCGGCTCGACGCGACGATGGCTGAGCATCAGAAGATGCAGGAGCAGCGTCGCAGGCTGGTGGAGACCGAGCAGGAGCGCAGCGAGAAGCTGGCCCAGCGGAATCAGCTTGAGCTCGAGATGCGGCAATACCGCGCCGCGATAATTCCCAAGGAGAGCCAACTGGCATCATTGGTGATCCCCGAAGAAAAGTTTGAGTTGCAGAGCTATGACAACCCGGACCGTCGCCCGCTATTCGCCAGCGCCGCGGCCGGCAGCGTGGTGGCGCTGATGCTCATCCCGATCGTCTGGAATCTCCGGCTTCTTTCCCGCGACTCGCACGCGACGTTGGCTCGGCGCGAGCCGCCGAGGGTAAACGGTTTTCATCCAGTCATGCCCGCAAATGGCAGCGGTGAGCCAGCAGTAAATGGAAATCACTCCCGCGCCGAACCCATTGCTGTTGAGACCTAATTCGGCGATCAGCTCTTGATCAGCGATCGAAGTAGTCCGTGATTATTTCACGATACTCATCGACGCCGCCGTTCCCCGTCGTTCGATGGGCTGGCTCATCCCGTTGCTTGCGCCACCCATCCAGCGCCCACGGTGCCGGCGGGAATACCGGCGGTGTATCCACCAAAGCTGTATTGTGCGGCGGCATCTTATCGTCGCGCCCCGGGATGGTATCTGCCATCCCAGAGCCGCCAGTCGAAGCATGCCCCTCGCTCCCCGTGCCGACACTATCGCGCGGCCGTCGTCGCGAGGAAGAAAATTGATACCGAGTTTCAGTACCCGAATCCGCACGCCCCACGCCGGGCTGTGGCGTCTGGCCGTGGGAAATGTTTGAATTCGCATCCGACGATCGCACTTTGCTGTCCTCTTCGCGCCGATGCGGTAAAGCATCTGACGAATTTTGCGAAGATGACTGCGGATCCACGCGCGGTGCACCGGCGAGCGAATACGCATGATTCTGAACCGGGCGGATCAAGTTCGGCTTATCGTCGGCCGCCGCGGGGGAACGAGCCAGGTTTGCCAGTAGCAGAGTGCCAATAACGCCTGTCCAAGCGGCGGCATGAGAGCGCGGCGAATACTTGCCCAGCCACGGCGGGAGCGTGGCTCGCTCGCAGGCAGCGTCGGCCAGGCTTTGGACGGTGTGCGTCCAGGCGTCGCCGTCCGGTGCAATCTGAAGTGCCGTGGAGAACAGATCCGCGGAGTGGTTAACACGATCCATAGCGGACGCAGCGGTCGCATCGCTGACCGGTCGGAATATCACATGGAGCACGCTGACGCACGCGATGCCCAACGCGAACCACGGAAGCAGGCGTTCCAGCGGTTGAAGCGGTGACAAAAACAGGATTGGAGCGGCGATCCCGGCGGAGATCAGCCCGCCGATCAGGAGCGCATCACACAGACGCGCGACCGTGAGGCGCAGTCGTGCCCGGGACACGGCGCGGTGTAGCATCATCGAGGGAGGGAACGCGGACACGCGGCTCATTATAAGAATCTGTAGCAATAAGCGACGAGCTATTTAGAAGCAATCCGCACAAAACCTTGCAGATTAGCCTTTAGTGCGCTCGCGGATTTCCTGTGCCAGTTCGGCCACGCACTGGAGATGGGGATTTATGCGCAAAGCGTTTTCATAAGCATCCAGCGCCTCGGCGAGCATGCCCGAGGCCAGAAAACAGTGACCCATGCCCGCCCAGGCGCCGAAATGGAGCGGCATTAGTTCAATGGTGCGTTTGCTGTCGGCGATGGATTCGTGATGCTGCTCGCTGAGATAAAATGCGATCGCCCGCTGGTTGTAGGCTTCGGGGAAATCAGGGGCCATCGCGATCGCGCGGTTAAGGTGCTCCATCGCGCGGTCCACGTCCTGCATGTTCAGCGCTTCGGCGCCGCGGGCGACCAGCCGGTTAGCGTCCGCACAGCCGCCACGAAACCAGATCTGCCACATCGCGTGCTCGGCCATTTCGACAACGATCGGGTCTTGATCCTGCAGGAGCTTGGCGAGGAGCGTGAGGGCACAGTTTCCACCGACCATTCCGATCGCGAGTGCGGCCACCTTCCGGGCATCGCAACCGCCGTGTCGCAACAGGTGAAGAAGCTGATCGGCGGTCCAGTTTGTGCGAATTATCTGGTGAAGAAGATCCCAGTCCTGTCGCGCGAGTGCGGGCTGCACCTTCGAGACGAATTCGGCTTCATTGATGATTCGCACGGTACCGATCATTCCGTGTCATTCTAGGCGGATAGACTCACGATGGCAGAAGAATGCTAGGTTTTTCCCGGGTCGGCGTATAGGGAAAACCCCTATCACTGTCCGGGGACCGGGCGACGACCTTCGTAATCGGTCGTTCGATCCTGCTGTGCGGCGCGGGCCTCGGGAGAGAACGGATCGGCATAGTAGCCCCGGCGCTGTGTGGATGAATCGCCCAGGGGCGTGTAGGTGTAGCCGGTCTCCAACGTCTTATTGCTGCAGCCGCAAAGGATGATCAGCGTCAGAGAGAGGGTAAGCCTTCGCATGAACGATAATGTAGCGAAAGTCTGCGGGCAGTGCTATCAATGTTCCCGATGGACCCGAAGCGGAAAATTTCGCGACTTCAAGGCCGCCTATCCGCGCGATTTGACCTAGTTACCGACGCAGTTCCAGTGGGCCCTTTGCGGGTGCAATTCACCCGCGTGCGTGATCCGCAAAAAGTGCTGAATGACCTGTGTGAGCGAATCGACGCCTACGAGCGTGCGACCGGCACACGGGTGAACGGGGACGAGCTGGGACTTCCGTATTGGGCGGAATTGTGGGACTCGGCGATGGGCGTGGGACAGTGGCTGATTAAAGAAAGTGGAAAGTGGAGAGCGACGAGCGATGAGATGCATTCTTCGGGCGTCATCGCCCATCGGTCCGTCCTAGATCTCGGTTGCGGCCTGGGTTTGGCGGGTACGGTGGCAGCGATGCTTGGGGCGGAAGTGCTGTTTGCGGACATCGAGCCGGAATGCCTGCTGTTTTCTTTACTCAATGGATTGCGCTATCGCTCTGACGTGGAGGCAAGGCGCGTCAACTGGCAGACCGGCGACCTGAGCCGGCGGTTTGATGTGATTCTCGGTTCAGACATCCTGTATGACCGTTCACAGTGGCCATTCCTTACCAAGTTTTTTGATCGTCATCTCGACTCACGCGGCACGGTCCTGTTAGGCGAGCCCGGGCGCATTACCGGGGAGATGTTTGTGCCCTGGATACAGGAACAGGGTTGGCATGTTCAAGAGAAGCAGGAACACATCCCGAATCGTGCGACGCCAATCAGGTTGTTCGAGTTAATACGGACGATGCATACGACGTAAAGTGGTCGCTCAAGCAGAATATTCAGGCTTCGGAAACGGAAAACGCCTCGGGACCGGTGAAGGTTCCGAAGCGTATGAACGATTAAACCACCTGTGCCGTGTGGATCAGAATGTGGTACAAACCCTTTAGGTATGTACAGGGGACGCGGCGAATCGCTTGTGACGATTCCCTGACTGTTCGGACCCGGACAAAGCCGGTTTGCGGCGAGTCAGATGCCGGTCCCATTCGATGCGTATCGGCTTGCCACGTAGCAACCCAATCACGTACACCGCAGTTCGACCGTCCGGGATATAGTATCGGTCACGTTTCGCTAAGACAAACAGGTTCTTTCAATTATGCCGCAATAAGTTTGCAGGTTTGGGTGTGAAGCTGGCTGAATTTTTTCATGGAAAACGACTTTGACATCATCATCATCGGCGGCGGACACGCCGGCGCAGAGGCCGCTTGGGCGGCGTCGCGCCTTGGGGCGCGGACGGCGCTGATCTCGCTTGATGAAACAAAGATCGGCGCGATGAGCTGCAACCCCGCCATTGGCGGGCTGGCCAAGGGGCAGATGGTGCGGGAGATCGATGCCCTCGGCGGCCTGATGGGCCTGGCGACGGACGCCACGGGCATCCAGTTCCGCATGCTCAACAAGAGCAAAGGCCCGGCCGTTTGGGGACCGAGGGCGCAATGCGACAAGTACAAATATGCTGCCGAGGTACAGCGGCTTCTGCGGACGTGCGCTAATCTGATGATCATTCGCGGGGAGGTCGCCGAGATCACGACGGATGACAAACTTGAAGATGATCCCCTTACCGGCTCACGTGGCCGCCGCGTCAGGGGCGTGAGCTTGAGTGATGGGACGCAACTCAAGTGTCGCGCAGTCATCGTGACTACCGGCACATTTCTCCGCGCCCTCATGCACACCGGCGAGCAAAAAACCGAAGGCGGCCGAGTGGGGGAGCAGACGGCGCGGGGACTTTCTGGTTGTCTTGAGAGGCTGGGTCTGGAACTGGGTCGTCTGAAAACCGGCACACCGCCGCGACTGAAAAAGCAGACGATTGATTTCTCGTGCTTTGACGCGCAAGCGGGCGACGAAATTTCGGCGCCGTTTTCGTATTCGAATGAGTACGGGAAAGTGTCGAATGACGAGTGTCGAGTGTCGAATGAGGAGTGCCAAGTGTCGAGTGAGATCAGTTCGACATTCGGCATTCGACATTCGACATTCACTCCCGCACTTCCCCAGGTGAACTGCTACATCGCCCAGACGACGCCGGCGATTCACGAGATCATCCGCGCGAATCTTCATCGTGCCCCGATGTATTCCGGCCAGATCCAGTCGACCGGCCCGCGTTATTGTCCGAGCATTGAGGACAAGGTGGTGCGGTTTTCGGAGAAAGAATCGCACCAGGTCTTTCTTGAGCCCGAAGGGCTGGACACCGACGAAATATACTGCAATGGCATCAGTACCAGTCTCCCGGCCGACGTGCAGGCGCAGATGATTCGCCTGATGCCGGGGCTGGAGCGGGCGGAGGTTTTGCGCTGGGGCTATGCGGTGGAATACGACATGGTCTGGCCGCATGAAATTCGCTCGACAATGGAGACCAAGAAGGTCCGCGGACTGTTCCTCGCCGGTCAGATCAACGGCACCAGCGGCTATGAAGAGGCTGCCGCGCAGGGGCTCATGGCCGGGATCAACGCGGTCGCTTACGCGAAGAACGGCATAGCCGATTTCGTATTGCGGCGCGATCAGGCATATATCGGGGTTCTGGTGGACGATCTGGTCACAAAACCGCCGACCGAACCGTATCGAATGTTTACCAGCCGTGCCGAGCACCGACTCCTGCTTCGCAATGACAACGCCGATCTGCGCCTCACGCCAATCGGCCGTTCTGTCGGACTGGTGGATGACCGGCGCTGGGAGGCGTTTACAAAAGCACGTGACGCCATGACCGCTGCCAGTGCGGCGCTGAAGCAAATCCGGCTCGACGGCTCGAGCGCACACGAACTGCTGCGTCGTCCGGAGAACACATGGGAATCGATCCGTGGACGTCTCGGACACGAACCCGCGTTCTCTATTTCGCCGCATCTGGGGTGGCGCGTGGAAGTGGGGGTTAAGTACGAAGGATATATCACCCGGCAGGATCAGGCCGTGGCGCGATTCGGGAAGATGGAGGAGAAGCTGATCCCCGCAGATTTTAACTACGCAGTCGTCACCGGCCTGCGAAATGAGGCGCGGGCAAAACTCATCCAGTACACGCCTCGATCGCTTGGCCAGGCTATGCGGATCAGCGGCATCACACCTGCGGACGTCACGGTGCTGGCGGTACATCTGGGGCGCGGGACGGGGTTAACCCGTCGCGGAAGCTAATTGATTTCCCGGCTTGATTTCCCGGCGGGGAACTCAGATGAAACTCGGAGGATAAATTGGCGCCATGATGATTGCGGCGACGTAAATGACTCCTTTGGCCGATCATCCAAGGGTTGTTATCACGTTCAAACGTCAGGCCGTTTCGCACGGCCAACGGAAGCGATACGGTCACGGCCGCGCTGACGCGGATAGCGGTCGCGGCGCATCCCCGCGATTCATACCGGCCTTCTTCCGACCCAGGTTTTGCCAGAACTTCTTCCGCTCCGCCTGAAACTCCGCCGACAGCGGGTGCTCTTTAATGTACCTGGCCGTCTGGCGCAGCAGGTCGAAGAAAGCCTCGAAGTCTTCGGAGAAAATGTTGATGCGCATCTTGCGCACGTCGTCGCTGTTTTTATCACGACGTCCTTCGGTGACGACCATGTATTGATTGCCATTGGTCGCCTGCTTGATCTGGGCCGCATAGGTGCGGGACCCGACGGATTTGAAAAACGTCTGGAACAGGATCGAGTGGTCCGGCTTACGCGGAACATTCTGGGGTTCTGGCGCACCTGCCGAGACAGAGCCTGTGCTTATCCTTGAACTGCCGGTCCCTCTATTGCCATTGTATTGTTTAGGACCAGATGGATCTGCACCCGTGTTGTTCCCCTGATGCGGAGGCCGATGCTGTGCGGAACTTGATGTGCGGTGGGAGGGAGCAGTGGCGGGGCGCGGCTGATTACTGAGCGGCAATCGGCCGGAAGGGGACCTGCGCTGCTCATGGGAAGGGGGGTGAGCGGTTCCATTAGTCATAGCGAATTCCTTTGCAATTGAGAGCACAACGAAGCGCGCACCATCTCCGAGAGCGACTGGATTTCCGGCTAACCGGATCGGTGGACGCGCGGGTCAATTAAACTGCGAAAACAACTATTATCTCAGCTGCGCAACGGCACGATACCGCTATGGCGCAGAGGTCCATCAAACGTTTGCTACGACATGATTCAATGCGGCACGGGCAGCGGCGGCACCGCGAGCTGCGGCCGGTACCCACATAAGTGGCACGGAACACGGTCGCAGGGGTGCCAAGGCAACAAACGGCACGGGCAGCGATACCGACCCGAAACCTCTACAGCGATGTCAGACACTACACTGGACACCATCAAGTCGCGCTTCGGACATTAATCCGCTCGCGTTTCGAATATAAAACCCACGACGCTTCTGCGTGATCCAACCAAAGCCCAACCGCTGGACGGTACCACTGCGCCAGAACAAGCCTGATCGTCGAGAACCGCGGAGCGTTAATGCGTGGTGTAACTGCGTAATACGCCAATGACGACGCCTTGCACGCGCACACGGTCGGCATCGACGATCCTAGGCTCCATGTTGCTATTGGCCGGCTGCAGGCGGACTTTGCCGCCTTCGCGGTAGTAGCGCTTAAGGGTTGCTTCACCAGTGTCGAGCAGTGCGACGACCTGCTCCCCGGCCCGCGCGGTTTCGCGGCGCTCGATTACGACAAAATCGCCATCGCACAGATGATCCTCGATCATGCTTTCGCCGCGGACGCGCAGCACGTAGACACCCTGCTTGGCTGCGAACATCGCTTCGAGATCAAGCTCTTCACGGTTTTCAATCGCTTCGATTGGCGAACCGGCGGCAATCGTTCCCAGCAGCGGCAGCTTTGTCGGCCGATTTTCGTCGGGCATCTTTTCTTCGGAGATGATCTCGAGTGACCGCGCCTTGTGCTTATCGCGGCGGATCACACGCTTGCGTTCCAGCGCGCCGACATGCTCGAAAATGGTGACTTTGCTTGTCCCCAACGTGTCGGCCAGTTCCTGCATTGTCGGAGCGTAGCCATTGATGTGACGATAATTTCGAATGGCCACCAGGACATCGAGTTGACGAGGCGTCAGATTCATACCGATCCTTTGATAATCCCACCTGCCGAACATCGTTCGGACTGTGTTTGGCGTACAGTATCCTAACGAAGATCAGCGTGTCAAGCAGAATGTTTGGGGAAAATTCGCGTGAGTATCGCGCCAGAAGCCAGTTTTTTATGGGACCGATAGGATCCTTATGAACCCGACTGGCGATGGACGAAGTAAGGAATAGTGGATCTTGTTCAAAGCATCATTGGGATGAAACAGGCGGAGAACGCGTCGCGCGTGCAATACGCCGTCGCCGCCAAGATGCTCCAGTCGCAGCGGGATTCCGGCGCGGCCGCGATCAAGTTGATCGAGGCCGCCACCAATGGAATTTCCAAGAGCGGGGATCAACTGGTCGCTGCGGCAACGGGTCTCGGCGCGGTGCTAGACGTGCGTGCCTGACGCCTCGAGATTCTCACCGCAGATCACTTTAATAGTCGTTATCGAAGTTTCTCGCCGACAAAGCGCATGTCGTTGAGCGCCGGAAATTCACGCCGATATTGCCGTAGCGATTCGACGTCAATATCCACTCTTAACACGCCCTCGGCTCCACCCGCATCGCCAATCAGTTGCCCCCGCGGATCGAAGACGACGGAGCGGCCGGGATATGCGACATTGGGGTCGGCGCCGCAGCGGTTGCATCCGATCGCGTAAGCCTGGTTCTCGATCGCGCGGGCCGCAAGCAGTGTAGTCCAGTGATGCACGCGCGCCGTCGGCCAGTTAGCGATGACGACGAATATCTCCGTGCCCGCGCGGGTCGCGATACGAAACACTTCGGGGAATCGTAAGTCGTAGCAAATAAGCGGCGCGATCACCGCGCCATCCCATTGGAATGTGGCGACGCGATCTCCGCCGCGAAATTTCTGGTGCTCGTTGGCGAA
>JACMML010000103.1 GCA_014379105.1 Phycisphaerae bacterium
CCGAAACGGCGTCGCAAACTCGGCGCTTTGGGCGGTGGCGACCACGGCAGCCTCGAATGGCTCCGTCAACTCTATGCATGACAGCTTCATGCCGCTTGGCGGCCTCGTGCCGATGTTCTTGATGGACCTGGGTGAAATCGTGTTTGGCGGCGTCGGGTCCGGCCTATACGGCATGCTCCTGTTCGTTCTGCTTGCCGTATTCGTTGGGGGCCTGATGGTCGGTCGCACACCGGAGTATCTGGGCAAGAAGATCGAAGCTAAGGAAATCAAGCTGTCGATTTTGGCTCTGCTGGTCGTATCGATTGCCGTGCTATCCGGTTCGGCATTGTCGGCTGTGCTGCCTCAGGGCATTTCGTCATTGCAGGACGCAGGGCCGCACGGGCTATCGGAAATCCTTTACGCCTACAGCTCAGCGTCAAATAACAACGGCTCGGCTTTTGCTGGCTTTACCGCCAATACGCCATACCACAACACCGCGCTCGGCATCTGCATGCTGCTTGGACGGTTCGTATTCATCATCGCGATGCTCGCCATCGCGGGCAGCCTCGCCGCCAAAAAGATCGTGCCTGTGACTGCCGGCACGCTGCCAACGCACACGCCGACTTTCGTCGTTCTGCTCATCGTCATCATCGTCGTCATTCAGGGATTGACGTTCTTCCCGGCCTTCGCACTGGGGCCGATTGCAGAACACTTCGCCCTGTTTGCCGGCAAGACACTTTAAGGGGAGTGGACAGTCATGGCCCACGCAAAAGATATCACCCTGTTCGATCCGCAGATTCTGCGGTTCGCGATAAAACAGGCTTTCGTAAAACTCAATCCGGCGAAGCTCTTCCGCAACCCGGTTATGTTTGTCGTCCAGATCGTATCGATTCTGGCGACCGTCACCTTTCTTGAGGCGCTCATCAACGGCGGCGAGGATGTTGGCCTGCTGGCGCAACTCACCGCATGGCTCTGGTTTACGGTGCTGTTCGCGAACTTCGCAGAGGCCATAGCGGAGGGGCGTGGCAAGGCTCGCGCCGACTCCCTGCGCGCGACGCAACAGGACAGCCAGGCCAAGCTTCTGCAAAACCCCAAAACGACGCAGTTTGAGCTGGTTGCTGGCAGCGACCTGCAGAAAGGCGACATAATTCTCGTTGAAGCCGGCGACATCGTTCCCGCTGATGGCGAAGTGATCGAGGGGATTGCATCGGTCGACGAGTCCCCGATCACAGGTGAGTCGGCGCCTGTCATCCGCGAGTCGGGCGGCGAGCGGTCGGCGGTGACCGGGGGAACGAAAGTCGTTTCCGACTGGCTGAAAGTGCGCATTACCGTGCGGCCGGGCGAGGGTTTTCTGGCGCGCATGATCGCGCTCGTTGAAGGCGCCGCAAGGCAGAAGACCCCAAACGAAGTCGCGCTCAACATCCTGCTCGTCGGAATGACGATTATCTTCCTGATCGCGGTCGTGACGCTGGAGCCGTTCGCGATCTACTCCGGCGAACCGATTTCCGTCGTCTTCCTCATCGCACTGTTCGTCACGCTCATCCCAACGACCATCGGCGGCCTCTTGTCGGC
>JACMML010000104.1 GCA_014379105.1 Phycisphaerae bacterium
CGCGCCAAATAAGTGGTTGTGGTTCGATTCGACCTTCAATTTTTCTAAAGAAGTCCCCACCAACACCGCCGATTGGATGCCGCGCCGCTCGCTCGTCACCGCGGCCGCGAATTATCGCAATCTGGTGCCGACCAAATACGCCGGCGTGCCCACCGTCCCCAACGCCGAAATGGCGGACTTCCCCAAAGGCGGCACGCCCAAAACGTCCATCAACACCGCCACCTTCGGCGAACTCTTCCGCGCCTTCTGGCAAGTAATGGCCGAGCCGAATTTCACGGGCGCCAACGACGCTGCGGGGACGATCTTCACGAGTAACGATGTTGATGCAGTCGAGGTAAGTACCTATATCCGCAGCGACACGAATGCCGACCCGTATAAGAACTTTGATCCGTACCGGGGGATGAAGGTGGCAATCTCGGATGTGGGATCTACACATGCGCCAGATCTCACGTCGCCTGCAAACTCCCAGAACCCCGCCCGTATGTTTAGGTCGCCAATTCGCTCCACGCCCGATGCACCTGCCGGAGTAAACGCTGTATGGGCGACCTATCCAGAACCGCCTTCCTACCGTTCTGCCCTTAGATTAATGCCTGATCAAGTCCTCCTTCTGCGCTCCGCGATCGCGGCGGCAAATTTGGAGGCTTTGCGAGCGCAAAACTCGCCAGTGCCCGGCGGAGACCCTGTCACGACGCCCGACGTGCTCCAGCAGCGCAATATCCCTTTGAAACTCGCCAACGGGACTGACGTCACCGCTAGCATTTATGGCGTTCAGCGCCAGCCTTACATCACCGAAGTATTTGCGCAGAACGACACGGTTACACACGGGCCAGTTCTGCCGGGTGGCCTTCCGGGCCCGGCGGGTCCTAATCCTAAGGGATACATTGCCATCGAATTGTTCAATCCGTACGACGTTCCCATCGACATCAGCGATTGTCGAATCGGCACGTTACACCGGCTCAGGCATACTGCACCCGCTTCAGAGTTGCCGAACATGCGATTGATCGACACCAATGATCCAACATTGCCTGATATGATCGATCTCTCGGCTGCGACTTCTAATCTCACCGATACCACAGCATTTCAGAATGCCATGATCATCCCGCCGAAGGGCTTTCTGGTCATGGAGAATTACGACGTTGCCGGCAGCGGCGGCAACGCGGCGGTGTACAGGCCCGGCAGCGTGAAGATGCCTGCCGGACCCGACGGGCAGGGGCCAGTGCCGAATGCAACGGGAGCGCCGGCGTTTAATGTTGCGTATGTCGCGAATTTACACCGTGTTTTTAATCGGGAGTTTATCCTGATGCGGCCGCTTTCGGCGTTCATAGAGGAACGCATTGTGGAGGAATTTGACCCGGCTACGAATACAATCGTCTCAAACCCACGAAAAAAAACGCTGGTATATGAGTATACTGGAACCGACCCCCTGCCGCAGAACGGCTTCCGCACCAGTTTTGCACCGATGGATTCGTACGACCTTAGCGGGCTTCCACTGTATGACGTGACAACACCCGATCCGGGTAATGAGTACAGGGACAGCGGTTGGATTACCGGGCCCCCGGGTAGCACTGATGGTTTTTGCACCGTGTGGCATTACCAGCGTGACGCAGGGGATAAAGGCAACGGGACCATCAACATCAACTGGCGATTTGTTTATCCCGGCCGTTATGACGCACAACTCTCTGAAAGCGGTCTCTCCCCAAACGGTCATGACTCGAGACTGCCTCATCCCCGTACCATGGGAACGGCGGAAACAAGTGCACCATGGAAACCTGGAGTAGCTGTACTACAAGGACCGAATACAGATACCTGGGACGATGATAACAGGGATATGTCGCGTACCAGTGGTGCACCCGTTCTTCCGCACGATCCACCGCCGTCATTCACGGACTTTAACGATACAAACGTTTTTGACGGCGCGCGGCAGAAGACAATGTTCAGCATTCAGTTGCTCGCCAAGGACTGGCCGGGCATCAATCCGATCTCGCCACAAGCGAATCGCTATCCGTTCGGTAAATTCGGGCGGGTCAGCGATCTGATGCAGGTGCCGTTCATCGGCAGTTACGTGATTTACAACCCCGATCCGCTTAATGCGGATAAGGTTATCGAAGTGAACGCCGTCACAATGGATGCCGCAATGGCGGAGGATACGGATACGACCAATGACCCGCTTGATCCGACTTCGGGTTCGAGTTTGGCCGATGAAGCAAAGCAGACACGTGAGCAGATCGGGCGCTTCGCGCCGCTTTGCCCGCATCCGTGGGCAATTAATCAGCCGTATGAAGCGGGGATGATGGTCACGTTTGGTCCGGATACGTACATCTGCCATACTTTGGTTAATCAGACAGACTGGACGCAACGCCCGCCGAATACCAACTACTGGAAGAAGATCACGTCGATCTCGAAGTGGACAACCGGCGTTACTTACAGAAAGAACGACATCGTCGTGCATGACCTCGGCGATGTCGTGATGCCGGCAGGGACTTCGGCATCCAGCACGTACCTGTGCATCGTGCCCACATCCAGCGTCGCGCCGCCGGACGCGGCGGAATGGCAGCCCATCGCCGTGGCGAATGATTTTGGCGATAGCGCGCAGTCGCGGCTCTGGCGATATCGCTTTGCGCTGCGGCTATTCGATTACTTCACATTGCAGGCGCCGCATGATGATTATTTTCCCCACGTTAAAGCATATTCGACGGATGCGATGTCGATCGAACATCTCTTCGGGTATTTTAATTATGGCGGTGGCGGGCCCGCCACGAAGTCCCCGTTCCTGGGTGTGACCGCAGTGAACAATTCCGGCACTGCGATCGCCGCGGATCGATCCGATGATGCTACGCCGCCGCCGATGGGGACGCCGGGTCCGAATGACAACACCGAAAACACCGTACCCATACGCGGCATGATCAACATCAACACCGCGCCGTGGAAAGTGCTCTCGATGCTTCCCTGGGTGTCGCCGCCGCCAAGTTCGAATATCGGGGCGAATTATCCGGGTGAACTCTGGTGGGGAACGGCGGATCCCCCTCTCCCCGGGGAACTCCCCGCGTTATATTATGAAGGTGATAATCCAAGACCGCCGAGTCCAAGCGCAGCTTATGACTTGGCGTATCCAAAACGCGACGACAATGAAGACATCGCACTCGCGATCGCCTACTGGCGCGACGGCGATCCCAATCCGCCGACGGGTACGCCGGTGATCCCGCCGGGCGGGCCAATTCGGAGCTTGTTTGATCTGCATCGGATTCCCGGCATCAGGGTCGCGCAGGAGTCGGCATTGGCAAGTGAGCCGGACGATGCGAGCGGAGACCTTTCGCCGAAGAATCCCGCTCCCGATCCCAACAATCCGGCCCCGCCTGCGATGCCGACTGACGGCATACGCAACGATTTCGAAGAGCAATACCTGATGCTCAATCGCGTCAGCAATCTCATCACCACGCGATCGGACACCTTCACGATCTACGTGCTGCTGCAAGGCTGGCGGAATGCTGGGTCGGCCACCGCGGAGCTTGTCACGGAACGGCGGGCGGCGCTGATTCTGGATCGTAGCCAGTATGATGCCAGCAACGGGAAACTTGGATACATTCGGGTGCCGACCAACTAGCGCACTCAGTCACCGGCGACGGGAGGAAATCGGCCCGGGCGTGCTTGCATGCCCGGGTCGATCCGTTTTTTGCGATGACGCACGAAAATCACCGTCGCAACGCGGCAAATATATTTGAAACAATCATAATCCCGAAGCCGGCCGCGCCGACGGACTGGCTCAGCGGCCAATTCATCTCGATCGAAAGGACGAAGCCCGTCGCAAGATAAACCATCGCCATCAGCGGCGCGGTGACAAGCGCCGGCGGGATGCGGCGGCACCACGGCAGCACCGTGGCCGCGGGGAGGAAAAGAAGCGCCAGCACAATCACCGCGCCCAGCGCGTGTGTACCGACCATCAGCACGGTTGCCGCCAGGATCAGAAACAGCGTGTCCCACCCGGCGGGCGCGAGCCCGGCGAGCCGCGCGACAAGCGGCGCCTGGGCGATCAACAGCCATCGCCGCCAGAGCATCGCTGTGAATAGTCCTGCGATGATGACGACCGGAATCGCCAACAGCGCCGCGTCCGGCGTGACGGCCACGTCGATACCGGTGAACACGTTCTGTAGTTCCGACACATGTGCGCCGGCACCGGCGATAATGAGAAATGAGAACGAGATTCCCGCGACATACAGGGACGGAAGCAACCACGGCCCGGCGTTGCGCCCCCTGGCCCATGATAAGAGAATGATCGCCGTCGCCGTGGAAGCGATAGCCGGCCAGAGCGTGGGTGAATTAAATCTCAGGCCGATTGCCGCGCCGATCGCGACCACCTGCGGCAGCGTGAGCGCAACCATCGCCTCACGCCTGAGCAGGACGAACACGCCGACGATCCCCGCGCCGATGCCGAACGCGGCCGCCGTCGCGAGTGACGGCGCGAGGAGCACGGCGATCTCGGCGTATTCGGCGAGCGACGTCATTCTCTTCCCCGCATCGCGGTGACGTGTCGCATGAATCGTCCTGGTTCGATGAGATTCACAGTTGACGCCTCCGCGGGCGTCGCACCGGGCGCGACGTGCGCGATTAAATCGGCAAGTTCAAGCAGGTCCGCGACGTTGTGGCTGATCAGCACCACCGCCAGGCCGGCTTGCATCCGGGCGCGCAGTACGACCAGCAGTTTTTCGCGCGAAGCGGAATCGAGCCCGTCGGTGGGCTCATCGAGCACCAAGACATTCGGGTTCGACGCAAGAACGCCGGCCAGCAGCACGCGCTGTTGTTGTCCGCCGCTGAGGCTGACGAAAGTGCGGGCGTGGAACTCAAGCACGCCCAGTTCGGTCATCGCTGCCTGAATCGATGGACGGGCATCACCCATCCAGCCCAGCCGGCGGCGCGCCGTCGCCGCGATGGCCGCGGCATCGAGCGCGCTCATCGGCCAATGCCGCTCTAGCGCGCGATGCTGGGGCAGGTAGCCTATGCGCAGTTCGCTGCTGCGGATGACCTGACCTGCCAGAGGCTTGATTAAACCGATCATGCCGGCGGCGAGCGTGGTCTTCCCCGCGCCATTGGGTCCGAAGACGCCCAGGCACTGCCCGGCGGCGAGCGATATCTCGCCCGCACGCACAATCGCACGGCCGCTGTAGCCAAAAATGGTGTCTTTCAATCTGATCATCACATTCACTTCGCCGGACCAGCAGCGGGCGATTCAGCGTCGCTCGTCGGCGCCCGCGCCGGCTGTGTCGCTGCCGGCTTGATCCCGGCGGCTTCAGCGGCTTCGATCAGCTTCAACGCGTTGTGCCGGAAGAGCTTCTGATATGAGTCCACCTCCGGCAGCCCGAGCACATGGTCCGGGAGGATCACAAGCTGCGCTTCGGCTTGTTCGGCAATCGAGCGCGCTAGGCGCTGGTCGCTATATGTCTCGCAGATCACGATTTTCACGCCGTGCTGTCGCATCGTCTGCACGATCTCGCGCACTTGGGCCGGGGACGGCGTAATGGATGGCTTGGGCTCGATCGTACCGACGATCTCAATTGGCACAGCATCCGCGAGGTATGCCCACGCGGGGTGGAACGTCACCACTTTCAATCCCGCATAAGGGCGCATCAATCTGCGAATATCGTCAGCGACGGTCCCCAGATCGGTCACGAACCGTCGGGCGTTCGCGCGATAGAAATCCGCGTTCGCCGGATCAGCATCCGCCATCGCGTGTACGAGCGTGGCGGCCATGCGCTGTGCGTTGACGGGGCTGAGTGAGTAATGCGGATCGCCGTATGCGTGGACGTCGCCTTGGGAGCGATCGATTCTGCCGGCCGGCGCCTGCTTGAGCTCAATTCCCCGGCTCATATCCACATTGCCGGGCTGGCGGTCATTCACTTTTGAATTTCGCGCGCCGCGGAGCAGGTTCGTTCGCCACGGTTCGGCATCAAGTCCGCTGTGGACGAACAGGTCTGCCTGATTCAGCTTGACCATCTCCGTCGGCTTGGCCAGCACGTTGTGCACGTTCTCCGGGCCTTTCATGACCGAATGCACGTCCACCTTGTCGCGGCCGATCTGCCGTGCGATGTCGGCGTAGTCGGTGGTTGTGGTGACGATCTTGAGCTGCGCCGTCGCGACGGCCGGTAACACGAGCAGGATCGCAAATAGGGTTATTGAGGTTTTCATGGGTCGTCTTTTTCGAGATTCGAGTTGAAGAAAATTCACCGCATCGACCAGTACGGGTGCGGCGGATGGGCCCCGAAGATCCACGTCACCTGAAAAAACAGATTGTCTTCCGCGGGGGTATCGCCGTCCTTGTGCTGGTATTGCATGCGGAAGCGAAGGAACTCGCTCCAGTACCAGCTCACGTACGGTGAGACGCCCCAGACTGATTGCGAATCGTCGACGGCATTCTGCGTCCAGTCGCCGCGGATGCCGATGTACCAATCGCGGTTGATCTGCTGCTGGGCGAGTACATAGGCGCCAAAGGCGTGTTGGGTTTCATCGCGCGACGTGTCGGTGATGCCGTAGATCGCCTCGGCCTGGAAGAGTTGGTTATTGAATCCGCCCGTCGGGTCGGTGTGGATGAGTGTCATATCGATGCCGAACAGATTCGCGCTCTGCTGATTGTCATTATTGTGCCGGCCGGTCAACCACGATCCGCCGAGTTCCAGGTTCCACGCATCGGCGATGTCGTAGTTCCAGAGGACGTGCGTGTTGAATGCCGGGCCGTCCACGAGCGCGTTGTTGTTGAGGACAGGCGCTTCAGCGCCGCCACCTTCGCCGGTGATGATCTCGCTGATGATTTCTACGTAATGGTTGCCGATTCGCTCCGGCGGAATCACGTAGCTGAGACTCAGCCCCGAATCGCTCAGCGCCTCGCCACCGAGGAAGGACTGATTGACGAAATTGTTATCAAACGTCGGCCAATCGTGCGCGTGCAGCACATTCTGGCGGCCGAAGCGCAGATGAAACCGCCCGAGCTTGGCGGTGAGGTTGGGGACGCCGAAATCGTGGAGAAAGAGATACGCTTCTTCAATCTCGATCGCCGTTTCGGGCCCGCCTTCAGGTTCTTCCGTGGGGTCAAAGAACAGCGGATCTTCGACTTCGCGGACGATGGGGATGATCGCCACCGCGTCGGCGCGCGGATCGACCGCCGCGCGGAAATCCAGCTCGACTGCGGCGACGTCGAAGCGGTTTCTTGCGTGATTATTGTTATGCGTGGAAATCGATGATCGCCAATCGGTGATGACCGCTACATCCGGATTGAAACTCGCCGGCAAGCGGTTCATCTGCAGCGGACCACGGCGGGCGTTGATGTCGTTCAGAATGTCTGCGGTGGTATCCGCGGCGACGGATCCCGTCGCCGCAGCAGGTGCCTGAGCAGGCGGTCCATCGGGATGGTTGGCAAGCTGAGCTTTGAGACGCGCGATCTCGTCGTCGCGCGATTCAATCTCGCGCTGATGTTTTTGCTCCATCTCGGTGAGGCGTTTTTCAAGACGTTCGAACCGTTCGTTCGTTTCAAGAGAGGTCTGCGCACGCAGCGGCGCGGCGCAAAAGATCGGCATGGCAATGGCTGCCACGGCCAACAAGGATTGGCGCATTGGGGTCTCCGTGATTTGGCGCGCCGCCATCGAGTTGATGGAAAGACGGCGCAATTGAATAGAGGTCTAATCGAGTGACGCGGATCAAATCAGACGAGCGGGGGACCGCGGCAACTGATCCGGTGGGTGGGCATCGCGTCAATCAGCGGCGCGAGGTGACAAAAGGCGGCATCTCTCTGCACGAATAGACGGAGCTTGAAGACAGTTACCGGCGCCGCGGTAAATGGGGCGTGCAGTTGAGCACAGACCGCGCAAGATTGATGGTCGTGGGAGAGTGGCGCGTGATCAGGTGCGTCGGCTGCGGCATCTTGCGGCTGAGCTAGCTCGTGTAGTCGGGCGTGCGACGCCGCGACGAGGCCGGTGCCTGTCAGACAGAACAGACAAGCGAGGATGAGACCGATGCACCGGCGCGTCATTGGGGATAGCAATAACACAAGACCGGGTCCAGATGCAAGTTAATTGCATTACACCAGAGACAGAAGTATCTCACAGCCGCGGCGGAGCGTGTCGTCGCTGGTGGCGTAGCTGATGCGGAAATGGGTGTCGCGCTCGCTGAAAACATTGCCGGGGATAATTAGCACATTGGCGGCGATGGCGCGTTCAACAAAGGCGCTGGCGGTCATGCGGGCGGGTGCTTTTGGAAAGATGTAGAACGCGCCGCCGGGTTTTTCGATCTCGAACTTCGCCGAGAGCATCGAATACGCAATGTCGCGTTTCCGCCGGTAGTCGGCCACATGCGCGCTCATGTCCACATCCAATGCCGCCAGCGCCGCTTCCTGAAACGGAGACGGCGCACAGACAAAGGTGTACTGCTGCAGCTTAGTCATCTGCGCGACCACTTCCGCCGGTCCAAACGCATAGCCGACGCGCCAGCCGGTCATTGCGTGGCTTTTGCTGAAGCCGCGAACGACGAGCGTATTCTCGTAGAGGGAGAGCGGGGAGTAGAGAGTAGTGAGAGGAGAGGAAGATGTGGTCTCTCCACTCTCCACTTTCCACTTACCACTCTCATAAAGAAACGGCTCGTAAATCTCGTCGGACAGGATCAGCAGATTGTGCTTGCGCGCCAGATCGACGGCCGAGCGGATTTCGGGTTCGCTCATCACGATTCCCGTCGGGTTGCTCGGGGAATTGAGAATGAGCATCTTCGTGCGCGGCGTGATGACTTTCTCGACGCGATCTGGATCGAAGCGGAAATCAGGGTAGCTGTCGACGATGACGCTCTTCCCGCCGGCCATCGTCAGCAGGTGCTTGTACATGACGAAATACGGATCGAGAAAAATCACCTCGTCGCCGGGATCGACCACCGCCAGGATCGCCAGAAGCAATGCGCCCGAGACGCCCGAGGTGATCAATACTTCGCCGACATCGCGCGAGAATTCATTGGACAAGTCTGCCCGCAATCGCTGGCGTAATGGCGCGATCCCCTGCGTCTGCGTATAGCGGTTGTGTCCCGCATTGATTGCGCCGGCGGCCGCCTGTTTGGCGATTTCCGGAACATCGAAATCCGGCAGACCAATCGAGAGATTGATCGGGTTCTTCATCTTCGCGGCCAGGTCGAAGACTTTGCGGATGCCGGAGGCGTCTACATTGTGTGCGCGCTGGGAAATGAAAGTACGGGGCGTTTCCATGGTGACTGACTTGATGTCTCGGTGACAAGATGACTAGGTGACGGGGTGACCGTTCATTCACCTTGTCACCAAGTCACCGTGTCACCAAATCATCTCGAAGACTTTACTTCTTCGCGCCCTTTGCGGCCGGTGCGCCCTTAGCGCCCTTGGCGGCTGGAGCGGCGGCTGCGCCCTTCGCGCCCTTGGCGGCGGGTGCTGCTGCGCCCTTGGCGCC
>JACMML010000105.1 GCA_014379105.1 Phycisphaerae bacterium
CAGTTGCTGCAGCTTCGCAAGGAGATCGAACGTCGGGCGCAGCTGATGGGGGTGTTGA
Organism: Phycisphaerae bacterium; assembly: GCA_014379105.1. Classification (GTDB taxonomy): domain Bacteria; phylum Planctomycetota; class Phycisphaerae; order Tepidisphaerales; family Tepidisphaeraceae; genus JACMML01. Next base: position 59 of record JACMML010000105.1, read on the forward strand.
ATCAGCAGATCAACATCGTCTCCACTCACCTGCACAACCTCGAGCTTGTGCAGCAAGGCCGCGGCGCGAAGCTGCCGGACAGCGAAGAAATCGCCGGCGACGCCGCCGCGGCGGAAGACATGCTCGCGCAGCTGCAGGCCGATAGCGAACTGGCCGACAGCGTCGGAACGACGGCGAGCGCGACATTAAGCAACGAAGAGCAATCGCTATACGAAGAACTGCTCCGGGAGTCGGGCGCAGTATCCGGCGACGCCCCGACTGAGGATGAATCGAGCATTGAAGAAGCGGGCCCGTCCACGCCGGCCGCTTCGAAAAATGACCGGCCACAAACCCCGCAAAGTGAACCGGGCTGAATAAAGCACTCGACACGTGATATTTGCCTTTCGACAGTCCCACCATGGCGCTAATCGACAAAATCCTCGGCCGCAATAGATCGCTGAGCGATCTCTCAGCCGGCGAGCTGCGTAAAGAGGAGATCCTTATCTCCAAGCAGCGCGATCGGCTGATGAAGAAGATCGAAACGCTCGCAGAGCAGAAACAGCGCATCTTCCAGACGGGCGCGGCGCAGAAATCCACCGAGTTGCGGACCGCGCTGGCGCAGGATTTTGAACTTAAGACACAGGAGCAGGTGATGACCGGGCGTGAGCTCACGTTGCGGTCAAAGGAGCTGATGACCGTTTCGCGGCTTCGGCTTGTAAAAGAGGGCAATGAGAAAGGCCGTGCGCTCGGACGATTGAAGCTGACAAATAAGGATGTCGCCCGCATCAGCGGATGGATCGAAGACGACACGGTCTCACAGGAGATGTATCACGATCGGCTTGACGCGGTGTTGTCACTGGGCGCCGATGCCGACCGCGACGCACTGGCGAACACCAGCCTCAATCAGGCCGGGCAGGAATTGCTGAACATGTGGGAGCAGATGGATCGCGGCAAGGTGAAAAAAGAAGAAGCATTCACCAAAGCCGATGCCGCCGTCCGCGGGCGGCACGCCGAGGGGCAGAAATAGAAACTAACCACGAAGTTACGAAGGAATCACCAAGACTGAGAATGAAGAAAGACAAATGGCCGTATGAATGAACACAGGGATAATGCGGTTGAAGTGCTGCTGCGAGTAGTGCGGTTCTTCATCAATGTATCGCTTCGCGTTTTCCTTCGCGTCTTTGCGCCTTCGCGTTTAAATGGGTAAATAATGGGATTATTCAAGAGCAAAGACGAACGCCGCATCGAGCGCGAAATGAAGCTCAAGTCCGGGCTGCGCGCGATTGAACGATCGGTCCGCCAGCAGGAGAAGTTCGCCGAGGATTTCATTAAGAATGCCCAGAACGCCAAGCGGATCGGCGACCAGCAGCAGTACAACTTCATTCGCGGGGCGCTCAAGAAAACGGCATTGGTGAAGCGCATGCTCGAGCGGCAACTGCTGGCGATGAAGAACGCGATGTTGATCAGTCAGCAGGCCGAGGCGAGCCGGCAGTTCGCTGAGAGCATGTCGCTGCTCAGCCGGCAGGTGGCGGACGTGTTCGCGGATCTGGACTTGACTAAGACTCAAGTGGACTGGGAGCGCGCGATGGCCCAGGCGGGATCGGTCGAGCAGCGCATGGAACTCTTCCTGGACACGATGGAAACCAGCGCGAGCGGCGTGACCGAATCCTCGGCATCCGCTTCAACAATCTCCGACGAGGAGATTGACCGAATGATCGAGACCGATGTTCTCGCCCAGGAAAAGGCCGAGCTCTCCAAGCTGGACGAACTGGAAAGCGAGATAGCCAAAGAACTCGGCCAGGCGAAGCAGAAGGATTGATGGGCGGCGGTGCCGGCGTTACACCCGGCGATCTCGGCGTTACACTCATCCGCGTGCAGCCCCGTGCTAAACCGAGCCTCGCGCCACACTTGCGCATCCGATTGTTGCAATCGGTCAACCGCGTCCTAGCGCGGGTTTATCACGACGTCCAGGTGTCCGGTGCTACGCGCCTACCTCGGACCGGGGCCGCGATTGTAATCAGCAACCACATCTCCAGCCTCGACCCGCTCCTGATTCAGTCGGTGGTCGATCGGCCCATCGCGTGGATGGTGGCGCGGGAGTATTACGAAGCGCCGGCGCTGAAATGGTTGTTCGAAGGGATCCAAGCCATTCCGGTATCGCGGGACGGGCGGGATTCATCCGCACTTCGCGCCGCATTTCGTACGCTTGAAGCCGGGCGGGTGCTCGGCATCTTCCCGGAGGGACGGATTCAATTGCGACCCCCAGCGATACTCCCATTCCAATCCGGGGTCGCCATGATCGCGGTGCGAAGTGGAGCACCCGTCATACCGGTCTACCAGACCGGCACAACAGCGGGTTTATCCATGGTGCGGGCGGTGCTATTACCGCAGTTTGTACGGGTGCGGTTCGGTTCGCCGATTGATCTCAAGGCCCAGGGGTTTGGTGGCCGTGACCTCACGGAAGCGGCACAATTCCTTCAATCTGCAGTGCATCAATTGCAACGTCAACCAACGGCGGGCCAATAACTAACGACGGTTGGAATTTTTTCCTGAAGTTAACGGACTTCGGACGCCGATTCTTATCATGTCAAAATGATAGGATTAGTTTAAAAATATTGACTTCAGCGAATGTAGGGCTAGGATAAAATAGGCAGTCTGTATTACTTAGAAGCTTAGCGCAATGGCGCATTTTCTCCCCTCCGGAAGACACCGTGGGTAATTCCCGGTGTCTTCTTTTTTTGCACTTCTCGCCCCCGATATCAACTCAAAATAGTGATCGAAGCTCGCCGATCAATGGGCTTGCAAAATCTTCATCTAGCAAAAACTCGGCGCTTTATTTCATCACGCAACTCATTGGGGCAAAGCATCGTCGGCGCGCCAGTTCGTGAATAGTCTGACGACTTGAATTGCCAGCCCGTCGTACAGAGCGTAGCGGAGTTGATCCGGCCGAACGCGATCGGTGAGATCGGTCGGATTGGTCTCAAAAGTCACCGCGCGTCCGTCGGATAGATCAGGCGGCCACCGCGTTTCGCCGGTCGCTACGTCCACCACCTTCACCAGCACGACAGCGCGGCCGCGGATGATCGATGCGTCGCCCATCGTCGCCAGGCCGCCGGACTCCAGGTCCACATAGATCACCTGCTCGGCGCCCACCGCACGGCCGATATCAGGGACCGTCATATTGCGAAAATCTTTGGAGCGTTTCGAACGCAGCTCCAGTATTTTTTCCGGTCCCACCAATTGAACAACCTTCAGGCTTTCCAATCGGGCATGCAGGCAGCGCGCCAAAAGTTCCGCGTCCGTGGCCGCAAGATCGGGCTGACGATAATTTTCGACCAGCACCACAGTCGGCCTCGCGGGAAGCGTGTAGAGCGCTTTAACTTCCTGATCGGCAGACACCTTGTACGCAACTGCCCCCAGCACGTAACACCCTCCCAGGGCGGTGCAAGTAATCAGCATTGCCGCAACAGCGACCTGTGACTTACCGCGACGCGCCAGCGCTTGGAGCTCTATAAGTTTCATTACGTGCTTTTTCGCTAAGGCGACAGGTCAGGATGACGGAAGAAGATGATCGCCAACTCCGTTGACATCTCATTGATGCTGCCGGCATACATCGCGCGATCGGTCTGATTCAGTTGTCCTTCGCGTGGCGCGCTGCGTGGATACTGGATCCGAATACCCGACTCAGAGTAACCGAGCTTTGCAACACCGTTCTCAACCTCAATCACTTTTATCGACGCGTCCATCTGCCCCAGATACATCGCAACTGCGCCATCCGCACGGCTCGAAAAGCTGTTGACTTCAACGTAGACGAGACGGGCAACGTCCAGTTTCGGAGCCACGTCAATGATGGGCAGAGCGTTGATTCCAGGATGCTCTTTCTGATAGCGCACGAATGAGCGCGGCTGATATGGGAAAGTTGTGCCTTCCAGTTCCTTCTGCTTTGCCGCCTGTGCTTCCTTCAGCTTGGCATCGAGACTGTTGGCGAGATCCAGCGGAAGTCCCGGCCAATCGATCAGCGTCGACGGGTCCACCCAGACCATCACGCCCACCGACTTACCGGCCAGGCCGTGATAAGCGGCGTCAATGTCGGGCTTGGGCATCTTGCCGGCGATCACGCCCAGCACATTGCACCCTCCGAGCGCGAAGACGGTCGCGATGAGCAGGATTGCCGGAACACAGGATTTCGTACGAGGGGTTACAACTGGCAAGGACGCCTCCGTTGGCTTGGATTAGTCTAACCGGGTGCGCATTACGCTCCAACCATTGTCGGCCGAATTCTCGAACGTCGAAAAGTGCACAAAAATTTGCGAAATCGGACACTGGGGGGCAATAATCGCCGCAACTATTCAACTCAACGGGAGGCATTATGACATTTGCAAAATGGACATGGCTGATTGCGGCCGCGGTATCCGTGGGGCGGGTAAGTGCAACGTTCGCGGAAGATGCCGCGCCCTCGGTCGCCGCGAAGGAAGTTGCCGCGGACATCGAAGCTGAAATGACTTCGTCATACGCTCAGATCGCGACTGACGCGGGGCTGAAGGACGCCGAGCTGGCGGCATTCAAGTCCCAGATCAATGAAGGCAACAAGAAACTCGAGGCGTGGAAAGACAGTGAGAACGGTAAGAAGCTCGTTGATCTACGCAAGCAGCTTGCAGCGGCCAGCAAAGCTAACGATGCGGAGAAGGTCAAAGCGCTGAGGGATGAGATCGCCCCACTGAACAAGGAGATGGCCGCGCTGCGGACTCGCGGGGTGGTGCTGGCGTCACTCACGCCGGTCCAACAGACAGCGGTCGTCCGCGCGGGACTTTATCGCCGTGTCAGCAACTCGGTGGAGGACGCGGGCATCACTCCCGAGCAGGCAGCGCAGATCAAGGCGTTGACTGATCCAAAGGCTGACGAATACCTCAAGGCGCACCCGCTGGACAAGGATCCGGGGATGATGTCGCTTATCGGCGCTCAATCGGCGATCACGAAGAAAGTGAAGGCCGAAATCCTGACGGCCGAGCAGCAGGAAAAACTCAAATCGGCGAAGCCGCCAGCGACAAAGCCGGCGAAGGGAGAGTAGGGGAGCAAATTACGCAGATAGGGTTACGCGGCCATCGGGGCCGCGTTTTGGAGCAGCTTGGGCAATTCGGCCTCACTGGATTCGGCGATCTGCACGCTGACCCGCGCGAGTTGGAAGATTGCCTCGCTTGTCGGCACGGCGGCGCACGTGAGCGGGTAGCCCACTTTTGATCGGCAGCAGAACTGGTCGGCGATCGCGATGAGCGCACACATCTGTTGTGAGTTCCCCTCAGCATGCTCCGGATCATGGTGCCACCGGATCGCTTCGCGGATGGACGGAGGAAATTTCCACTGGTCCGCCATCGCGGCGCCAGCCTCGGCGTGACCGAAGCCAAAGACGCTCTGTTCGGCATCGGCGAAACTGGATGCGCCGCTCTCGACCGCCGCGAACAATTTTTGCGCCTGCAGCGGCTCGGACTGAACCATAAAAAGCAGCCCGATGTCGTGCAGCATTCCGGCAAGAAACGCCTCTTCGGGGTCCGCAGCGCCGGATCGCTTGGCGATATCGCGCGACAGCAGCGCGACGGCCATGCTGTGGTCCCACAGGTCGCGGGCTTGATAACGTCCCAGCGCCACGCCTTTGAACATGCTGGCGATGCTCACCGCCAGCGAGAGTTCCTTGATCGTCCGCAATCCAAGGTAGGCCACCGCGCGGTCGAGTTGGGTGATTTTGTTGGGCAGCGAGTAATAGGCGCTGTTGACCGCCTGGATGATTCGGCCGACGAGCCCGGCGTCGTGGGAGATTAACTTCAGCAGCTGAAAGATGTTGCAGTCGCGGTCCCCGGACATCTGCACGATGCGCGTCGTGTTCTCCGGGAGCCCGGTGAGGGTCTCGTGGTGTCGAAGGAACAACGATAACGCGGGGTTAAGATTCTCCGGAGCGGCCATACTCGACTCCTCATGCTGAACCGGCGATCCCGGCAGCGCGACCGACGCAGACCTATTCCTCTGAACATCGGCAAAAATGGACCGCTGCTTAATTAATGATGGGAACTGCGCTCGCGGCTTTCGGTACGGTCAGCCGGCAGGTCCGAAAACCAGGCGCAGCACGTATAGCCATACCGGAATGGTGAAACAGGAGCAGATGGTGGTCCAAAAGACGCAGTCGGCGGCGAGATTGGTGTCGCCATCGAGTTCGAGCGTCATGAGAAGGGTATTCACAGCGGTTGGGACGGCCGCGGTGAGGATCATCAATTCCGCCGGCCAGCCGCGCGGTCCCCAGAGGTCAAGGGGCGCCCAGCCGAGAAGGTGGAGCCCGTAGAGCAGCCCGGCCATCTGAATCGGACCGAAGATCAGTCGAAGCACCAGCACCACCGAGACAGGTTTCCACCTCGGCCACCGCGGATTGCTGGCCAGTTGCGCGCCAAGCGTCGCCAGCGCCAAAGGAACCAAGGCGGCGGCGATGTATTGCGCCGGTTTGGCGATGATGACCGGCAGTACACGATCTGCATCGCCGGCGAGCCACATCTTGCACGCCAGCCCGGCAAGTAATGCTGGAATCATCGGCAGGCGTCCGACGCGCTTGACGACGGTCCAGGCAAATCCCGAGTGAGCCGACGCCGCGATCGCCAGGCCGACGGTGAAAGTGAGCAGGTTCTGCGTCATTAGGACGAACGCCTGCACCGCGCCGCCGTCCTTCCCGCCATCGGTAACGCCGCTCGGATAAGCGAGTTCTGCCAACGGCAGTCCGTAATTGCCGCTGTTGTAAAACATGACCGCCAGCGCAACCGCCGCCAACGTTTTGTAAGGCACGCCTAGCAGCTTGCCCATGCCGAATATAAGCAGCCCGAGCGTCGCGAGTTGCAGTACGGTGATTGCGACGATACCCCCCATATCCTGAAGCGGCAGCCGGCTGTACGCGACGGTGTAAAAAATGAATCCGGGCACCGTGAAATAGATGTTCAGTTTTGACATCGTGCCGACGTCGAGGCTGAATTTTTTTCGGAGAAGTGCGCCGATCCCGATCATCAGAATGATCGGGCCGACCACATCAAACAGAATCGAGGTGAACATCGCGGTTCACAGAATAGACGGGCGTTTGTGGCCCGCAAGCTGGGCTCAGGAGTTCGCGCGGAAAGGGGCACTGCAAAGGCGGGTCAGTGACTGGAGACCACGGCAATTAGTTTCCAAATCCACCCCAAGGCCGCGAATCCCAGCCAGAAGAACAAGTGAGCTTTCAGTGGGATCATCAGCAGTAGACGATATGACGCCTTTCCGGTCGTACCGACGTAGATCGCGCCCCAGAACACGACGGCGGTACAGACCGCCAGCACAAATCCGAACGGCTGGGCGAAAAAGCTCGCGAAGACCTGGCCGCGGACGAAATGTGCGAAACTCGTTGTCATTCCGCAGCCGGCGCAGGGGATGCCGGTGCGATCCAGGAAGGCGCATGGAGCGAGTCCCAGCTGGGTGTGGGTTCCAATTCCACCAGCTTCGGGAATTAGCCGTGCTGCGGTTAGGAGGACACAGAGCGCGCCCAGCGCGATCGCCAGCGCGAGCAATCGCGACAGCCAGCCGAGGCGCGGCGGACCTCCGAGGCGGACATAAATCGGGGGTGCGAGTTCCGACACGGCCGATAACCATATCTTGAAACGAACCGTTCTTCGAGCGCGCCGTCGGCGCTACAAATCGCCGCACTGCGCTACCGTGCGACCACATGCGACACAAATAATTAGGCAAGCTGTGACGGTTGTATTGACACGTCCCGTTGTGCATGCAAGATTCCCGGCAGTGGGGGCCAACTTTCTAGGCTCGGAAGTAGAATCTATGCGCGTGCTCATGCTTGGTTGGGAGTTTCCTCCGTTCATCAGCGGCGGGCTGGGAACAGCCTGCTACGGCCTGACCAAGGCGATGAGCGGAATCGGCACGGATGTAATGTTCGTCCTGCCACGGCCGGTATCGAGCCCATTCTCCACGCACGTAAAGCTCGTCAGTCCGCGCGAGGGTTCGCCATTGGCGCAGCCGGCGACCGAGTTCCGGATGGACGAATTTGAGAACGTCACATTCCGTACCGTCAACGCGGCGTTGAATCCGTATCAAACCGCGATGGAATACCAGGAGCGCGATGAAGCCAAACGCGCGGCGCAGGAGTTGTCCGATTCATCCACTAAAGACGCCACCGGCCAAGTTGCTAAGTCCGCGCCAACTGGCGGCGGCAACTACGCCGGTGACATGATGTCCGAAGTGCAGCGATACGCCGCGCTCGCGACCGAGATTGCCCGTAACGAAGATTTTGATGTCGTTCACGCCCACGACTGGATGACCTATCCCGCCGGGCTCGCGGTGGCGGCGCTGAAGAACAAACCGCTGGTCGTTCACGTCCACTCGACTGAGTTTGATCGATCCGGCGTCCACGTCGACCAGCGTATCTACGACATCGAGCGCCGCGGCGTTCACGGCGCGATCAAGGTGATCGCGGTCAGCCATTTCACAAAGAACGTCGTCGCCCACCATTACGGCGTCGATCCGAAAAAGATCGAGGTCGTCTACAACGCGGTGGAGTTGAACGGCAACGGGACTTTTGACGCCGAAAAATATTCGATCAAGCGCGACGAAAAGATCGTGCTATTCCTTGGGCGGATCACGATGCAGAAGGGCCCGGAATACTTCCTCGCGGCCGCGAAAAAAGTGCTGGAGATCATGGACAACGTGAAGTTCGTGATGGCCGGTTCCGGCGACATGATCCGCCGGACGATCGAGATGGCGGCCGCGATGGGCATCGGACACAAGGTGCTCTTCACCGGCTTCCTCCGCGGCAGCGACGTCGAGCGCGTATTCAAGATGGCCGATCTCTATGTGATGCCCAGCGTCAGCGAACCCTTCGGCATCGCGCCGCTTGAGGCCGTCGCAAACGACGTGCCGGTGCTGATCAGCAAGCAGTCCGGCGTCAGCGAAGTGCTGACCCACGCGCTGAAGGTCGATTTCTGGGACACCAATGAGATGGCGAACAAGATCGTCGCCGTCCTGCGTCATCCGCCGCTGGCGAGCACGTTGCGCGAGCACGGGAGCTTCGAAGTCGGCAAGATGAGCTGGACCGACTCGGCCAAAGCATGTGTCTCCATCTACGATCAGGCCGTTGCGGCGCTACGCTGATCGACGGTTTTTTTTCCTACGAGATTTTATATACGAGTGCGATCTCGCTTGGTTTACGCAACGGCGGTTGCAGCGTTAGGCCGTCATCAGCCTGCTTCCAGTTCACCGATTCTTCGCTTCCCAATAATTGAATCGCCGAAATTCGCTTCTCCAGTAACTTGGCCGCGAAGCCGAGAGTTTTGATCGTTTGCGGTTCGGTCGGAGCGCCCAGGACGATTGCATAGACGTCCGCGCCTTTCTGCGTGAATCGCACGTCTTGCGCGGTATACGGTTTCCCTTTGCCTTCATTGAAGCCCGCACCCTCAACCGGCGCGGCGGCCTCAAATGCGGGGCCTTCGCCGGATATTTTCCACGGGCGGGTGCCGAAGATCGCTTCTTTATTGATGTCCATCCACCCGGTGATGCCTTCGATTACTTTCAATTCGTCTTCATCGAGCGTCCCGTCACCGCGCAGCGGAATGTTCAACATCAAGCTGCCGTTTTTGCTCACGATATCCGCGAGCATGTGGATGACTTCTGTTGCGGTCTTGTAACGATGCTCGTCGAAGAGCTTGCGGTTGTAATGCCAGCCGCCGATGCACGTGTCGGTCTGCCAGGGAAACGGTTCGATGCGCGGGCTAAGCCCACGCTCGATATCCCAGACCATGCACTTACGTTGTTGCTCATTCAATGATTTGCCGAACAGCACGGCCTCGAGCCTGCCGTTATGGAGGCTCATGTTGCTGTTGTAAAAATGTGCCGCGATCTTTAGACCGATGTCGCTGACATTCCAGAAGGGAAGAATGTCGTCGTCAAAATACATCAGTTCCGGGCGGTACTTGTTGATGAGATCGACGGTGCGGTTGTAGAACTTTTCAAGGTAAGCCTGATCCGGCATGTGCGCCGGGTCTGTACCGCCGGCCCATTGCGAATAGGTTTTGGGGTCCGGGCGCGAACTGGCGGGGTGATTTTGTGCGTAAAGATCCTGCGGATCGAGCCCGTCCCACCACTGGCCTTTGCCATCGGCGCGGGTTAGCGCGCCGTCATACTTAATGCCTTTGAACGACCCTTCGGCATCGGACCATCTTGAAGTCTCAAGCCAGGTCCATGCGTGCGACGCATGAAGGCTGATTCCAAACGGCAAGCCATTCTCGCGCGCGGCCTTTGCCCAACCGGCGATCAGGTCTTTTTTCGGTCCGACTGATACGGAATTCCATGGCTGGTATTGGCTATCCCACATATCCAGGTTGTCGTGATGGTTCCCCATCGCGAAGAAATATTGCGCGCCGGCACGCTTGTAGAGCCCGACCAGGTGATGCGGATCCCACTTGTCTGCCTTCCACTCATTGATGACATCCTTGAAGCC
>JACMML010000106.1 GCA_014379105.1 Phycisphaerae bacterium
CGACCAGGTGCTCGCGCTGCTTAACTCCGGCGACACCCTCTTCCCATACGGCGGGATCAAGCAGGCTCCGGCGCTCAACAGTTCCGGCAACGTGTTCGTCGGCGCCAAGACCGATCCCGGCTCATTCGGCGATAACACGACCGTGAAGAGCTTCGAAAACTGGGTCCGCCGCGAGTTCGTCGCGCGTGGATTCACCGCCGGCGCGACCACGATGAACGCCGTCGCGGCCTCGGTGATCAAAAACATCGTTGGCACCACCGGCAACTTCACACTGTTCGGTTCGGACGTTCAGGGTTACCTGGACAACCGAAACGCGATCCTGACCGATGCCACTTATGTCAAGATGGCTCAGGCGCTGAAGTTGACGTTCTAAACGACTGTCAAAAAATGGTTCGCGGAAACTATGTCCGGAACCACGAGCTTGAAACACAAGACCCACCGGTTATCACCGGTGGGTCTTGTTGCGTATGCTTCGCCGTCAAAACGGCTTTGTCTAATTGTTCAGACCATCTAGATGATGACCTCAAAATTGGACACAAGGTCCAGAACGAGATTGGTCGCCGAATACAGCGTGTCGGTCCCGGTGCCGCCGTCGAGGACGTCGATGGAGATATCGGTGTCCTGGTAGACCGTGTCGTCGCCGGCTTGGCCGAAGACCGAATCGCGTCCGCTGCCGCCGACGAGGGTGTCGTTGCCGTCACCACCGTAGAGCACGTCGGTGTAGCCGCCGCCGTCGAGGTAGTCGTCGCCTGCCGAGCCGTTCAGCAGGTCGTTGTTGTCCCCGCCGTACAGCGCGTCACCTGCGCCGGCTGCCGTCAGCGTATCGTTTCCACCGAGTCCGTAGATGGCCGCGAAACCCGTTGATGAGCCGATGAGGGTGTCGCCGTTATCGTTGTTCCCATAGAGAACCTCGAAATCGTCGTGCACGTTCTGGGCAGAGCCCAGAACCTGGTCATTGTAGACGTCGTCCAGGCTGATCAGCAGACCGCCGTACTGATTGATCCCACGGCCGTCCATGGTGTCAGTACCGGCGTCTCCGTACGATTGATCGTTGCCCGTTGAGGCGTAAATGGTGTCGCTGTCATCGCCGCCATGCAGCGTGTCGCTGCCGGCGCCGCCGTTGAGCGAATCGTTCCCGGCCTCGCCGTTGAGCACGTCGCTGCCCTTTGCTCCGATCAGGGAATCGTCTCCGTCGCCGCCGAGCATGGTAATGCCCATGCTCAGGGTCTCATTGGTCATGTGCTCAAGCTTGTCGTTGCCGCCCATACCCCTGATTTCGACGGTGTTCCAGGTTCTTCCCACGCTGGAGAAGATCTGCGTGCCGTCGACGGTCACGGTATACGTACCGGCGTTGTACCTGTACCGAACGTGGTGGCCGTCGTCGTCGTCGGTGATCTGAAGAACACCGTCCACGATTGCCACGTTGGTCGAAAAAAGCTTGCGGTCTTCGAGCCGCTCGATCCCGATACTACCCTTCATAAAAAATACTCCTGCGCCCGCAGTTTTGAGCCGGCGCCAAATGAAGAAAGTCTCGTTCGGCCGTGCCATGAGAGGCATCACATTGACCCCCGTCAACCAATTTGGACGTACCGAACCGCCTTGTTCGCAAGGCTGAGGTAAACGTTACTCAAAGAGGGAGTGCTGCATATTCCAAGGTCCGTTTCACAACAGGCGCGCGCATTATCGGACGCATTGGCGCAAAATCTGCGGTATTTTGAGGTGTTTTCGCACCAATCAAATGCGTCGATGGAGCCGGTTTGACTGTTAAACAACGATCGCAATTTAAGGAGACTGTGCGATTCCGAGATCGGCGATCGTGAAGAGCGCGTCCATCTTAAAGCCCGCTCGCTCGATGTTCTCGCGAGCGCCTTCGAGCCGGTCGATGACGCCGACGATCTTCACGATGTTCGCCCCGGCATCTGTTAGCGACTTTGCCGCTTCAAGAACCGCCCCGCCTGTGGTGAGGATATCTTCGACCATCAACACCTTTTCACCGGGGTTCAGCACACCTTCGACGCGCTTGGTGGTCCCGTATTCCTTCGCGGCCTTGCGGACCATGATGAAAGGCTTGTTCGCCTCGATGGACGTCGCCGCCGCCAGGCAGACTGCGCCGAGTTCCGGGCCGGCGATGCGGTCGATCTCCGGCGTAACGTGGGTTGCAAAGAGCTTACCCAGCGCAGCCAGTACGTCCGGCTGGGTCTCGAAGCGGTATTTATCGACGTAATACTTGGATTTCTTCCCGCTGCGAAGCGTGAACTCCCCATGCAGGATGGCCAGGGTCTTGATCCGTTCCAGGAGCTGGTCGCGTGTCATAATCCGGATGATCGGGGAAACGATACGGACGTCAAATCAACTCGGCTCGGCGACCGCCTCCTGCCACACGCCGAAGCGGCGGGCGAGAATTTCGTAGATGTCGTCAATCGGCTTCTGCTGGTAAACAAAATCATCAAGCGTGATCGTTCCCGCCCGGCCGTCCACGCTGTACGCGACGTAGACAATCCCTTTCTTCTTCCACGCGCTGTTATTGACCGAAGTAATCGCGCTAAGCTGCACCGGCGGGTGGCCGGGCACCGTGAGCGTGTCATTCTCCAGACGGATCTCGCCGCGCGAGCGACGGATCACGAACGCAAGATATCCCAGCGCCAGCAGCGGCAGCGAGAGCGCCAGCGCCTTCTGCAGCGCGATGTCGGTGGGTGTCTTGTCCTTGCCCAGTTCGATCTTACGCTTGTTGAGAACATCGAGGTGAGCTCGATCCGCGTCGGTTGGCTGGGGCAGCGCCTGCGTGCGGTCGATAGCGGCGTTGTTCTCGGCGATCTTGCGATTTAGCTCCGGATATCCACGCCAACCGTCGTAGGCAAAGTAAATCGCGAACGCGAGCACCGCCGCAACCATGATGTACCGCGCGTTGCGGTAATAGCGGCCGGCGGTGGCAACGATCGGAGCGGACGGGGACGATGCGGAGGTTTCGGTCATGGACTGGTTTCCTTAGAAGCTTCGCCGGGCCGCTCAAGCCGGTCGGCGATGCGGGTCAGCAGATCCGCCGACTGCCGCAATGGGTCGAACAATGCGTCGTATTTCGCCGCCGCGGGAGAGTTCGTCAACTCCGCGAGGTCCGCGGCGACCTGCTCCGCGGCGCGGGCGGCTTTTCCGGCGGCGAGTTGCCTGAGTTGATCGCGATCCATGTGCCTCGATTATGAACGGCTCACAATAGCAGCACGGATCGGTTGAACCACGCGCGGCACGACATACGTCTCCGCCATCGAGTGCGCACGATCGGCCAGCGCCTTGACGGTTTCTTCCAGCGATGCCTTGGGTCGATCGCCCCAGAACTTGCGGAGGATCAGATAGACGCTGATCGATTCGCCGCCATAATCGCCCGTGCGGACCTGGTAATTAGTGGTTCGCGTCACCACATCCACCCGGGCCTGCATGCGGTAATCGTCTGACAATGCGATGGTGATCGTCGGCTGAAAATCCATTGGCCGAGCACCTGGCTCCTCGAGCAGCGATGCCAGCGGCGACTCGGCAAACAAGCTCTCGGCCACGATCTCGTCGTGATTGCCGGCGAAATCCAGGTCAAAACCGTAAAGCACATCCACGTAATCAATCTCCACCGGGCTCAGCCCCAGTGCATACGGCGCGTGCTCCAGCACGGCAGCGTGCAGCCGCATCGCCTCCTCAATGCTCGGCGGATTGACATGGCCGCTGGACAAGCGCTGCGACTCGACGCTCAGCCACCGATAGCTCTCGCGCTCGCGGCTTTCCTCGATCGTGTACTCGTTTTGATCGCACCGACGGAAGCGCGTCATCTCCGGGAAGCTCTTTTGCACCTGCTCGAAGAAGTGCAGCAGCGTCTCGCGCTGGTGTGGAAGATTCATCTGCGTGCCGATGCGAAGATTCACGTAAAAATCGTCGCAGACGGCCTCGAAGTCATTTGGCATACGCCGTACATCATACGCGCCGACGCCCGCGATGCGACCCGTACACCGCCTCATTTGCGGCCGGCGCGAAGCGGGTTAAAACAACAACATGCCCGCAGTGCACGCGATGGTCGGCGAAGACACGTTTCTACAGCTCGAAGCGATTCGACGGATCGCCGCGGCACTGGGCAAAGACGCGCAGCGCATCGATTTTGATGGCGAGACCGCCCAGCTCGCGGACGTCATGGACGAGCTGCGCAGCTTCTCGATGTTTGCCGGCACCAAGCTCGTTGTGCTGCGGACCGCCGAAGAATTCATCTCCCGCTACCGATCCAATATGGAAGAGTACGTCGCGGCGCCCGTGGAGACCGCCACGCTGGTGCTGCGCTGTAAATCGCTGCCGGGAAATCAGAAGATCAGCAAGCTCATCGCCAAGCACGGGAAGGTGGAGATGTGCGAGCCGCCCAAAGGCCGCGACCTGACGCCGTGGATCGTCTCCCGCGCCAAGACGCCTCACGGATTGACGATCGCACCGGGCGCGGCGCAGCTGATGGCGGAGCTTGTCGGAAATGACCTCGGCCGACTGGACAACGAGCTGGCGAAGCTGGCGTTGATGGTTGACGGCAAAGTCACCGAGGCGGATGTCGGGCGGTCGGTCGTCTTTCAGCGAGATCAGGAAATGTGGCACATGACCGACGAACTCACCGCCGGCCGGGTCGATAAGGCCCTGCAGCGATGGCGACAACTGGTGCAGAGCGATTCCTCCACCGAGTTTCGCGCCGTCACCTGGCTGGCGATCTGGTTGGAGAAGGCGCTCAAAGCGATGAAGCTGAAGCAAAAGAACATGAACCCGTTCGCGATCGCCAAGGAGCTGCGCATCTGGCCGGCGAACAACGTCGATTCGCTCCTGCGAACCGCCGAACGAATGGGCTCGGCGGGATTGGCGCGTGCACTGGACCTGCTGGCGGAGGTCGATCACCGCAGCAAATCCGGGTTAGGTGATGCTTCGGATAACGTCGAGCGGTTTATCTTATCTTTGGCGAAGACTTAGGTCGGCGATACGCAAAGAACGCTAAGACGCAGAGAGCGCAAAGTAAAATTATTGTATTTCCTCTTGGCGATCTCTGCGTCTCTGCGTTCTTAGCGATATTATTCCTCCGACATGGCAAAGAAGACCACATCAGACCGCATCGTCCCCGTCGGCATCACGCAGATGTCTTGCGTGGAAGAACCCGCGATCAACCGCAAGAAACAGGCGGCGTTGATCGAGCGCGCCGCCAAGCAGGGCGCGAAGATCATCTGCACGCAGGAGCTGTTCACCAGTCTCTATTTCTGCCAGAGCGAAGACCATCGATTTTTTAAGCTGGCCGAGACGATTCCCGGGCCGAGCACGGATTTATTCGGGAAAATCGCCAAGAAGTACAAGTGCGTGATCGTCGCCAGCTTGTTCGAGAAGCGGGCTGCGGGGTTGTATCACAATACCTGCGCGATCATCGGCACGGACGGCAATATCATGGGCATCTACCGCAAGATGCACATCCCCGACGACCCGCTTTTCTACGAGAAGTTCTATTTCACGCCAGGCGATACCGGCTTCCGCGCCTGGGACACGCCTTACGCCAAAATCGGCGTGCTGATCTGCTGGGACCAGTGGTATCCCGAGGCCGCCCGTCTGACCGCGCTGCAAGGCGCCGAGATCCTCTTCTACCCCACCGCCATCGGCTGGCACCCTAGCGAGAAGGCGGAGTACGGCAAGCCGCAGCACGAGAGCTGGGAACTGATCCAGCGCAGCCACGCCGTCGCCAATGGGTGTTATACCTGCTCGCCGAACCGCATCGGACATGAATTCGTCACCAACGCGGCGGGCAAAAAAGTAAGCGAAGACGGCCTCGAATTCTGGGGCCAAAGCTTCATCGCCGAACCCAACGGCCAGGTGCTCTACCGCGCCAGCACGGACAAGGAAGAAGTAATCGTCCGCGACCTCGACCTGGAAAAGGTGGAATTCGCCCGCACCCATTGGCCGTTCCTGCGCGACCGGCGGATTGATGCTTACGGGGGATTGGTGAAAAGGTTCAATGACAAGACAGCGTGATATAGAACGGACTCGCTTATGACCCATGAAGATGTTCGATCAGAACTCGAGAAGGAGCCGTTTTCAACATTCTGTCTGCATTTGTCCAGCGGTAAGACATTTAATGTCAAAAACGCTGGCGTAGCATTCATACTAAAGAACGCAATCATGATCTTGCGGACGCGTCGAGGGTCTTCGAATGAATCGGACGGATATGATATAATCGATTTACGCAATATCGAACGACTCGAACGATTCCCCGCGAGACAGAAGTGAGTTTATATAATGCTAAAGAAAGATGTTAAGGCCCTCATCACCCGGGAACCGTTTGTTCCATATCGTATCTATCTTCAGGACGGTCGTTTGTTTGACGTTCCATTCCGTGAAGTCGCCCACTTTCTAAGCTTCGGCGTGTTAGTTTTTATTGGCATGAAGCAGGGTTCGCGCCGCGCTGAAAACTATGACCGATTTGCGTTCGAAAACATTTCCCGAATTGAAGATACCTCGTCAATGAGATCTGCTCGTCGCAAAAAGGCATCGTGAGAATTCTCGGCTGATGAAATTCTAGTATTAGTCTTTGTTTGATAACGCAGCACACTGGTCTAAATGCCCAAGCTCAAAGTTCTCACCAAAACCCCCGCTCAGCTCGGCTACACCTTCCCCGCCGAATGGGCGAAGCAGGAGGCGACATGGTTTAGTTGGCCGCGGCCGGAGGGGATTTCGTTCCCCGGGAAGTATCACACGATCCCACAGAATATCGCCGCGATCATGCGCCAGATCACGCCGCGGCAATGGGTGTATGTCAATGTTCCCAACGACAACTGGGAATACATCGTCCGCGCCCAGCTCAAGGAGTGCGGCGTCGATCTCAAGCGTGTGAAGTTCTTCCACATCAAGACCAACGAAAACTGGTGCCGCGATCACGGCCCGGCGTTTGTTGTTAACAAGAAGGGACAACGCGCGATCGTCGATTGGGGCTTCAACGCCTGGGGCGGGAAGTATGCGCCTTATGATGCGGATGATGACGTGCCTTCAGAGATCGCGTTTCAGTTAGGATTGCCGGTCTTCTATCCGCGTAAAACACCGTTCATCACGAAAACCCCTGGACAATTGGTCGCAAAGATAGAGCGTCCGCTTGTCATCATGGAAGGCGGCGCCGTCGAGTTCAACGGCGCGGGCACGGTCCTCACCACCACCGATTGCCTGCTGAACAAAAACCGCAATCCCGATCTCTCGCAGGCGCAGGTCGAGCAATACCTGAAGGACTACTACGGCCAAACCAACGTCTGCTGGCTCACCGGCGGCATCGAAGGGGACGACACCGACGGCCACGTCGATGACCTCGCCCGGTTCATCTCCCCCACCAAGCTCGTGATGAGCATCGAGTCCGACCCGAAGGACGCCAACTACAAAGTCCTAAAACGCGCCCGCAAGCAGGCCGACAATCTCCGCGACCAGGCCGGCCGGCCGTTCGAGATCATCGAGCTCCCCATGCCCGGCCCGGTGGAACACGATAGCGAGCGCCTCCCCGCAACGTACATCAATTTCCTCTTCATCAACCGCGCCTGCCTCGTCCCCACCTTTGGCCCCAAGTCGCGGGACAAGAAAGCGATCGACATCCTCCAATCCCACCTGCCCAAACACGAAGTCATCGGCATCGACTGCCACGAACTCATTTGGGGATTGGGTGCGATACATTGTCTGACGCAGCAGATGCCTGCGGGGAAGTGATGCCACCGGATCGCAAAGCCGTGATGCTAGTTCCGCAGGTTTGATCAGTGATTCGGCTAACGCGATTGTGAGTTTGCAACGCAAAGTTCACTCTGTCATGTTGCAGAATCAAATACTTTTCCTTGATTGTGCAGGTCGAGGCTACATTGGTCGCATCAGTCGCCAATGGGGTGGCTTTCTACTGGGGTAAGGGATTCTGACGATCTCAGATTTCTCATTACAAGGAGATCAGTATGACGCGTTTTTTAGCGCTAGTCGTTGCTCTTTCCGCGCTTTGCACGGGGTGCAGCACGCCGACGGCATTTACCATGGAAGCCCAACGTTCGCTTCGCGAAGCTACGGATGTCGATGAACTGGACAATTTTGATTTCGGGGTCTATCCGAGAACAGGATTCGGGGTTCTCACGGTTTACGAAAGACGCTGGGGTCCGGACATCGGTTTCTCGCCGTTAGCGGATGTCGAGTCCTTCTTCCGGAGCGACTTAGATCCAGCACTTCGCCAACAGTTGATTAAAAATATGGTCATTTCCGGCCGAAGTGGCGGCATCAACTTCAGTCTGAAGAAAGCGAACAATTTCAGTTTAGAGGTCGCGTCTCCCGAGCTCTACGGCATCGTCAGCGCAGAAGCCGGCATTAACGTGTCCAGGGAGATCGGTGTCGAGGCCTCGGCCAATAGGCTTGAGTTTAAGGAGCTTCGGATACTCTTACTCCGTGAGGCGGTGGAAAAAGGCTACGTCAACGCCGACATAGCGCGAATGGCGAAAGAGCGGAATATCCGTTGGACGGATGGTGCGTTTATTCTGACCGACTACACCGTCACGGTAGACACAAGCGGGGTCACCGATGCGACCGTGAAGGCAAAGCTGGCTGAGAAATTCAAGGATTTCTCCAACACGTCGATTGGCCTTAAGCTCAAGAGCGAATCCGGTGGTAAATTTACGTTCAAATCCGATGAGCCGGTCGTCGTGGCCGTCAGGCTAGTCCGACCGCGCCCATGGTTCTAGCCTTGGTAGGACGATGATGGTCCGCAGGGTCCGCCCCTACTCTTACGATAGTGCGGGGCGGGCTCTGCTGATATTCAATTTCCCGGCAGGTTCGCGGCGCACA
>JACMML010000107.1 GCA_014379105.1 Phycisphaerae bacterium
CGCCGTGGGTGCTGATCTTGTGGGCGGGTTGGAAATTCTTCCGTCGACGTAAAACGGCGGTTGCGTCGAGCTGATAAAGAGGGATTCGCCACAGAGGCACGGAGGCACAGAGAGAAGAATACAATACGTTTTTAACCGCAGATTACGCCGATTACGCCGATGAAATACATGCATTTTCAATCGGCCTAATCGGCGTAATCTGCGGTTAAAAAAATCTTCTCTGTGTTCTCTGTGGCTTATTCCCTGTCCAGCGTCCCGCGCGTTACCCCGAGTTGATTGAGCACGCGCAGGCTTCGCACCGCGAAGGTCGCGTCGAGTTGGCCGCTGAGGATGTCGCGGTATTTCTGGATCAGCGGGGCGACGTCAGTTGGTTTTTGGCGGAGCAGTTCGACGCGGTAGTGCGAGATGCCCAGTTCGCGCATCTTCGGGATATATTCCGCGCCGCTCTGGGCGGCGGCGTTGTAGAGCGTGTTGCGGCAGCCGGCGTCGGGGATCAGCGGGTGCGGCTGGCCCATCCTATCGCGCAGGTCCACCTGGTGCTTCTCGCAGGGTCGGCCGCAGTCGCGGAAGTCTTTTCCGTTACTTAGCGTGTGTGCGAAAACGCAATGCTCCATGTGAAACATCGGCATGTGCTGGTGTACAACGCATTCATAAAACGACGGATCGGAATTCGCGAGCATCGCGGACATCTGCTTCCAGTTCAGGTCGTAGCTCGGTACCACCCGCGCGAGCCCCGCATCCTTAAACACCGCGGCCGTGAGATGGTTTGCGACATTGAGTGCGTAATCACCGATCAGCGGCAACTGCGGCGCCTTCTCCTTATAAAACTCAATGGCCGCGAGATTGCGGACGAGGATCTGGTCCGGGCCGGTGTCGAGAATCTGTTGCAGCCATCCCTCTTCGCCGGGCTTGGTGATCCGCATCGTCGCCACCGCGATCGTCACGCTGGCGGCGCGGCAAAGATCAACAGCGATCTTATATCGGCGGACGTCTTCGAAATCGCAGTAGATGAGCGATGGCTTTGGTTCGAGTGCGATCAATGCTTCGACCTGCTCAACGGTGCGCGCGAGGATGTATAGTTCCGGTTCCCTCTCCCTGTGGGAGAGGGTTAGGGTGAGGGGGCTTTGTTCTGTCGAGGCACTTTGAAAATTCGCAGCCCCCTCACCCCAGCCCTCTCCCGCAGGGAGAGGGAGTAATTCATGCGATCGCTTGCGGCGCTCGATGAGTCCTTCCACCGCGCGGCGTCGCACATCCGCGAGTACCGGCTTGGGTGTGATCGGATCGCCGTCGATTGTGCAGTGGAGATTCCGCAACGAAAACGGCGTTGTCGCGAGCATGCCGAGTTGGTCTTGCAGAAGTTTTTCGGTAGCCGGGAATTTGTCGGCCTTGGGTAATGGCGATTCGCTCTCGACAAACACATTGTGTTCCCCGTCGGTCGCCGTCAGGCGCAGCCTTTGGCCGGTGCGGGCGATGACGGTCATATCGATCGGCGTGCGGTGGACGATTCGATCTTTGGCAAAGCTCTGATCCAGCCTGCGCCGCACGGCGGGGTCGTCGGTCTTCCAGACGATCGCGCCAAGCGCCACTTCCATCGGATCAAGCTCATGGCGGCCGAACTCGAGCAAGACCTGTCCGCGCGACTGGCGGCTGGTGTTGTAAAGTCGGCCGCCGCGCTCGTCGCGCTCGGGGTGTCCTTCGTCAAAGACCACGCCGTCGCCGGCTTTGAGTTCGGCATCGCCATCGGGCTTGATGATGATTCCCGTGCCGGTGCGCTGCACGACAGTCCCGACGCGCCGCCCGCGCGATTTTGGGAACCGGCCTTGCACGAGGCGCTGGTGATTAACCCCATCAAGGAAACCGGGCGCGAAGCCGCGCGAGAAGACTTGTTCCAGGTCTCCCTTCTGCTCCGGCGAGATGCGGAAGGCTTGATTCACGATCGCCGCGTCAATCGCGGCGCGATAGGTCTGCGTGGTGGCCGCGACGTAATGCGCGGTTTTTAGGCGGCCTTCAATTTTGAAGCTCTTCACGCCGATATTCGCCAGCCGTCCCACCTGGTCATAGCCGGCCAGGTCCTGCGGGGAGACAAGGTAATTCACGTCGCCCATCTCGCGTTTTTGGCCGTCTACGATCAGGTCGTACGGCAGCCGGCATGCCTGAGCGCAATGCCCGCGATTCGCGCTACGGCCGCCCAGCGATTCGCTGGTCAGGCACTGGCCGCTGTACGCGACGCACAGCGCGCCGTGGATGAAGACTTCCACCGGCATGTCCGTGCCGGCGATGATTTTGGATACATCATCCACCGACATCTCGCGCGCCAGCACGACACGCGAGACGCCGAGCTTGCGGACAAATTCAATCCCGCGCGGCTCGGTGAGTGTCATCTGCGTGCTGCCGTGGATCGGCAGCGTCGGGGCCATCTGGTGGATCAGCCGTGCGATGCCCAGATCCTGCACGATCACCGCATCCACACCGGCGGCCGCCATCGCGCGGATGTATTCAGTCGCCTGCTCGAGCTCGTCGGAGAAAATCAGCGTGTTGAAAGTAAGAAACCCTTTGGCGCCGTGGCGGTGCAAAAAATCCATCACCTCGTGCAATTCTTCGAGCGTGAAATTGTGCGCCCGGAAGCGGGCGTTAAATGTCTCGAGCCCGAAATAGACCGCGTCCGCCCCATTGGAAACGGCGGCGCGCAGCGCGTCCCAGTCGCCGGCGGGGGAGAGGAGTTCGGGGCGTTGTTTGGTAATTACTGAAGGGCTCATGACGATGGATTCTGCTCGACTAATGGCAGCAGGTGGTCGCGCACAGATCTGCAGATGTGGAAAGCACGGTTTGCGTCGTCCGCGTCGGCCGACTCTCCGGGATAGCGGTAATCAACCGCCGCCGCAGTCAGCCATTTGAGCGTTGGCTCGTCGTACTCGAACGCGACGACCTGATTGATTGCTCGGGACAGGTCGACCAGATCATGCGTTTTAGGTGCGAGCTGTTGCCTGGAAATAAGCACAGCCTTCATGATCTTTTCTGCCGTCTGCTGACAGAGGAAGCAGACGAGATCAAAATTCGGATCACCGCTGGTCAGCTCTCGCTCCGCGCTTTGCAGATCCCGGTGTGCCTTGCTTAGCCATTCATCCACTGTCGCGCTCATACAGCACAACTCCTTTGTCCAAAGCGCTGCGTATGAGCGGATCCCATTCCGTGTACCGCCGCCGCACTTCCTCCGGGCGACGCACGACGATGTCCAGCGGAAAAGATGGCTTGGCGAAAGACCACATCTCCACCCCGATATCACGCGGCTTGCCTGATTGGTCAGTCACTACGAGGAGATCGACATCGGAGGCATCATTCGCAGTGCCATATGCGTGCGAGCCGAACAACACGATTTGAGCAGGATCGAAAGCGGCACCGATGCGATTGGCGATCTCACGAATATCATTCAATTGAATCATGCGATGCACCTTAAACCTATTCACCGGGAATATAACTGATCACGCCTTCAAACGGACTGCTCGCTGTCGCATAGCGCTTCTTGCCGATACGTCCCGATTCGTACGCCAGCCGTCCGGCCTCTATCCCGTGGCGCATCGCGGCCGCCATTTTTACCGGGTCTTTGGCGTGGGCGATGCCGGTGTTGAGCAGGACGCCGTCGGCGCCGAGTTCCATCGCGATCGCGACATCGCTGGCGGTGCCGACGCCGGCGTCGACGATCACCGGATACGCCGGGTCGCCGTCTTTCAGCAGTTCCAGGCAGAGGCTGATGTTCAGCGGATTCAGCACGCCTTGCCCGCTGCCGATGGGGCTGCCGGCCGGCATTACGCTGGCGGCACCGGCTTCTTTGATCCGAATCGCGCTGCGCGGGTCGTCGCTGGTGTATGCCAGCACGGTGAAGCCTTCTTTGACCAGCTCTTTCGTCGCTTCAATTGTCCCCACCGGGTCGGCCAGCAGGGTTTTCTTATCGCCTAGCACTTCGAGTTTCACCCAGTTCGCGCCGGCGTTCTTCTGCTTTTCCAACAGGTCTCGCCCGAGCAGCGCGACGCGAATCGCATCGTCGGCGGTGAAGCAACCGGCCGTGTTGGGGAGGATGACGTATTTGCTGAGGTCCAGGTAATCGAGCAATGATTTGCCCTGAGCGTCAATCAGTCGCTCGCGCCGCACCGCCACCGTCACCACCTCGCACCCGCTGGCGGCCAGCGCCTGCTGCATGATTTCGTACGATGCGTACTTACCGGTGCCGACAAAAAGCCGGTTGCTGATCTCAAAGTCTTTGATTCGCAAAGCGTTCATAGGGCGGGACATTGTACGACAAAGTTGGCCATTTGGTGATCTTTATTTTCCTTGTGCTGGTCATTGCAGTGGGGCGGATTTAAAGGATTTGTCCTTCCCGATAGACGGGAACCCAAGACGCGGCGGAACAATAAGGGTGCAAGCTGCTGATCTTGATCTCGCACAACCCATCAAACAAATGAACACCGCTTCTCCAACGCGACATTCAACTTTTCCATGTACTCCTTCAACGGGATGTGCACACATCCGAACTGCCGCATGTGTGCTGTGACCATCTGAGTATCGAGCAGTTCATATCCGCGCGATTGCAGGCGCTGAACGAGGTGGACGAGGCATACCTTGCTCGCATTCGACACGGTTTGAAACATTGATTCTCCGAAGAAAGCGGCGCCGATCGCGACTCCGTAAAGTCCACCGACAAGAACGCCTTTTTCGTATGCCTCGACAGAATGAGCGCAACCCAAATCATGCAGTTTCGCGTAGGCTTCAACGAGTTCTTCGCTGATCCAGCTGGTATCCGATTCTTTGCGCGGCTTGGTCATACACGCGCGCATTGTGCCTTCAAAATCATGGTCGATGCGGATCTGGAAGCGCTGCTGCTTCACAATCTGCCGCAGCGTTCGTGAACAGTGAAACCCGTCCAGCGGCAGCACGCCGCGCGGGTCGGCGGTGTACCAGCGGGTGGCGCCGTCATGGTCGGTCATCGGGAACGCGCCCTGGCAGTACGCGGCCAGCAATACTTCGGGGTTCAGCGTGGCTGGGTACGGCGGTGTCACTGACTGCCAGTTTACCCGCTTCAGACGAGCCGATCGATGACAAATCTCGCGATCGCCGCCAGGTTGCATCCCCGCGCATTCAGCGGCCCAAGCGCACTCACCGCGGCTTCGATCTGCGCTTGCGCTTCGTTCTTTGCACCAATCAGGCCCAGAAATTGTGGGTACGTGTTCTTCCCTCGGTCGCGATCCTTGCGCGTGTTTTTCCCCATCTGCTCAAGCGTCGCGGTTTCATCGAGGATGTCGTCAACAATCTGGAACGCGAGTCCCAGGTGTTCACCAAAGTCCGCTACCGCGCGTAATATCGAAACATCGGCCCGCGCGCAGATCGCACCGAGCCGGCAACTGCTCGTCAGCATCGCGCCGGTCTTCATCCGGTGAATCTGCCGAAGCTGATCGACTGTCAGCGTCTGGTTCTCGTGCTGAATGTCCAAAACCTGCCCGCCGATCATCCCGCTCGGCCCGGCGGCGCCGGCGATCTCGCGGACGAGCGCCGCGACCAGATCGCTTTGCGCGTGCATCGCGATCATCTCAAACGCCATGCTCAGCATCGCGTCACCGGCCAGAATCGCCATTGCGTCTCCGTACACTTTGTGATTGGTCGGTTTTCCGCGGCGAAAATCGTCGTTGTCCATGGCCGGGAGATCGTCGTGTACGAGCGAGAACGTATGCACGAGCTCCATCGCCGCCGCAGAGCTGAGTGCACTTTCGCGACCCGCATCGGCGTCAGCCGGCGCCAGGGCGTCGAACGTTTCCAGTATCAACGCCGGCCGCAGGCGCTTGCCACCGGCGGAGAGGCTGTAATCGATTGATTCAAGCAACCGCGGCGGCGCGCCGTGCCATTGAGAC
>JACMML010000108.1 GCA_014379105.1 Phycisphaerae bacterium
GTTGGGCGCAATGGGAGCGAGGTGGGGGTATGAACTCGACACCACGAAAACCCGCGTTTTCAGGTCAAAAAACCGTCACAGACGGTGCTTTCTTCACGGTGGAGCTCCGCGTCGAAGGCGACGGACCGCCGGCGGAAATCCGGCTGCGGCGACTTCTCAAAAGCGCCCTGCGGACCTACGGGCTTCGCGCCACCAGCGTTGCAACGGCGTCCAAGGGCGATCAGACGACCAACGTGGCTTCCAACGGCTCCGATGCCGCACAGGGGGAGCCATGAAGCCCGGACCACGTTCACAGATCACGCCGGAGATGTGGCAGAGGATTCTCGCCTTAATCGAAGGCGGGCTGCCCATCGGCCGCGCCGCCGTTATTGCCGGCACCGACCGCCATGCTGTCCGTAGATTCGCAATGGCGAGCCGCGCATCCCGCGCCGCTTTAAAAAAGGCCGAGGCTGAATCGGAATATTTCCACGTCCTTAAAATTCGCGACGGCAAGCAAGGATGGAAGCGATCGGCATGGTTCCTTCAAGTGAAGTGGCCGCAAAGATGGGGTGAACGAAAATCCTCCCCTGATCCACAGGGAAATCAATCGCTAATTCTCTGCACAACAGTGATCCAAAAGGAGGCACGCCGATGAATATCACCGCGACATTCACCGTCAGCATCCTGTCACAGATCGACCTCGCCGCGATCCGCAAGGAATTGGCAGCGGTCGCCAGTCGGCACGAGCTAACTCTCGGCCGGGTGCAATATGAGTCAAAGAAGCCAGGGAAGCCGACAGGCAAAAAGCCGGTAAATCCTGATATTTCAGCTAAGGCTACGGGGCAAGAGATTGCGCAACAGATTGACCCGCCCCTCGCCGAGGCGTGCAGTGTGTCAAACATCGTCGTCGTGCGTTTCGACCGTCGCCCAGGCAGGACGTTCAAGACATTCGCCGCCGCACTAAAGCACGTTGCCGAGCAGCGACCCGGCGCTCGCGTTGGCGACCTATGGAAACTTCGCAGCGGCCGCGCTGGTGATATCTGGTTCAACGCTTCGCGCGATATCGTCGCCGGCGGCAAAGTCATCGGCCGCATCGTTAACTTATCCCGGTCAACTCCAGAGCCGAACGCCCGGGTTGACGCGAAAACAATCACAACCCGCGTCCGCAGGTTAATTGACAGTGGGCGGCAAATGGCGATCCAGCTAGCCGCTATGCCTGCCGGCACCGAACGCGAGCAGATGCGGAGCATCTTGCGACAACTTCACGGAATGGACCCGCCGCAAAAGGTCAGGACGGTCGCCGTGAAGCACGACAGCAAGGCACCGCGCGAAAGTTATCGACTCCAAACTCTCACCATGAGAGCCGGCTAAGTGGCCGGCCCTAGAAAGTTTCTCTTTAGACAAAGGACTGATTATGTCATCTTTAGCATCACAAGTTTTGAACCTCGCAAGCGAACGCCGGACGGCGGCCGCAGACCAGTACCGAGACATCGTAAAAGGACAATCCAGCGCCGACGCCGAAGCGGTTGAGAAGATTCTCGATCAGCTCGGCCTCACCGCCGACGATCTGGATAGCGACTGCCAGGCGTGGGAGCGATACAACCAGACCTTGGCGGACCAGGCCAATATCGGAGACATCGAAGCACTAACACGCGCGTACGAGCAGGCGGTGGAGGCGATCCACAAACTGCGGACGGAGTATTGCGATAAGAATGAGGAGCTGGTCAACGCGCACAACTCGAAATCTATCGACTTACAGGTCGCGACAATGCGCCGCACTCGGGCGCATGACGATTTGCAGCAGATCAGTCGTGAGCATCCGCGACTGCAACTGGACGTTGGGATCGATCGCAGGCTGCTAAGGCCAGCGTGATTAGTTCGGGCCCCGGCCAGCGTATGCGTCAGCATCACTGCACACCAGAGAAATTGAGGAAAATATGACAGGACCGAAAACACCCGAGGGGCGCGCCCGCGCCGAAGCGAATCTAAAACCATTCCCCGCCGGCCAGAGCGGCAACCCGAAAGGCAGACCATCAGCGGGCGCGGCGGTGCGCGAGTGGTTGAACGCCATGCAGGACATGACACGCGATGAGCTGGATCGAATTTTCAAGGATGAGGCTGAGCCCATCAACAGGCGCACCGCGGCGGGGATCTGGATCGGCGCATCAACGACCGGCGGCACGGATTTTGACCGCATCATGGATCGGACCGACGGACGACCGAAACAGTCGATCGAGATTGAAGCGACGCCCATCAATGCCGAGCGGCAGGCAATGGCCGAGCGTCTTCGATCCGATCCGGAAGCAGCGCGGTTGGCGCTGGAGCTTGACCGAAGGTTGCGTAACCAGACAGAACAAACCCAGACCAACCAGAATTAGGAGATTTATGCAATACCAGGTAATCAGCCTTATCCCGCAGATCAAATCCATGCCGCCGGGAAAATGGCCCATTGAACACAGCGAATTGAAATGCACTTACTTCGAAATTGTTTTGTTGCGGACAGGAAGTTATGGCGAAATTGAACGTCGGCCAGCGGGTAAGTGGCCCGCGCAATCCTATCCGCGTAACACCCTTCAAGCCCTTCAACCCGGCAGCAGCAACCCACGAATAAAGATTGCTCAAGGCGACTTGGACGGCATCATCCGCAGATTCGAGCAGATGCGAACCGGCGGTTATTCAATACCGGTTCTAGACAGCCCGAAAGAAGTGAGTGACTCAACGCTCGGGTACATCGCTGAGCTTCGGCGAGGGGATGATTGCATCATCGGCGTTGCCCAATTGCTCGGTCAGCGTCAATCGATTATCGGTCTGGGCGTTCGTGCCACTCTCGACAGCACTCAGAGAATGCAGGGTGTAAGCCCAGGCATGGTCGTCCGGAATGTGATCATTGTGTCGACGGGCGGGCCGATCAATCTGTCCGCCGCGAGCGAAGAACCGCGTAACCCTTATCAATCAACTATCGAAGCACTTGCCCGCTGAGGCATAGCGATTAACCCCAATCTCAAAAGGAGATTCATCATGACAGTGGCAGAAGAAAACGGCTTGACGGCTCAACTAAATGCGATGCAGGCCGAGACCGATCGCCTCGAATCTGATCGCCGATCGAAGGCGCTCATCGAATACCGCGACGTCGTTACCGGCAAGGTCAAGCTGAGCCCGGACAAGATCACGAGTTTACTTTCCCGCGTCGGTCTAACCATATCCGACATGAAGACCGACGCAGACATCTGGGCCGATCATCAGCGGATAGAAGCCAGTATCGTTCGTGGTGCCGCGCTGGCAAAGATCGAGCAGGCAAGTCAGGCATCCGTGCAATTGTTCGAAGAATCGAAAACAAAGCTTATCGATATCGAGCGTGCAATGTTGACGGATACCGGCGAGCAGATGCAGACCACGCGACTCAACGACGCCGCGACACGTCGCATGGGCGAAATCGAGGCACAAAATCCCCGAATCTTTGTTTGAGGTAGCCGTATCTGTTCGGACCCCCGCCGGCGGTGGGTAAAAACACCGGCAGCGGTTGACGTACTTCCAATCGTCGAAATCGTCGCCAGCCGATGCGTTAATCGGTGAAAAGTTTGACCACCGGCGCGCGTGAAAGCGCCGCCGGTGGATTTTGATAAGATGAAAGACGGTGAACTATGGCAAGCGTAACAAATGATCCAGGTGGCCGGCGTCGCATCCAGTTTCAGGCGAGCGACGGACGCCGCAAAACTATCCGGCTCGGCAAGTGCTCGATTAAGGACGCGCAGGGTGCGTTGCTCCATATCGAGCGGATCATTGGTAGCCAGAGCAGCGGCGGCACGGTGCAGGTTGATACTCAGGGATGGTTAAACACCATCAGCGATAAGCTGCACAAGCGAATCGCGGCGGCAGGGCTATGTGCGCCGCGAACCAATGAGTCGATCAGTGTGTTGACACTCGGCAAGCTGCTCGACGCCTATATCCAGCGGCGCACCGACGTGAAGAAAAACACGCTCAACACCATGAAGCAAACCCGCCGCCATCTGGTCGCGTTCTTCGGTGAGAATCACGATGCCCGCGCGATCAGCATTGCGACGGCTAAAGATTGGAGGCGCGCGACGCGGACAACCTACGCCGAAGCGACCACCGCCAAAAGTGTGAAGATCGCCCGGCAGATTTGGGATGATGCCATCGAGCGCGGTCTCATTACATCGAACCCATTCCAGTACGTGAAGATCGGCCACATGGATAACCCGGATCGCGTTGTTTTTATTCCGGCGGAGACCGTCAGCACGATTATCGACAAGACGCCGGATTTATTCTGGAAGGCACTTATCGCGCTCGCCCGGTTCGGGGGCGTGCGGATGCCGTCCGAGCCGCAGGCGATGAAGTGGGGCGATATCCACTGGGACGAAGGCAAGATCCTTATCCGAGTCGCAAAGATGGCCCACATCCCCGCGAAGGCAACGCGGTGGGTGCCGATCTTCCCCGAGCTGCGCCCGCATCTGCAGGCGCTATTCGACCGGGCCGAACCGGGCGAGGAATTTGTGTTCCCGCGCCTTCGCGATCCATCGGTCAATCTTCGGACGCAGTTTCACCGCCTGATCATCCGGGCCGGCTTCACGCCGTGGGGAAAGCTTTGGCAGAACTTGCGGGCGAGCCGGGAGACGGAGCTTTGCGACAAGTACCCGATGCACGTCGTTTGCTCATGGATCGGCAACGACGAAAAGACGGCCAAGCGCCACTATCTCCAGGTCCGCGACGAGCATTTCGCGGCCGCGTCAAAGGTGCCCGAGGCGGCTATTGAAAAACCGACTCAAATTCCGACGCTGCAACCGGCGGCAATGCCCGGAAATGCCCGGCAGCATGCGCCGCTTTTCGAGTCGCTTTCTCGGGAAACCGCGAATATCCCCGAAAATTTAAATCGTTGTATGCCCTTGGTGGGAATCGAACCCACACGACCGATAAAGGTCAACGGATTTTAAGTCCGTAGCGTCTGCCGTTCCGCCACAAGGGCTAGGTTTGCGATTCTCCGGTTTGGGATGGGGATTGCAACCATTCACTGGCGATCCGTGCGTCCATGCGGGTCGTCAGCTTCAGGTTTTGCTCCTCACCGGGCACGAGCATGACCGGGTGGCCGATGAGTTCGAGCAATTGGACGTCATCCGTCACCTCGTCCAGCGGTATCGGGCAATTCGCCAGCGCGGCCAGCAGGATTTCGCGCTTCATGCATTGCGGCGTCTGCATCGCCGCCAGCGTGCGGCGCGGCAATGTGCGGATAACCCGCGACGGCAGCGGGGCGGCGACTTCCTTGATCGTCACGCTCACCGGCAGCGCCGGTGCGGCGGCGCCTTGCTCGATCGCGGCCGCGAACACCGCGTCGATCAATTCCTGCGACACCAGCGGCCGGGCGGCGTCGTGGATCGCCAGCCAATTCTCCCGGCTCACTTGCGCGGCGTTCTGCACTGTGTGCGCCCGCGTCGCGCCGCCGGCGCACCATCGGAGCTTGGGGCTATTGAGTATCACGTCCGCGTGCTGCAGCGCCGCGATGCACGCCTCGATCTGCTCGCGCTGCGATGTTGCGACGATGATCTCCGCGACGTCCGCCCGCGGCAGAAACGCGTTGATCGTCCGCACGATCACCGGCTGACCGAGCAGGTCCGCGATCAGCTTCCCGCCGCCAAACCGCAAGCTCGCACCGGCCGCGGGGAGGATGACTGAAAATGAAACCACGACGAGCAACCTTATCCGACCGAAAACGCTCGTCCAATCGCGCCTGTTCACAGTCGGAGTAATGACCGAAAAACAGGGATTTCTCGTTTCGTCATTTTTCATTTTCACGTTTCGGCGCAAGTTCATGCCCGGCCATTGGTTGGCCATAAAACGAACGCGCGCCAAGTACGCGCAAACCGCCTTTCTTAACGCGCGAAAATCTTCACTTGTTTCGTGTGTCTCGGACCGGAGGTTTGGGTTCGTTTTTTCGGATCGCGCCATCACAACGCTCCTCTCTTTTGCGGAAAACTTTCGCAGGAGGCCGGCGCGCAGCGCGTCCCCTCTATAGACACCCGCAGCGCTGCGCCGGCGCGCGCTAAGTCGCGCGAAGATTTCTAAAAATCGGCAATAATTGAGGAAACTTTCTTTATTTCCAATGTCGGAACGCTGCGCAAGCGCTCATATGGCACGCTGGTTCGTTGCGTGCGTTTCGGTGGTGGTGCTATTGGTCACTCGGTAAAGAAGCGTGGCATGCAAACGGTCGATCGAAGACGAATAACGCCTATCTCAAAGCGAAATCGATCCGCTTACCCAAAAGATGAGCAACTTTAGCCATCGTGTTGAGGGTGATCGACGTGTTATCAGGATCGAGCAAGCGGTCGATGCCGGTTCGACTGGTTTTCAGTCGTTTAGCCATTTCTGCCTTGCTGATTTTCTGCTTGCTCATCGCCTTCTCCAGCTCGTGCGCCAGCTTGAACTTGATCGCAGAAGCACGGCATTCTTCGAGTATGCCGTCCGCTTCAAGAAAGTCGTCAAATCGTGATCCCAAATGTTTTTTGTTCATAACGTCTACCTATATCAATTGGTTCTTTCGTTTTAAGGCAACGTCCAGTTGGTGCTTCGGTGTTTTCTGGGATTTCTTAATAAAACCGTGTAGCAGGATCATCGTCTGTTCCTCGGTACAGAAAATGACTCGGCCTATTCGATCGCCCAGCCGTGAACGCACTTCCCAAAGTCCGTTTCCCAGACTGCCGACCAATGGCTTGCCGATCGGCCAGCAATACTGCACCTTCAAAATATCTTCGCCAATAACTTTCCGCTCATCCCGTGGAAGCGAGAGCAGCCATTCTCTCACCGGCTCATTGCCGACTTCCGTACGGAAGAAAAGCACAGCAAGCCTTTTGCTTTCGTCCTTCATGATGTACCAAAAATTGTACGATTAGTCAATCCTGAATAGCGAATGCAAACACTGTTTCAATGAATCGCTCACCTGCGCGCCGATCAAATGGTCCGTTGATCTTGGTCTGATCCGGGCAAGGGATGCTCTCACGTCGCCGATTTCTCAACCCGCTGCCGCGGCGCCGGTGGGGCGTCGGCTAGTCTTCCGAAGATCATTTTGCCGGCGTTGGTCTGGACGGTGTTGGTGATGACGAACTCGATTTCTTCGTTCAAATGTTGCCGGGCCTGTTCGACGACGACCATCGTGCCGTCGTCCATGTAGCCGACGCCCTGGTTGGCGGATTCGCCGGGCTTGACGATGCGGACCAGGAGGCGCTCGCCGGGCAGGACATCGGGCTTCATCTGCGAGGCGAGCTGGTTGATGTTGATCACGTCGATGCCGGCCAGCTGGGCGACTTTATCGAGATTGAAATCGGTGGTCAGCACGCGGGCCTCGAGCTCAGTGGCGAGTCGCATGAGTTGTTGATCGACCGATTCGTCCGAGCGGCTGCGCTCGGCGTCGTAGGTGATGACCTCGATCTTGGGTAGGTCCTGCAGCTTGGCGAGCATGTCGAGCCCGCGACGGCCGCGGTTGCGCTTGAGGCGGTCGGGGGAATCGGCAACGGCCTGCAGCTCGATCAGAACGAAGCGGGGCACGATGAATTGGCCTTCAAAAACGCCGGCCTTGGCGATGCCGACGATGCGGCCATCGATCAGGGCGCTGGTGTCCAGCAGGATCGGGCGCGATCCGCGCGTCTGCTTGCGGAATTCCACGTACGGGATGATGAACCGAAAATCGTCCTTGGTCTGTAAGACGAAGCTGATCGAGAAATACGTCGCCACGCAGTAGGTGAGGATCTGGGCGAATGCGGTGATGCCTTCGATCTGGTCGGAGCGGAGCGTGGAATTGATCGTAAGCTGCGCGACAATCAGGCCGACGACGAAGCTCAGCGCGTAGCCGGCGAGAACGCCGACAACAAGCCCGAAAAACGATCCGGCAAACAGCGCCAGCTTGCGGCGCGCCGGGGCGACAATATCGGCAAAAAGCGCGAGAAGCCCAATGGTGAGCGCGATCGCCATCGAGAGGCGCGTGCTGCCGGCCAGGGGTTGTTTCTGGTCGATGACAAAGCCCCATCCGATCGCCGCCATGACGAGGATGAAGAGGCCGCGGAGAATGGTCAGGAATATTGTCACGACGGTCTCCGCTCTCTGCGTTGCAACAGCCGTGCTGGTGGCCCGAGTTGGCGACTTACGTGCCGCGGTAGGCCCACGTCAGGACGACGATCCCGATGATAATGCGGTAGATCGCAAAAGGCACGAATCCATTCTTCTTCACCCATGCCATGAACCACGCGATCACCGCCAGCGCGACGACGAAGCTGGTGACCGATCCGATCGCAATCAGGACCGCCTCAGATTGCGTGAGTGCGTGGCCGATGTAGTCGGCATCGGTCGGATCTAGCGAATCTTTCATATCTTTGGCAAAAGCGGCGAACATGATCGGAATGGAGAGAAAGAAGCTGAACTCCAGCGCGGTGGTGCGATTGAGCCCCGCCACCTGCCCGGCGGCGATGGTGGTCATCGAGCGGCTGGCGCCGGGGAAGATCGCGCTGAGCACCTGCACGGCGCCGATCCACACCGCCTGCCACGGCTTCATCTGGTCCAAGCCGGTGATGGCGGCGAGGCCTTGCTTCTCGCGCCGGCCGAAGATGGCATCGATCACCCACATCACCACGCCGCCGACGAGCAACGCGCCGCCCATGACGTACAGCGATTCGAGATTGCCTTTGATGATCTTTTTCGCCAGCACCGCGGGAACAGCGGTGACTACGAACGCGATCATCACCAGCACGATGGGGTGCGTGATCCGGGGGTTGGCGAGGAATGATTTGACGAACGCAACGATCCGTCGAAAGAAGTAGACGACTACCGCAAGAATAGCGGGCAACTGGATCACGACCGCGAATAGCTTCCAGAACGGGTCTTTGAGGCTGTCGCTCCCCTTGAGCGCGGCCTGGGTAAGGCGGATGTGCGCGGTGGAACTGACGGGGAGAAACTCGGTGAGTCCTTCGACGATGCCGAGAATGGCCGCTAGCAGGTAATCGCTCATGGGGTTGTTATCGGCTGGGGGAGCGCATCAACTGAATGGAACGTGACAGGTAGCCCCACGCGGAGATGACGGTGATGATCAGCGTCAGCCAGATCATGATGTCGCGAAACCACTCGGCCCAGAACCGGTAGCTGACCAGCGCGCCTTCAAAGTGCTTCTGCACGACGCCGAGGAAATAGACGAACGCGACGATGACCAGGATGGTGATCGACTGCATCACCATTTTGAGCTTCCCCCATTTGTCGGCCCCGAAGCTCACGCCGGATTTTTCGGCCAGTCCGCGCAGGCTGGTGACCAGCAACTCGCGGCCGAGGATCACAACAACCATCGCCGGGGTGATGCCGGTGATGGTGCGCACAACATACGGGTGCGGATCGGCGGCCTCGGAGATGATGAAATTTTTTCCCGCGAAGAAGATGAACGAGCCCAGGACGAGAATCTTATCCACAAACGGGTCCACCACGCGGCCGAACCCGCTCTCTACATTCCACTTGCGCGCCAAGTACCCGTCCAGATAGTCCGTACTCACGGCCACCAGGCAGATGAAGAACCCGAGCGTGAGCAGCGTGGAATGCCCGCGCCCCTCGAACTGGTACCACGACAAAATGACAAAAAACACCACCGCGAGGATCAGCCGAGCGGTGGTGATGAGATTAGGGATCTGGCGGTAGTTCATCCGGCGAGGGCATTGTAGGAAAAGGGTCGCGTTGCACCAGACGAGTTGGGTATACTTCGCGGCATGACAGTTGTGACTGGTCCGAAAGGGGCGGATCTGGACCCATCGCAAGACCAAAACGAGTCGACTCAGCCGCTGCCGATGCTTGGATACGCGACGTCGCGGGAGTTTGAGCGCGCGGTGTTCAGGTGCATCGGATGGATAGGGATGCTGTTGTCCGTACTGCTGATCGGACGACTCTTTGCGGATGTAGTTTCGACCGTGGCATTCAAGAGAGCACCGCAGTGGGTGTTAGTTCTCTTTGAGTGGCGGCGCAATTCTCTTGAGAACATTCTGTTCAGATATTGGTCGACTTCCATAAATCCGCTGTTCGACTCACTCATATCGCTCTTGTTGCTGGCGGGCTCCATCGGGTGCTTTCGTAGGTACTCAAGGACCCGCTATTGGATGATTGCTTACGCCGTTCTTCATATTGTTGGAACATTGCTCAATGCGGCTACAAACTCTTATGTGATCTATTCGATTTACCGGGACAACCAGTTCGGTTTTGGCTCCTTTGTAGGAATGGAAGGTTTACGACTGCTCGCCGGATTCCTGCAAGGCTCGGCGGAAGTACTATTGCGCATCTCTTTTGACATCATCCTGCTCTGGTTGATGACACGCCCCTATGTCGGTGAGCTTTTCAAGCGACGTGAATAGGCTCGTTGAGGGCTTAAGCCTTCACCACGCTCAGACTCCGCCCCTTCTTGACCGGCACCTCAGCCACCAGGTCGTAGGCTTTGAAATCGGTGAGGTTGACGCTGACGATTTCTCCCGGCGCCTTGTTCTGCCGGGATTTTACGAAGACGACGCTGTCGATGTCCGGCGCCTGTCCTTGGTGGCGGGCGACGTACGCTAAGCCGTCGCGCTTTTCGTTCATCACTTCGATCGTCTCGCCGACCCGCGATTCGTTCTGGGCAAAGACAATGTCCTGCTGCGCGAGCATGAGTTCTTCAACCCGCGATTTTTTCACGTCATCCGGCAACTGTCCGTCCAGCTTGCCCATGGGCGTGCCCGGCTCCGGCGAATAGGGGAAGACGCCCATGTGGTCGAAGCCGAAATCTTTGACGAACTTCACCAATTCATCGTGCTCGGCATCGGTTTCGCCGGGGCTGCCGGCGATGAAGGTGGTGCGGATTGCGATGCCGGGCACCCACTTGCGGAGCTTCTCGAGCAGCGTGGTGATCTGCTGACGCGAGACGCGGCGCTTCATCAGCATCAGCAGGCGGTCATTGATGTGCTGCAGCGGCATGTCGATGTATTTCACGATGCGCGATGAATCCGCGATCGTCTTGATCATGTCGTCGGTAAAGCACGACGGATACGCGTACATCAGCCGCAGCCACGCGACGTCTTTGGGCGCTTGTTTATCCAGTGTGCGGAGCAGGCCGGACAATCCGTCGGCGTAGCCGATATCGGTGCCGTAGCTGGTGGTGTCCTGCCCGATCAGGTTGATCTCCACCGCGCCGTCGGCCGCCAGCTCGCGCGCCTCGACGAGAATCTGCTCCACCGGCTTGCTGCGCATCGGCCCGCGGATGCTGGGGATCGTGCAGAACGAACAACCCTGGTTGCACCCTTCGCTCATGCGCAGATACGCGTAATGACGCGGCGTGAGACGCAGGCGCGCCCGATCGTCTTCGAATACGGGCAGACGATTGCCTTTGGTCTGTTTCGCGCCGGTCTCCAAACCTTGCGCTTCGGCAAGCTCACGCGACAGGTCGTGATATTTGCCCAAATAATGTCCGTGCTCGGATCGCGGATTTTCTTTGCCGCGCACCGCCTCGACAATGTGATCGCGGTCGAACACGCCAACCAGGCGGTCGATGCCCGGCGCGTCGTCCAGCAGCTTGGTCTTATGCCGCTGCACGAGGCAGCCTGCGACGATCACCCGCTTGCAGGTTCCGGAGTCTTTGAGCGCGATCGCGTCGTTGATCTCGCGCATCGACTCCTCTTTAGACGCTTCGAGGAAGCCGCAGGTGTTGATGACGATGACGTCGGCGTTCTTGGCGTCCGGAGTGATCGCCAGCCCGTCGGCCGCCAGCAGGCCGAGCATGCGCTCGCTGTCAACGAGGTTTTTCGGGCAGCCGAGGCTGACGAATGCGACGGAACGGATTTTTGTTGGAGGGCGGACCATTGTTAAAAGCGTGAAACGGTAATTTAGGGGGTCGCAGACTCTACCAGCCAGGCGATGCTAGGACAATTGCTAAATATCGACACGGGCCAATCTGCTGCAAGTGTCGACTATTTCATTAGTTACAGCAAAAATTTGTAGTTTTCGGCGTGTATCTGTAACATGTTGTCAACTATGGCGACGCGTGTTAAGGCGAATCGGGAAACATCCAAAAGACGAACGACAACACCCCCAACCCGGACGGTGAAATCGTCGCCCAATGAAAGCGCTAAACCCGCTCTGGCGCGTCCGAAGAGCGTTTTTATCGCTCCCAAGCCACAACCCAGACCGCCAAGTGTCAACCCGATCGCGTCGGCGATGAACCGCTCGCTCAAGTTCCTGCAGACACTGCAGGACTACGAGAAGCTGCGCATCGTGCGATATAATTCCGACAATTTTGATCTGGACCGCATGCGGACCCTGCTCAAGAAGCTGGGCAATCCGCAGGAGAGCTTCCGCTCGGTCCATGTCGCCGGCACCAAAGGCAAAGGCAGCACCTGCGTGATGATCGCGTCGATGCTGCAGGCGTGCGGCTACAAGGTGGGGCTCTACACCAGCCCGCACCTGGTGGACATTCGCGAGCGCATCGTCGTCAACGGCGAACAGATCACGCCCACCGATTTCTCGCGCCTGATCAAGCTCGTCGAGCCGATCGTGCAGAAATCCAAGCCGATCCCCACGTACTTCGATGTGCTGACGGCGGTCGCGTTCAAGCATTTTGCCGATCAGAAGATCGATATCGCGGTTGTGGAAACCGGCTTGGGCGGACGCCTGGACAGCACCAACGTGCTGAAGCCCGAAGTGACGGCCATCACGTCGATCAGCAAAGACCACATGGCGCAGCTCGGGCAGACCATCGCCAAGATCGCCGAGGAAAAGGCCGGTATCTTCAAGCCCGGCGTGCCGGCGGTGACGATCCTGCAGGACCCGTCGGTCGAGCCGGTGCTACAGCGCGTCGCCCAGAAAGTGGGCGCGCCGCTGGACATCTGCGGCAAGACCATCGAGTTCAGCTATCGCTTTGAATCCTCCCGCATGCTCGGGCGGCACAATCGCGTCTGCCTGACCACGCAAACCAGCCGCTTTGAACACCTGGCCGTGCCGCTATTTGGCGAGCACCAGGCGATTAACTGCGGATTGGCGCTGGCGGTGATCGACAAGCTCAAGACCCGCGGCATCCCGATCGACGACACCAAGGCCATGGAAGGACTCGCCCGCACGACCATCGAAGGCCGTATGGAAGTCGTCAACCAGACGCCGCGCGTGCTCGTCGATGGCGCGCACAACGCCGCCAGCATCGACGCGATGATGCGCGCCGTCGGGCAGCACATTCCGTACGACAGCATGATCGTGATCTTCGGCTGCTGCGGCGACAAAGACGTCGACGGCATGCTCGAACGCATCACCAGCGGCGCCGACAAGGTGATCTTCACCAAGGTAAACAGTATCCGCTCGGCCGACCCGAACGAACTGGCCGCCCGGTATGTCGAGCTCTACGGCAAGATGGCGCAGGTCGCCGACACGCTGCAGGACGCCTTGAGCATCGCGCACCGCGCGGTCACCAAGGAAGACCTGATCTGCATCACCGGCAGCTTCTATCTCGTCGGCGAAGCCAAGAAGCACTTCGCCAACGGCGCCCCGACGCTGCCGCAGGTGACGCCGCAATACTGATTGATAGTGGAGAGTGAAAAGTGGAGAGTGAAGAGGAATTGCAATGATTGCATTTTTCTCTCTACACTCCACTTTCTACTCTCCACTATTTCTCGCCTATCTGCTCGTCGGCCCCGTCGCATGGGTCATCATCGCATATCTGATGATTGTCGGCCGCGAGCGGATGTCGAAGCTGCGTCATAGCAAATCGCCATTGCCTGTGAATCCGCCGCTTGTTTCCATTTTGATCCCCGCCAAGGACGAAGCAGGCCACATCCGCGCCTGCATCGAGCGCGTGCTTCAGCAGGATTATCCTGCGTTTGAAGTGATCGCAATCAACGACCGCTCCATCGACACCACCGGCAGCGTTTTAGATGATTTTGTAGGGCGGGGTTCACCCCATCATCTTTCTCAAAATGCCGTAGATTCCGATGGTGGGGATGAACCCCACGCTACAAAAACATTGCGGGTCGTTC
This sequence comes from Phycisphaerae bacterium, assembly GCA_014379105.1. Classification (GTDB taxonomy): domain Bacteria; phylum Planctomycetota; class Phycisphaerae; order Tepidisphaerales; family Tepidisphaeraceae; genus JACMML01. The sequence goes on from JACMML010000108.1 coordinate 13,992, forward strand.
ACGTCACGGAATTGCCAGCGGGCTGGCTGGGTAAATGCCACGCGCTGGATGTCGGGGGAAAACATGCCAAAGGCGAATGGCTTTTCTTCGTCGATTCCAACGTGAAACTCCAGCCCGATGCGCTGTCGAAGATGGCGGCGCTGGCGATCGAGCGCAATTACGACGCGATGAGCATCACGACGACAATCGAGACCGAGTATGTCGTTGAGAAGATGATGCTGCCGCTGCTAGCCGCCACTTGGGCGACGATGTTCGCGGCCGACCAGACCAATGAA
>JACMML010000109.1 GCA_014379105.1 Phycisphaerae bacterium
ACACTGATGCGGCGCAAGTCAACGGCATCATCCGCGGCAAGTCGGGTGAGATATTTCTCGCCACCAGCAACTCAGGGAAAATTCTATCGATGACCGCGGGGTACGCTGCCGAGGGGACGTATGAAAGCGCAATCCTCGACGCAGGCTCGGCCGCCAGCTTCGGGACAATGCAATTGCGCGGGCAACTGCCGGAAGGAACGGTGCTCGACGTTGTAACGCGCTCCGGCAATTCCAGCGACGCCGAGAAAGGCGGGTGGAGCGAGTGGTCCAAACCAGTACCGGCCCGTGAATACATGGGGATCAAAACACCCGCGGCGAGATACATGCAATACAAGCTGATCCTGAAGACATCGGACCCAGCAAAGAGCCCCGGCGCGGACGAAATCGTCATCGCCTACGCCAAGCCGAATGCGGCCCCGCGCATCGCCGCGGTAACCGTGATCGCCGCCGGTGATGCGGCCAATCCCGGGCAGCAGACGATCGCATGGGAGGCGACTGACCCCAACGAAGACACGCTGAAATATTCCGTCTGGGCGCGCCCGGTTGGCGAACCGGCATGGGTGGAACTGGCGAAGGATCTGACCACCACCACCTTCGCGTGGCCAGCGAAACAGGCGGTGGATGGAAGGTATGAGGTGAAGGTGGTTGCGTCCGATGCGCAGGATAATCAGCCCGGCGACGGACAATCCGCGTCGCGGGTTAGCGGCCGGGTCACAATCGACAACACCCCGCCGGTGATTGGCGATATCGCCGTAAATCCCGCCCCGCCAGCGATTAATGTCATAATGCGCGTCGTAGACCGCGCCGGGACGATCGCAGCGATGGACTACAGCATCGATAGCACCGCGGACTGGCAGCGCGGCCTTCCTGATGATACGATGGCCGATTCCCCTGAGGAGCGGTACACGATCGCGATCAAGGGTTTAGCAGCCGGCCGGCACACGGTGACGGTTCGCGCGACGGATCATCACGGCAATGCGTCGTTCGAAAATGTCAGTGTGACGGTGCCTTAGTCGGCACTTTGGAATTGGCACAATTGATTCGGCGCTTTGGATATCGCGCCGCAGTGTGATTAGAGAGTGAAGGAAGTTTCGTCATGCATTACCCCCATCGCATCAGCAAAGTGAAGCGCGCCCGCAATGTCGGATTCCGAAACCGGATGAAGACTAAAAAAGGCCGCCAGATGATCAACCGCAAGCGCCGTGCGGGGCGAAAAGTGAACGTGGTCTGATCGTCCGATTTCCGCTTCCGCATCCTCCGACAACTTGAGGCATCCTTGGACAAAGCCACCCTGCTCGCCGGTCTGGAGTTCTCACGCGCACGCCTGCTCGGTTTGCTCGATGGAATCGAGAAAACCGCGGGCGCTGACATCGGCCGTGTCCTCGCATGGCGACCCGGCCCGGGGCGGGCACACATCGGCTGGCAGGCGATGCACTGCGCCGCCACACACGACCGCTATATCAATGTCCGAATCAAAGGCGGCCAGGAGACCGATCCGGAACTGGTGAAGAATTTCGCCGGCGGAAGCACACCGAGTGACATCCTCGTGCCGACCATGCCGCAGATCCGAGAGGCGATGCAAAAGCATTACACTGCGTTCAAGCAATACATCGAATCCGCGACGGCGGACGATCTGGCGAAGCAATCTGATTTCCCCAACAACGTCAAACGCACGGCCGCTGAGTCGATCGTGTTATTGACGTGGCACGAAGGGCATCATCAGGGGCAGATCCACCTGACGTGGAATATGTATAAAGCCGCGCACGGCATCGTCTAGCCGCTACACTCCGCCGATGCTTTCCAGCGGCATTGAACTCGCCATCGGATTGATCGCCATTGTGGCGGCAATCGCGTTGCTGGCCGAGAAGCTGAAGATTCCTTATCCGATTCTGCTCGTGCTCGGCGGGCTGGCGCTGAGCTTCGTCCCCCGCCTCCCCCCAATCGAAATCGACCCGAAACTGGTCTTCTACGTCTTTCTGCCGCCGCTGCTGTTCTGGGCGGGGATCTTGACGTCGTGGCGTGATTTCCGGGCGAATCTTCGACCGATTCTGCTGCTGGCGGTCGGCCTTGTGCTCGTCACCACATTCGCTGTCGCGGGAGTTGCGATGTGGATCGTGCCGGGAATGGGCTTCGCGGCCGCGTGCGTGCTGGGAGCAATCGTCTCCCCGCCGGACGCCATCGCCGCCACCGCCATCACCGAGCGCCTGCGCGTACCGCGGCGCGTCTCCGCGATTCTGGAAGGCGAGTCGCTGGTCAATGACGCCACAGCGCTGGTTGCGCTGATGTTTGCGATCAAAGCGGTGGAGCTCGGCAGCTTTTCGTTTCCGCACGCGGCCAGGGATTTTTTCATTCTCTCTGCCGGCGGGATCGCAATCGGTTTGCTGGTGTCGTGGCTTTCGACGCAATTGCAGAAGCGCGTTCACGAGCCGCACGTCGAGGGAATCATCTCCCTGCTGACGCCGTACTTCGCCTATTTGCCGGCGGAAATCTTTCACTGTTCCGGCGTTCTCGCGGTGGTGGCCGCGGGAATCTGCATCAGTCGGCAGTTTCCAAAATCGTTCTCCGCCGAGTCGCGGATGCGGATGATGAGCGTGTGGGAAACTTTGATTTTCATCCTCAATGGCACGGTCTTCATTCTCATCGGACAGTATCTGCCGACGATCATCAACAACCTGCAACTGAACAAAGTTCCCATCACCGGCCTGGTCGTCCAATCCGCGGTGATCTGCCTAACCGCGATCGTCGTTCGGGTCGGATGGGTCTTCGCGCTGGCGTATCTGTCTCGGGTGATGATCCACTCACTCCGCACCCGCGCGCGACCGCCGGCAGGTTCGCTACTGGTCATCGGCTGGGCGGGCATGCGCGGGATCGTCTCACTGGCGTCGGCGTTAACCGTGCCGATGGTGATCGGCGGCGTGCCGTTTCCACATCGCGACAAGATCCTCTTCATCACATTCTGCGTCATTCTCGCCACGTTGGTATTTCAAGGACTTACTCTGCCCTTGGTGATCCGCCTGGCCGGTCTGCCGACGGACAAGCAGGAAGAAATCGAAGAGCGCCAAGCCAGGCTGGATGCAGCACATGCCGCGCTATCGCGATTAACAGTGCTCGAATTTGACGAATCGCTCGACCCGCACATCCTGGCGTCGATGCGGAGCGAATATGAGCAGCGCATTCTCGCGCTGGGCGGAACCATCAAAGACGCCATCGACCCAGTGCACCAAGTCAAAGCCCGGCACTTCGCCGAGGTCCGTCGCGAAGTCCTCACCGCCGAGCGATTGATGATCACAATGTTGCGCGATCAGAACGTGATCGGCGACGACGTGCTGCGGCGGATTCTGAGGGAGATCGACCTGGAAGAGGCGAAACTAGCGTAGACGCGTCTGCTCGCAAAAACGTTCTTGCTGCTTGCCAGAATCAACGATATAAAGAATACATGCGATCCCCCGCGGAAATGCTGGCTGACGTTAATATCATGGCGCGATGAGCCACGCCGCGATTCGCGACCAGCTCACCGTGCCCCCAAATCCCGGTCGTTGGACAGTCCCACCCTCACCCCTTAAATTGCCGAATTCGCCGTATGAATCGGCGTTGGCAATTGGAAATACCTGAACATGTCTGAATATATCCAAACACGCTACCGTTCTCACACCTGCGGCCAGCTCCGCAAAAGCGACGTCGGGGCGGATATTGCGCTGGCCGGCTGGGTGCACAGCTACCGCGATCACGGCGGGCTAGTCTTTATCGATCTGCGCGACCGTGACGGGCTCACCCAGCTCGTCTTCGACGGCGATCTCTGCGGCGCCGAAGCGTTAGAAACCGCCCGCAAGCTTCGCGGCGAATGGGTCATTTCCGTCACCGCCAAAGTCGTCGCTCGCGCCGATTCGCTCGTGAACACCAAGCTTGCAACCGGCGAGATCGAAGTGCGCGTCACGAAACTCGAGGTTCTCAGCGAATCCCCCACCCCGCCGTTCGCGCCGGACGACCGAGAGCTGGTCAATGAAGAACGACGGATGAAATACCGCTATATCGATCTGCGCCGTCCGGAGATGCAGAACACGATCCGAACGCGCTATAAGGTCACCAAGCTGATGCGCGATCACCTGGGTGACATGGGTTTCTGGGAGATCGAGACGCCTTTTCTGACCCGTTCCACGCCCGAGGGCGCTCGCGATTTTCTTGTGCCCGCACGGCTCGCGCCCGGAAGTTTTTACGCACTGCCGCAAAGCCCGCAGCTCTTTAAGCAACTCCTGATGGTCGGAGGCTGTGACAAATACATGCAGATCGTTCGCTGCTTCCGCGATGAAGACCCGCGTGCCGATCGGCAGGCGGAGTTCACGCAGCTCGATCTGGAGATGTCATTCATCGATCAGAAGGACATCATCGGCGTCGTCGAGAGCCTCATCAAGCGTATCTGGAAGGAGATCATCGGCTACGACATCGGCGCAAGCATTCCACACATGTCCTACGACCAGGCGATGAACGACTACGGCTCGGACCGTCCGGACCTGCGCTTCGGGATGAAGCTAGTTGACATCACCGACCTGGCGCACGCGACCGATTTCGGCGTGTTCAAAAACGCCGAACAGGTGAAGTGCATTATCGTTGATGGCGGAGCAAAGCTCACCCGAAAAGAGACCGACGGACTCGCGGACTGGGCGAAGGGATATGGCGCCAAAGGACTGGCGGTTACGAAAGTCGCCGGCGGCAAGTTTGATACGGGCATTGCCAAGTTCGTCGCGCCGATCGAGGCGAAACTGCTCGAGCGGACCGGCGCCAAAGACGGCGATCTCCTCTGTTTCGCGGCCGACAAATCGAAGATCGTGCACAAGGTGCTCGGCGAGCTTCGACTCAAAATGGCCAAGGACATGCAGATCACGCCGTCGACCGAGTTTTCATTTCTCTGGGTTGTTGATTTTCCGATGTTCGACTGGGACGAAGAAGAAAAGCGATTCGTCGCGATTCATCACCCATTCACGACCTGTCAGGATCAGGACGTCGCCAAGCTCGACAGCACCGATCATGCAACCATCGCCGGCATGAAAAGCAAAGCGTACGACATCGTCTGCAACGGCTACGAGATCGGCGGCGGATCGATTCGTATTCATCGGATGGACATGCAGCAGAAGGTCTTCCAGCTCCTGGGCATCGGCCCGGAACAGCAGGCCGGTAAATTCGGGTTTTTGCTCGAGGCGCTGAGCTTCGGCGCTCCCCCGCACGGCGGACTAGCAATCGGCGTCGATCGGCTGGTGATGATGCTACGGAATATCACCAACATTCGCGATGTGATCGCATTCCCGAAGTCGCAGAGCGGCATGGACGTGATGTGCGGCGCACCGGCCCCGGTGGATGAGCGTCAACTCCGCGACACGCACGTGAAAATCGTGATGCCGTCCAAACCGATTTAATGTGCGTCTGTCTGATGTCGTAACTATCACGGAGCAAACGATGATTAAGAATTCAAAACTTTCAGGTGAAACGTTTTTCACATTCCTGCTGGGCGCAATGCTGCTGCTGAACGGCTGCCTGGTGGGCGGCCGGTCCGAAGTTGAACGCGAGGGCACCAACGTCACCCCCAGCACGTTGGACCAGATTCAGCCCGGCAAGACCGCTATCGGTTGGATCCGCGCGGTGCTCGGTGAGCCGACGGAGCAGGTCACGCTCTCGCCCGGAGAAGAACTCTGGAAATACGCCTACACAGAGACGCGCGACAGCAGCGGCTATGTCTTTTTTGTCTTCCATACGAGCGACAAGAAGGTGACGAGCAACAAAGTATTCGTCCAGTTCAAGGATGGCATCGTGACCAGATCTTGGCGCGGCTGAGCGGAACCCGGTCGCGGATACAAATCAATTTATTGTTAGCGGATTGCCAATCCCACTCTTAAGTGCAAAATCGGGACGCCGCGCAGCGACCGAGAGGCACATGGCTACCAGATATAAGATGATCCGCACGAAAATTATCGCCACGATGGGCCCCGCGGTGGCGACCGTGGAATCGCTCTATTCGCTGTTCGAGGCGGGCGTCGATATCTGCCGGCTGAATTTTTCGCACGGCGACCTTTCCACGCACGCCGATCTGCTGAAGATCATCCGTGAAGCTGCGTCGCGCTTCGAACACCCGATTGCGGTCCTGGGTGACCTCTGCGGTCCCAAGATCCGCCTCGGGAAAATCGCCGATGTGAACGGCACCGGCGGCATGCCCGTTGCGGTCGGTGATGAGGTTGTTATCCAGCGCAAGGAAATCGTCGGCGAAAACCTCCGCATCTCCACGATCCTCGAATCATTCGTTGATGATGTGAAAGTCGGAGATCGCGTTCTGATCGAAGACGGCATGCTTAGGTTCGTCGTCACCGACAAAACCAGCAGCGAGGTCCGCGTGCGCTGCATGGTCGGTGGGATCATTAAGAGCAGCAAAGGCATTAACCTGCCCAATACGGTGATCAACGTGCCGTCAATCACCGACCGCGATTGGGAATGCGTGGACTGGGCGATCCAGAACGATCTGGATTATCTAGCGCTCTCGTTTGTCCGTCGGGCTAAGGATATCGAGCTATTGCGAGGGCACCTGCAGTACAAAAAAGCGCCGGATATCGCGCTGATCGCCAAAATCGAAAAGGCCGAAGCGCTGACCGAAATGGACGCGATCATTGAGGCGGCGGACGGGTTGATGGTGGCGCGCGGCGATCTTGGCGTGGAGATGGACGTCGCGCAGGTTCCGATCATCCAGAAGGACATCATCCATCGCTGCCAGAAGGCGGGCAAACCGGTGATCGTTGCGACGCAGATGCTGCAGAGCATGATCGAGCAGGCGACGCCGACGCGAGCCGAGATCAGCGACGTCGCCAACGCGATCCTCGACGGCACCGACGCGCTGATGCTCTCGGCCGAGACCAGCGTCGGCAAATTCCCGGTGGTCGCGGTCCACACGATGGCGCACACCGCTGAGGTGACTGAAGATTTCCAGGACAAGAACCTCCCCGAAACTGCTGACCCCCCGCGGCTATCGCGCCGCGGCGACCCGTCGGCCGCGCTCGCGCGGGCGGCATGGCGCACCGTCAACGATCTCGATGCCAAGCTGGTGGTCATCTGGAGCCAGAGCGGGATGACCGCCCGCGTCTTCTCCAAGCACCATTTCCACTGTCCCTTGATCGCAATTTCATCCGACCAGCGTGTGCTGCGGCGAATGGCAATACATTATGGCGTCGTGCCGCAGTTGATGGAGCGCCCCGAAAGCACCGCCGAGATGTTCGAGCGGATCGACAAGATGCTAATTGCGCGCAAGTACGCGCAGGAAGGTGATCGGATCATCATTGTCGCCGGCTGGTCGCCGACCACGCCGGACACGATGAACGGCATCATCGTCCATAGCGTTGGTGACAAATGGGCGCCGATCAGTCCAACCGGATCTTCGGTGAATCGGGAGGGTAAATGAACCGTTTTGCTTGTTGCGCCATCATCGCCTGTTCCGCATTGGCCGGCCTCAACGGCTGCGGGTCATCGGGCACCCACACGTATCCCGCAACGCAGGACGCCACCGCGATCGACGAGCGTCAGGCGGAACCGGATTACTGGCTCTCCCTCCCGGCGCGTGCGACGGTGAACGGGAACGATTTTGACCGTCTCTGGGAAACTGCCGACGAAGTCAGCCGCGAGCTGCTGTTTCACATCGATCGGCGCGACCGGCGCGGCGGCGTAATGACCACCGAGCCGACCGTCTCGGCGCAGTGGTTCGAGCCTTGGCGCCGCGAGTTGCAGTCCGGCTCGGATGTGGCCGGCAGTTCCGTCGCGACGATCCGCCGCACGATCTATTACACGTTTCAGGAATCTGACGCGGGCTACATGGTCAGCCCTAAGGTGCTTGTTGAACGGCAATCCGTTGCCGGCGCTCGGGTCAGTGGTGTACTGACCCGCAACTACTTCCGCAGCGCCCGCGGCAGTAGACCGACCGGTTCGCGCGAACTCGACGCCGGCGTGCAGCTTCCGGGCAACTACTGGTATCCCATCGGCCGCGACGAGCTTCTCGAAGCTAAGCTCGCGGAAATGATGCGCCAGCGCCTTGCGGCCGGGTAATTACGTATCTGCCGCGCCCGCGGGAAGATTCCCTCAGGGACTAGGCGAATCGCAATTTCTGTACTGGTGTCTCAATCAGACCCAATTCCCCCGCCAGTTCATGGAAAAGTGAAATCGCCGCCACTTGCGGATCGCCGATGGTGAACTTGAGATGTTCGGTGAGGTATCGTCGCGCCGTCTCCGCCGGCCATCCGCGCGGGACTGCGTGGGTGACAATCAGGTCCTCCACATGCCGCAACCCCGCATCCAGCGATGCAATGAGGCGTTCCGACAGAACATTCAAGTCGACATCGGGCAATTCGACATCGGGTCGCGCGGTCCACAGCGCGAATACGAACGGCAGGCCAGTTAGTTCTTTCCATGCCTGCCCCAGATCAAGTTGATGTGGATATCCCGCGGGCTCATCGGTTACTACTTTGTCGCCGATGAGAAGCAAAGTCTCGCCTGGCTGATCCGATCGCTGATCGAGCGAGATGACGTCGGGACGCAATCCGAAGCATTTGAAGAGGACAATCTGCGCAAGCGCCACGGAGGTATGACTATCACCATCGACCGCCAGTACCCGCGTCCCGGCGATCGGACTTCGCGAGAAAAGCCTCACAGTGAGTGTCGGTCCGTCACAACCGATGCCTGTTGCACGCAGCAGCCGCAGGTCGGGCATCCGTTGGTAGTCAATGACCGGCAACAGTGCCACATCCGCCTGGCCACTGCGCAGGTCGCCAAGCAACGCGGAGGGCACGCCGAATCGCAGCGAGATTCCGGGATCATGATCCAAACCCCAGACCAGCGGTGTCGCATTAAAAAAAGCGACACTGCTTAGCCTGAGAATGCGCGCATATCTCGGAAGGAGCGGATCCATATTGACCCACGTCATAACAGACAGATGGTGCAATTGGGAATGCCATTAGCAATGGGCTTGCTGTTTACAAAATGGAACTCGCGATCGCCCGCGGCACAACGCATTCAGTTTTATGCCACTTCGCATTCACTTCGCCATTGCCAACCTGCGCCAGCGCGTGGGCGTCAGGCCGGTGCCTTGCTTGAACCGGCTGGTGAAATGGCTTTGGTGGGCAAATCCGCAGTGCCGAGCGACGTCCGCGAGCGGTTTCTTAGGATCCTGCAGGAGTCGCTTGGCTTCGTCCAGTTGGAGTTCGAACAACAGATTCTTCGGCGTCACGCCAAACAACTCACTGAAACGGCGATGAAAATGATACTGGCTCAATTCCACCGAGCCTGCAATTGCGCCCAGTGTTGGTCCGGTGCGGAAATTGGTTGCGATGAAACCCAGCGCCTGCGCGAGCCTTGCCATCTCAGGATCGGCGTCGAATGAGCCAGCCGTCAGGCGATGCCAATCCGAGGCCCGCGGACTGAGGCTGACGAATGTCACCGGGCCAGTGGCCAGCGCCGGATAGCTTTCAAAATGGGTGATGTGGACCGCCGTCAGCTCGCCGGCGGAATCAGGCAGCACTTCGCACCGGATCGCCTCACTCGTGCCCGAATGTTTGCTCGCGAGTGAGCGGAGCGCGGCAATGTGCGCATCATCAATCGCCATATTTGTGCCTGGCACTAGATTGTTGCCACTTGCGTCAAAAACATATTGCCGCCGACGTCCCGCCGAATGGTCAGCCGTGCGAAGTTCCTGTTCCGCCAGGCGCCGTATCACATCTGCCTCGACAGCCGGCTCGAATGCTTGACCGGTCGCATCTCGCTTTCTCAGCAAGATGACGGCGGCCGGAAATCCGCCAAGCACCAAGTCATCAAGCCCCACCGCAAGCAGCAGTTCCGCGCCGGTAGCCAGCGGCGTATTGCCGATAGTAGCAAACCCATCGCGAATCGCGTTCCAGGCGGCGCTATCCTGCTGGTGTTCACCGGCACCATATTGGGAAATCGTCTGCGGAATGCCCTGGGTGGAATGGCACACCCGTAATCCGCCGCGCGGCAAGGTTGTAACGACAAAGATCGCATCGGCGCGCAGACGTCCATGCACCGATGCGGCGAAGTTTTGAAATCCTGCCGACCCGCGAATCCGCGGTTCAGCGACCCCCGCGAGTGTCGTCATGTGGCACGCCTGTCCCGTACGCCCGTGGCAACACCCAAAGCCCGACGAAGATCCGGAGCTCCGTCGGCGTGCTGCTAAAGGTAGGACGCACACCCCTGATGCTTTCCAACAACATTCCTAATAAACGGCCCAAGCGGGCGTGCTGGCTGTCGATAAGTAGCGTCAAAATCGAGGTTGGGGGACTGGTTCGCTACTCTCGTCGCCGTGGCACCGGAGTTGCCATATCAAACTATCGCCGGAGGCATGTTGATCACCGCAATCATCAATTCCATCGTCTGGGACAAGAAGCTGAAAATCGCCGTACTCGCGCTCGCCACGTTCGCGGCGTTGTGCTGAAAAAAACGCGTCGTCCCCCGTTCTGACTAGCTTTATCGGACGTGCTCGTCAGGCAGTCTGGGCCATTTTCCGTCGCGCTTCGACCGCCAGTTCATCGCAGCGGTTATTGTTCACATCCACATTATGCCCGCGGATCCACATCCAGACGATCCGGTGCTTCTCGGCCGCCTTCAATAGCTTTAGCCACAGGTCCTGATTCTTGACCGGCTTTTTGTCCGCCGTCTTCCAGCCGCGCTTCTGCCAGGCCGTCAACCAGCCGTTGGTGAACGCGTTTTTGACGTATTCGCTGTCGGTATAAAGCGTTACATCGCACGGCTGCTTCAACCGCGAAAGCGCCTCGATGGCGGCCGTCAGCTCCATGCGGTTATTCGTCGATTCGAGCTCGGCCCCGGTGATCTCGGTCTTCACGCCCGTCTCCGGATGGATCAAAATCGCCGCCCACCCGCCGATCCCCGGATTAGGATCGCAGGCACCGTCGGTGTAAATGAGTACTTCTTTCTGTTTCGGAATCTCGACCGGCTTAGCTGGCATGCGGTAGGTATATCGCAAATCTTCGCGATGGGATCAAGCGCCGGACCTGAGCGGTCGCCGCGAAGTCCATGGCAACGGCGATCGGCTAATGTCATCTTGCCGGCAAGATTACCTGACACATGCTATGAAGGATGCCACGTGAGCGACTCAACCGTTAACCCACTCTCCGCTCGCTGGCTAACGCTTCTGCGCGCGGCACCAGTATCGAGCGCCGCACCAGTAGCCGTGGAGTTTCCTCAGTTGCTCCACAGAACATTCGGCCAGCACCGCGCGTGGATTATCGCGTGTCTTCAGTCGATCGATGCAATTCGTCGTGGCGCGCCGATCGTCTTCAACCATCCAATCCCCCGCATTCCCCTCCCCGCACCGGCCAGCCTCGGCAGCATTGTCGCCAACGCGGTGTGGTTAGCGTAT
>JACMML010000110.1 GCA_014379105.1 Phycisphaerae bacterium
CGTGCTGGTCAGCGACCTGGGCATGCCGGAGATGGACGGCCTGGATCTGATTCGCGAGGTTCGACGCCTCGGGCACGACGCCGCCAAACTACCCGCGCTGGCGCTGACCGCGTTCGTTCAGCAGGACGACGAAGCGCTGGCGCTGGCCGCCGGCTTCCAGTCCCATGTCCACAAACCCGTCAACCCCGCAGACCTCCTCGCAGCGGTCGTGAGCCTCGCCGGACGCGCCAGGGATTGACCGCCGCGATTGCCCCCGCCATTGACCGCCACTCTTGACCGTGCTGGGGGCATGTGTACAAATAATCACGGACAAAAGCGGGTGCCTCCCCGGCCCCTACGGCAAGAAGGGATTGGAAAGTGAGCGATGCGAAAGTGAGTTGTGCGGTCTGCGCCGACGGCATTCCCGCGGTGGGCGAGCCGCCCGAGCCGTGTCCGAAGTGCGGCCGCCGGGTCGTCGAAGGAATGGTCCTCAAAACTACAGCCTCGGGCAGCATCGTCTGGGACTACCCCCGCCGTGCCGCCGGATCGGCGGATTCTTCGGGGTGATCGGCGGCATTCGGTGGATCGCGGTACTCGGTACGATTGCAGATATTGACCAGCGACCATCGCAATGCGACCCCTGCTCACACCGACGGCCCTTTGCCTCTACGCTGCGGTCGGGTGAGACCAGGCATCTGACTCGACCGGCTGGTACACCGGTCTGCGGTTCAAGGCGGATACTCACTAAGCACCCGGCGGTCCCATCCGGACCACCTCTTATTCGTGGCCCAGAAGAAGCATTCTGGTCTTCTTGTTTTTTGGGCGTTCCTCCGCCATGCCGATGGCGCTCAGCGGTCCTTTGCGGAGTTTGCACGCCTCGCCAATGATGACGTATCGGCTGGTCGCAATTTCCCGTGCCGGATCAGCGCCGGCAGCGATAAGCCGCCTGGCCATTTCCTCGTCGTCCCCCGCCACGGCCATGAGCAACGGAGTCCAGGCGGATGTCTTGCCGCCACACTGCGCGTTCACGTCGGCACCGGCTTTGATCAACAGGTCGATGATCGCCAATCGCTCACCGCGTTTTTTCCCCAACCCCAAGTCCTCACCGGATGCTCCGTCATCGAAGCCGTCAATCGCGACGAACAGCGGCGTGTCGCCTTTGCGTGGCGAACGCAAATCGGTCGGCCAGTCGAACGGCACATCCACCGGGGGCTTGCGATCCAGAAGCAACTGAAACAACTCCAGGTTGCGATCGAGGACGGGATAATGCAGATCGCGCCCGTCCACCGAACATCCGGCATCCAGAAGGAAACGCACCATATCGAGATCGACACGCCTGCGCTCCACGATCATGGACAACGCCGATCGGCCGCGTCGCGTGGTGGCGTCGATACGCGCCCCGGACCGCAAGAGTGTCTCGATAATCGCGCGGTGCCCGGCGGTGGCCGCCGCCATCAGCGCCGTCTCCCCCGGGTCTCCTTCATCGCTGATCGGACACTTGGCGTTCACGTCCGCGCCGGCTTGGAGCAACAGGTCCACCATCGCCGCGTTTCCGCGCTCGCACGCGATCATCAACGGCGGAGACTCCAATCGCATGCGCGCGTTAACATCGGCTCCAAGTTCAATCAACTGCCGCGCCAGCGCCACCTGACTATTACTAACCGCGGCCGACAGGAGCAGGTGACCGCCGGGCTGGAGCTCGAAAACCAGCGGGCGATTGGGGTCCCATTCCCCGCGGGCTAGGCACTGCCCAATGGCGTCCCAGTTCTTATCGTTAAACAGCCGCCACATCGCGCGATTGGCGTCATCTGCGATTCCCTTGGGTTGGCGAGCTTTCATGCGGATTAACGTTGAAATCTTCACCGAGTATACAACCCAGTGCGGTTCGATCCATCCGCGAGGCCGGTCTCCACGCCGCGGATTATTCTCGCCGCCCTCGCGGCAATCCCGTAACCTCCAAGTACTTAACCCGCCAGACCGCACCCGACGGCGGGCATGGTGTATGACGGGTGTGCAAGATGATGGTAGTTAGCACGCCTATGCTGCGACCCTTAAACGATATCATCAAGATGTTTTCCGCCTGGCCGGATTGCTCATTCGACCCATCCGCAGGTTTACCGAGCATCGAGCCGCCTTTGCGGTTGCCGGATGATTTGCATGCGTACTACTCGCAGTACGGCGAGGGTCGGCTGTTCGGGAAGCACTCGCCGACTTACCGGGTCGTCGCACCAAATGATCTGGTGCAGGTGCACTACGCCATTCTCGGGGAATGGGTCGAGGAAGATCCGCCCGAATCATCCATGTACGCGTTGATCGACTGCAACGACAGCAACTACGTCGCGATCGACTTGTCACCCGAGCGTTGCGGTTGGATGTATGACGTGTTTCACGAGACGGTCGGAGACTTGAAGCGGTACCCGATCATCGCCAAATCGTTCACAGAGTTCATGAACGGCATGGTCAATGGAAACGGCCGGAGCTACTGGCTCACGCCGTTCTTCCAGAACTACGGCTATGCCGTCGATCCCGAGCGGCCATCGGCGGCGGGCTAACCAAACCCCGCAACGGACCGGCACCGCATCGCCCGCTCTGATAAACTGCAAAGTCGGTCGGCAGCACCGGGCCATTGAGCGTTGATCCACAACACCGCTATGACAACTGGCTCATCCAGCATCGACCGCCACAGGCCATCCATGATTCGGATTGGCTTCCTGCTCGTCTGGAGCCTTATAGGCTTTACGATAGCCGCGCGCACGTGCCTGCACGGATCGTTCGTCTGGGGCCGGGGTGTAAACAGTGAACTTATTCGTCGCACCGAACACCCCGTTTGGTTTTGGGTATTCGTCTCATTCTGGATCATCTTCGCAACATGGGCTTTGATCGTCTTAGCCAAAGACTGCCTGGCGCTGCGGCGGAAGGCCGAATAGCCCCGCAAAGCTGACGACCGCGGCGTGACGGGCACGTTTCCGGTCGCGGAATTAATAAAAAGAATTACTATTGCACTATAATCTTTCGCCCCCTGCTGCCGTTCGGTGTTAGCATAGCCCCACCGCTCCACGGCGTAATCCAGAAAATGCACACCGGGGGCGGTGGGTATCCGGTTCTTTTTGTTGAAATGACCTGATCGGCTTGAGCATCAAGCATAGGTCGGATGCGCGACAGGACCGTGGCCGGGCGAGCGTGAGCACACGCGTTGCCGGGTAAGGGATACCGTTGGACTCGCTTCACAGGGGAGAATGCACCGGGGACGACTCATCGGGAACGGTGAATCGGATCAGGGCGCATCATTGCCGGGATTGCTGATCCCGCGATCAGGCGCACAAGTGGCTATGGGGTTATCCGAGACAGGCGATCGGACGACGCTGATCGAACAGCGGACGAAAACGGGCGGGCGAAAATGGGTGGGCGAATCGTCAGACACATCGGGCAGCACGATGCTTGGAGCAGCTATGTACGACGAATGTAATTCGGACACATTAAATCCGGCCGTTGCCGGTCATGCCTTTGGCTTGGCGCATCTCTGTGAATATTTCTCCGAGCGCTCCCCGCACCCGATGCTGGCGGTGGAAGGCGAGACGTGCATTGTGCGTCATGTGAATGAGGCGTTCCTGAAACTCGCCGGCGTGAAACGCGAGGCGATGATCGGGCAACCCTTCGCGGTGGCCGTGCCGGAGCAGGTGGCCAACGGGTGCTCGGCGCTGCTGGATCGCGTCTACCGCACCGGAACCCACGAGCACCTCGCCGAGCAGCACCACGGCGATACGGCGGCGCCGGTCTACTGGTCGTACGCGGTCTGGGCGATCCTCGGGCTCGACGAACAGCCCGTGGGCGTGATGATCCAGGTCACCGATTCCACGGAGATCGCGCTTTTCCACGAACAGGCGGCGGCGATGAATGCGTCGCTGTTGCTATCAAGCATTCGCCAGCAGGAACTGACTGAAGAAGCCGAGGCGCTGAACGCGCGGCTCGAAGACGTGATCAAGGAAAAGGAATATTTCATCGCGGTGCTGTCGCACGAGCTGCGCACGCCGCTCACGCCGATCCTCATCGCCGCCCACATGCTGGAAAAAGACCCGCGTCTGGAACCCGATGCGCGCGAAATGATGCGGATGGTCCGCCGCAATATCACGCTTGAGGCGCGGCTCATCGACGACCTGCTGGACATGACGCGGATGGAACGCGGCAAACTGAATCTGCAGCTGGCGCCGGTGGATGTGCGGGAGGTGATGCGCCGGGCGGTGGAGATATCAAACGTTGACCTCGAAATGGGCAAACTGTCGCTCGAAGTGGACGTCTGCGACACGCCGGTGATGATGCATGCCGATGCCGGGCGGTTGCAGCAGGTCTTCTCGAACCTGCTGCGGAATTCAGTGAAATTCACGCCCGCCGGCGGGCACGTGCGAATCAGGTGCCGCCGCAACGGGGATTCCTGCGTGGTGGAAGTCCGCGACGACGGCGCGGGGATGGATGCGGAGTTTCTGCCGCGGGCGTTCAGTGCCTTCGAGCAAGGGGATAAATCCCTCACCCGCAAGGCCGGGCTGGGGCTGGGGCTGGCGATCTGCAAGACGATCGTCACCCTGCACGGCGGGACGATCAACGCCCAAAGCGAAGGCAAAGGCCGCGGCGCGACCTTCACGGTCAATCTCCCGGTGCTTGAGTCGGTCACGGAGATACCGCCGGAGCCAGAAGCACCGCCGGTGAAGACGCACGCGGGAAAATTCCAGCGGATCCTGCTCGTCGAAGACCATGCCGACACCGCCGAACTCCTGCGCATGCTGCTGGAAGATGACGGGTACTCCGTGGACTGGGCTCACGACATCGACGGCGCGCTGCGTCTGGCCGAAGCCAACCAGTTTGATCTGCTCCTCAGCGACCTGGGCCTACCCGACGGCAGCGGCGTAGACCTGATGCGCACACTGCGCGAGCGCGGTTCGACGGTGCCGGGCATCGTGCTCAGTGGTTACGGGCAGGAAAAGGATGTCGATCAAAGCCGTGCCGCGGGATTTGCGACGCACCTTGTCAAACCGTTCAGCCAGAAGAAATTGCACGACGCGATTGTTGCGCTGGTGGGATGAATATTTGTGTTTGGGGTTTTGTGTTTTGTGTTTGGGGTTGAAGTCCGACACTGGGCATGATCTCGATCATCCCACCAATTTCATTTTAGAAAATCGGCTTCAGTCCCTCATGCCGCACTTTCCATCCGATCTCCGGGAATCCGGGGCAATCGCGGGTGGGTTTGGGCGCGTGCTCCCAGCCTGCGGCCATCATCGCGATCGCGGCGAGCAGGCCGCCGTTGCCGGGGAGATAGAGCGGGAGGCTTGGGCGCTGGTAGTTGTGGCCGCCGGGGTTGTAGTTGTTCTTGATCGACGTGAGGAAGAACGCGTCGATCGCCAGGTCCGGCCGGCCCGACCGCGCGGCGCACATCGCGACCATCGGGAAATCCCAGCCCCACACGCGGTCCCACTGCCAGACCGACATGATGTGCTCCACGGTGGTTTTCATGATGCCGGGATCGATCTCATCCCCCGGCAGCGCGCCCAGCGCGCCGGTGACGGCCGGGTGTTCCCAGTTCCACTTGGTGAACGTGTCGGTCATATCTTCCTGGAGCAAATACTTCCCTTCCTGCGTGGCGGCGCACGACAGATTCTCCAGCACGTCCGTCCATTTCTGATTCACAGGTAAGCCCAGCCGCGTAAGCCACGCCAGCGCGACGCGCAGGCCGAAGCGCCAATAGGTGAGCTCGAAGGTGCCGTTGCGGCTGGTGCGCGGGTCGGTGTTCTCCGAGACGGTCTTCAGCGGCGGGCCGAGCACATAACGACCGGCCGTGGCGTCGTGGTGGGCAAAATCGGCGATGAAGTCGGCGGATTCAAACACGATGTCGCGATATTTGGCGAGCGTGTC
>JACMML010000111.1 GCA_014379105.1 Phycisphaerae bacterium
GAGGATCATTACGATCCATCGCAGCAAGGGGCTGGAGTTCCCAGTCGTGATCATTCCCGATCTTGGCAAAGGGATGAATCTCCGCGACGGCGACACCCGCCTGCTGACCGACGATTCGGTCGGAATCGCCGCCAGGGTGGTCGATGCCGAGCGCGAAATCCATTACGCGACGGTGGCGACGGTGGTGGCTAAGGAATCGATGCGCCGCAAGGGAATCGCCGAGGAATTGCGTGTGCTCTACGTGGCCGCCACGCGGGCGCGCGAGCACCTGATCCTTGTGGGCACACAGACGCAGGAAATGCTCGATGCATGGGATGAAAACTGGACCGATCATCGCGGCCCGATCCCGCCGGGGGAGGTGCTGCGCGCCGGATCGATGCTCGACTGGCTCGGCCCGGTCGCGGCGGCGATTGGCGGGGAAACGCCCGGCGCGATCCAGCGCACATTCCACACCATCGCCGATCTCGAGGCCGCTGGCACGGACATTTTACGACATGGCGGGACGACCAAAATCGATCCCCGCGTGGTGGCGATGCAGCTGATCGAACCCACCCCCTTGCTTACTGTCGCGCCCACCGACGAAGTGACCGAGATGATCGCACGCCTCGAGCAGACGTATCAATTCACCGCGAAAACCAAAGTCCCCGCCGCCGCCAGCGTCACCGCGCGCACCAAGAGCGGCCGGACCGCGCCCCGTGGCGGGCCAGGGACGCAGCCGTCGGTGATATTTAATCCTGTCCTGCGGCTCCCACGCTACATCAGCGGTGCCACGACTATCTCGGCGGCGGATAAGGGAAACATCACGCATACCGTGCTTCAGCGGCTGGATTTCAGTCGTCCCTGCGATCAGACCGATCTCATGCAACAGTGCGATGAGATGGCCAATCGCCGATTCCTGCGCCGCGAGCAAATCGCGTCCGTCGATTTCGGTGCGATCACCTGGTTTCTCGATACGCCCACCGGCCGCAAGCTGCGCAACTGCACAAAGCTTTTGCGCGAACTTGATCTCACCTTCGCCGCGCCCGCGGAAGCGGACGCCACCGGGGATCAGTTGCGGATTAACTCAACGGATGATCCCCGAGACAGTGTGATGGTCCGCGGCCGCATTGATGCAGTCATCGTCGAGCCCGACAATCTGGCGATTATTGACTACAAAACCGATCGAATTCCAGCTTCCGGCGTTTCGGACCGGGCCGAATTTTACACGCCTCAGATCGAGGCCTACCGCGCAAATCTGCGCCGCATGACAGGTATAACCCGCGTAGATGCTTCACTCGTCTTCCTGTCGCCTCGTATTGTCTGGGATGCGCCGATTGTCGAACGCAGTTGAGAATTTTTTCGCTCGCGCTCTGCGCACCATTTAAGATTGCTGCTATAGTTCCCGCTGCGCGACTGTGGCACAGACCGACTCTCCGGCAGGAGTCGGCGTTACGCGAGCGCAGCGGGCTCCGACAGTAGACAGTTAAAATTCATGCAAAGCATTGAACTCCCCTATTTTTTGACCGATTTCCCAGGCATTGGAGGTCGGATCAAGGATCGGCCGGAGGATTTCTTCGTTCAGGAAATCCCTCTTTACGAACCCACCGGCGACGGCGATCACGTCATGGCGGAGGTGCAGAAAGTAGGCGTCGGCACGCTCGACGCCAATGACTACATCGCCCGCGCGCTGAATGTAGACCGCCGCAACATCGGGTATGCGGGCCTGAAGGATGCTCAAGCCGTCACGCGACAGATCATCACCATTCCATTCGTCACGCCCGAACAGGTGATGGCGATCAAGAGCGACCGAATCGTCATCCAGTGGGCGGCGAAGCATCGCAGCAAAATACGCATGGGACACCTTGCAGGCAATCGATTTGCGATCAAAGTTCGCGATGTCGATCCGATGAAGGTGGTGGCGCTCCGTCCGGCTTTGGACACACTCGCCCGCCGCGGCGTGCCTAATTATTTTGGCGAGCAGCGATTTGGTCAGCGCAATAACAATGACCTGATGGGCGCGGCATTTGTGCGCGGGGATGACAAAGAGGTTCTGCGTCTACTGCTCGGCGATCCGCGACCCGGTACAGACAAGCCCGAGGAATTTGCCGCGCGGACCCATTTCAGCGCCGCCAGCTACGAGCAGGCGATCCAGGCGTGGCCGCGCTGGGCGCACAACGAGCGCCGGGCGCTGGCGCGCTTCATAAAAAGCGGCGATTCGTACCAGGCGGTGATGGCGGTTGACATGCCCGTCCGGCGGCTATGGGTCACCGCGATGCAGTCGCGGATTTTCAATGAAATCGTCAGTCAGCGCATCGGGAACATCGACCAGCTCATCACCGGCGACCTCGCGTACAAACATGAAAACGGTTCTCACTTTGCCGTCGAAGACGCGGCGCTCGAACAGCCACGCGCCGATGCGTTTGAGATCAGCCCCACCGGCCCGATGATCGGCCGCCGCATGTCCAACGCGCGCGGCCGGGTGTTCGACATGGAAAGGGCGCTGTTTGATCGGTACCGGATCAGCGCCAGGGATTTCCGCTCCAACGAGCGCGATCGCTCGCACGGCGATCGACGTCCGCTCCGCGTGCAGCCCAAAGAAACCAAGCTCGAGTCCGGCGTTGATGAGCACGGCGCGTTCATCACCATCGCGTTCACGCTCCCGCGCGGCGCCTATGCGACAATACTGTTGCGTGAACTGATGAAAAACGATTCCAAATCCGACGCACAGGCCGGACAAGTCGAAGATTTTGACGCCGATTCAGACGAATAGCCTGCCAACGTCATCAAACGCCGAGTTTTCCTGAGGCGAAGTAGGCATCGATGCCTTTGGCGAGGTCGTAGCGCGGTCTGTAGCCAATCGCTTTCGCAGCCGCCGTCAGATCCGTTTCGGTCCAATCCTGCGTGAACGAGTACGGATTTTTAAAATACTCCGGCTGGAGATCGGTCTTCAGAACACGATTCAATTCCGCCACGATCTGATTGAAGCTCCAGCTCGCACCCGCGCCGGCATTGAAGTTGCCGCTTACCTTGCTCTGCATGGCGAGCCGGTTGGCCTCAACAACGTCATCGATATACACCATGTCACGCCGCTGCTCGCCAAATTCAAAAATCCGCGGCCGCTTGCCCGCGAGCAGTTGCCTGGCGAGCTGGTGCACCATGCTGGCGAGCTTTCCCTTGTGTGCTTCTCCGGGCCCGTAAACATTTGAATAGCGCAAGCCGACGATCGGATGCGCAAGCCGGTCCTGGTAGATCTTCGCCAGCCGTTCCTGTTGCACTTTTGTAAACGCGTAGACATTGAGCGGGTCGTAGGCGAGTCCTTCGTGCATCGGCGCCGGACTGCGGCCGTACACGCTGCAACTGCTCGCCCAGATGACACGCGCTTTGGTATCCACAGCCAGATCAAGAATCTGGCGGAACTGTTCGATGTTGTTTCGGCAAAAACCATTGATGTCCTCGCCGGCCGACGCCGATCCGTCTTTGGCGATCACGCCGGTGATCGCCGCCTGGTGAAAGATCACGTCAAACGCACCATACCGCTCGGCCACGCCCCGAAGCGCAGAAACGTCGGCCGGATGCTCGAGGGTCAACACGTCGCCGGTAAAATCGGCAAGATTCGACCAATCCGCGGACAGGAACGTATCCGCCGCCACCACGTGATCCCCGTCCCGCGCCAGGCGCTTGGCGAGGTTTGATCCGATAAATCCCGCCCCGCCGGTCACTGCAATCCGCATGAACGAGTCTCCCATACTTGCGCAAAATAGACCGCTTAGCGGCATTGTCAAAGCCAGAGTGCATCACCTGAGGATTTGAGTCGATGAAAGCTGCTGCGAGTGATATTATGGAGAAATGGGCCTCACAACCTTCAAGATCGGAAAGAAAGAGTTCGTCGTTCTTCCCCGCCGGC
>JACMML010000112.1 GCA_014379105.1 Phycisphaerae bacterium
ACTGGTGCCGCCGCGACTGCAGGACGATGACGCCGACATCTTTTCGATCATCCGCTCCGGCGACCTGCTGGTGCATCATCCCTACGACAGTTTCAGCGCCAGCGTCGAGCGCTTCATCAAGGCCGCGGTGAATGACCCGAAGGTGCTGGCGATCAAGCAGACGCTATACCGCACCAGCAGCGACAGCCCGTTCGTGCCCGCGCTGATCCGCGCCGCCGAGATGGGTAAACAGGTGGCCGTTCTGGTGGAGATCAAGGCTCGGTTCGACGAGCAGCGCAATGTGGAGCTCGCGCAGAAGCTGGAAAAAGCCGGCGTGCACGTCGTCTACGGATTGGTCGGGCTTAAGACGCATTCCAAGATCGCGATGGTCGTCCGCGAGGAGCCCGACGGGCTGCGCACCTACTGCCACATCGGCACGGGCAACTACAATTCCAAGACCGCGCAGCTCTACACCGATCTTGGGTTGTTCACGTCCAATCCGCTGATCGCCTCAGACGTGATCGAGCTCTTCCATCACCTCACCGGCCGATCGATCAAGCAGGATTATGGCAAATTGCTGGTCGCGCCGGTGAACATGCGCGAGCGATTCCTGTCGATGATCCAACGCGAGATCGATCACGCCAAGGCCGGCCGTGCGGCGCACATCATCGCCAAGATGAACGCGTTGCAGGATCACAAAATCATCAAGCTCCTCTACGACGCCAGCCAGGCCGGGGTAAAGATTGAGCTGATCGTCCGCGGCTTCTGCTGCCTGCGCGCTGGGGTCAAGGGGCTGAGCGAGAACATCCGCGTCGTCAGCATTCTGGGACGATTTCTGGAACACTCGCGCATCTACTATTTCCACAACACCGGCCAGGAAGAGTTCTACATCGGATCGGCCGACTGGATGTCGCGCAATCTCGACTACCGCGTCGAAGCGATCACGCCCATCGAAGACCCCGCCCACCGCCAGTCGCTTCGCGACATCCTCCAGATTTCCTTGAACGATAAAGGCCACGCCTGGGACTTGGATCCCGACGGCGTCTGGCGCCGCGTCAGCCCGCCGACCAGCGCCAAGCCGCACGAAGACACGCAGCAGACGATGATGCAAAAATCGCTCGATCAAATCCGGCGATCGCGGGCGGGGTAATGCGTGCAGCCGCGAAGGCGCGAATGTACGAAGGAAATCGCGAAGGGCTTTTCTCACATCACTCTGATTCGCTGCATATTGATCTCCGCGCAATAGGGTAAGTCGGGCTCAAGCTTCGCTTTCACGTCTGCCTTCGCGTATTCGCGACTTCGCGGTGCCTCGCACTTTCATCCGAATGGGGACCGTCGTAAAACAAGCCTATGCAAGAGCTTTTTGTAGACCGGCTGATCGAATCAATAGAATCGAAGCGCGCACCGATTTGCGTTGGCATCGATCCGATACTGGAATCATTCCCCGAGGCGCTGCGGCCTGTCGATCCGCGGAATGTGGATTCGTGCGTGGATGCGCTCTACGCGTTCTGCTCCGGCGTTTTACATGCGGTGGCCGACATCACGCCGGTGGTGAAATTCCAGATTGCGTACTTCGAGCGGTTCCTGTGGCAGGGCGTGCAGGCGTACTACGAGCTGGTGCACGAAGCCAAGGCGCTCGGCCTGCTCGTCATCGGCGACGTGAAGCGCGGCGACATCGGCTCGACAAGCTCGGCATACGCAGCGGCGCATCTGGCCGACCTCGATTTTGACGAACTCGACGACGCGGCGTCTCCGGACGCGATCACGATCAACCCGTATCTCGGGATGGACGCGATTGAGCCGTTCCTGCAGGTCTGCCGCGACGAAGGTAAAGGGGTGTTTGTGCTCGTCCGCACGAGCAACCCGGGATCAAAAGACGTACAGGACGTGCTGACACAGGACGGGCGAACGCTGTCAGAACTCGTCGCCGACACACTGAACCCGCTCGCGACTTCGCGGCAACTCATGGGCAAAAATGGCTACGGCAACATGGGCGCCGTTGTCGGCGCGACCCAGGCTCACACGATGCAAAGCCTGCGCAAGCGATTGCCAGCCAGCATCTTTCTGCTGCCCGGCTATGGCACGCAAGGCGCGACAGCGGAAATGACCCGCGCGGCGTTCGACGAAAAAGGGCGCGGCGCGATCGTCAGCGCGAGTCGCAGTGTGCTGTACCCGAAATCCGAAGCCGGGGAGACATGGCAGGACGCAGTGAAGCGGGCGGCGGAGACGATGGCGGGGGATATCCGCGGGATGTTGAAGAATTAGGCCCGGCTTACCGAAGATCAGTACATGCGAATCATTCGTCGGGTAATTTTGATGGGGAGTGCCGTTCTGAGCATCACCGTCATTTTACTCACGTTTACGAGTCTGGCTTATTCGATTCACTACGGATCAGAAGTTCGATGGAATGAAATCGGCACGACCGGCAATAACATCGAAGTCGGGTCGATCGGCCTGAGTGAGATGGTCATAAGCTTTCACGTCCAGACCACACGTGCTGCGGGAATGCTCGGCGGTTATCGAACACTCGGTGACGGCTTAACGATTCAGCGTAACTCGAATCTCGCGCCGGTGCCCGGCGTCTCGTGGTTTGATTTTCGAAGATCAACGACGTTCACAGGAGACAGGCTTTTCAGCCCCATTCAGCGCAATTACATCGGGATTTCGTTTCCGCTGCCCCTCGTCCTGCTCTTGACTGTATATCCAACTTACTTGGCCTGGTGCGCTTGGCGACAGCGCAATCGCTTCTCCGCCGGGCACTGCCAGACCTGCGGATACGACCTCCGTGCCACGCCGGAACGCTGTCCGGAATGTGGGCACAGGGCAAATGCGAGAGGAAGAGAAGCTGATACGGTTTCAGGCTGAGTTTGTGCATGCGATTTGATACAATCCCACGAGAGGACAATGTCATGACTGTCATTCAGCTCGAAAAGCGTGTCGCAAAGCTAGAAAACCAGATTAAGGCGATCACTAAAAGGCAAGAATACGCGGGTGCCATTCAGGGAGTTCGCGAAGGACTTCGGCAGATGGAACAGGGGATGGGCGTTCCGCTTGATCAGGCCATTCGGAAAATACGCGCCTCTATGAAGGTTCGCAGGAAGCGCCGGTTGTGAAATACATCTTGATCGTCCAGCCCTTGGCATCCGCGGACATTCAGGAGCATTACCAATACCTCTTTGAGCGTTCGCCGCAAGCGGCGTCCGGCTGGCTGGTTGAAATTCACAAGGTGATTGCGGAGTTGTCCGAGTTTGCCGAATGGCACCCGATGGCTCCAGAGGCCGGAGAGTTGGAGATTCCTATTCGGCAACTCCTGCACGGCAGGCGCGGCAATAAGCACCGAATCCTGTACATCATCCGCAAATGCGAGGTCCATGTGCTGCACGTCCGGCACGGAAAGAAGAAGCCGCTGGCGAAGGATGACGAACTTGCTTGACCTCAATAACAAACGCGTCACCGTCCTCGGCCTCGGGCGATTCGGCGGCGGGATTGCGGTGGCGCGGTGGCTCTTGGAGCAGGGGGCGCATGTCCTCGTTACCGACCGCGATCCGATGGACGCGCTGCGCGAATCGGTCGCGCAGCTTGATGGTCTGCAGATCACGTTTCAGCTCGGGGAGGATCAGCAGCGTGTTGAAGATTTCACGAAGACGGATCTAGTCGTCACATCGCCGGCGGTGAAGCCGTCGAGCCCGTTTTTGTTGGCAGCGGCCGATGCGGGGGTGCCGGTGACGACAGAGATATGCCTGTTCGTCGAGCGCTGCCGCGGAAAGGTGATTGGCGTGACCGGGACGAAGGGCAAATCTACGACCACCGCCATGCTCGGGCTGATGTTGTCAGCACGCGGCCAGTGTTTCGTCGGCGGGAATATCGGCAAGTCGCTGCTGCCCGAACTTGCGAACATCACCGAGCAGGCCGCTGTCGTGCTGGAACTATCGAGTTACATGCTTCACTGGCTGGGGTTGCGGCAATGGTCTCCCGCGACCGCGCTGATCACGATGCTGGGCACCGATCACGTCGATTGGCATGGCGGCGCGTCGGAATACCTGCAGGCGAAACAGAATATCGTTCGGTTCCAGAAGCCGGGCGATCTGCTCGTCCGCCGAGACGACGCGATTTCACGCACGTTTCAACCTCTACCTGGCGTGCCGCTGAAGACTTATCCCGACCCGTCTCTTCCGCATTTTGACCTGCTGTTGCCCGGCGAGCATAACCAGCACAACGCGCAGTCGGCGTACCTCGCCAGCGAGATCGATTTTGATACCGCACAGCGGGCGATCCGCGGGTTTCGCGGGTTGCCACACCGGCTGGAGATGGTGCACGAGGCGGACGGCGTTCGCTATTACAACGACTCGATCGCCACCATCCCCGAAGCGGCGATCATCGCGTGCGACGCGTTCGACACCGGCCGAGTTATCCAGATCATCGGCGGCTCACGCAAAGCCGGGCTCTCGTGGGACGCGATGTGCGCTCATCTATCAGCCCGCTGCAAACGCGTGCTGACGATCGGCGAACTCGGCCCGGAACTCGCGGGCAAGTGCTCTAATGCCGAAAACACCGAAGCCCTGCCGGCCGCCGTCGCGCGAGCGAAAGAAATCGCCGTCCCCGGCGACATAATCCTGCTGTCTCCCGGCACCGCCAGCTATGGCCAATATGCGAACTTCGAAAAGCGCGGCGAGCATTTCGCTCGCCTTGCCCGGGGATAAAACCGTAAAGCCGCGAGGATCCGAATACATTTAACCGCAGATTACGCCGATTACGCAGATGAATTTGCAAAAGAAACTAATCTGCGCCATCTGCGTAATCTGCGGTTAAACGTCTTGTATTGCATCGCCATCGCGTCTTGCGGGCGACGAAGCTAAATTAGCCGCATGCCGCGTAATCCATCGGAGCGCTATCACAACCGTGTCGCGCGCCAGTACGACAACATCTACGACGACCCGTACTGGGAGTTCCACGACGAGTTGACGTGGCGATCGGTCAAGCCGCACGTGCCGCGCGACGCGACTGCGCGATGCGCCGATCTGGGTTGCGGGACAGGCAAATGGGGGCTCAAGCTGCTCAAGAGCGGCTACGCGACGACGTTTTTGGATCATTCGCCGGTGATGATCGAACAGACCCGCGCGAAGGTCGAGGCCATGGGCCCGCGCGCGAAGAAAGCGACGCTGGTCGTCGGCGACATCATCGACATGCCGCAACTCGAAAGCGGCGCGTTCGGCATGGTGCTTGCGATGGGAGACCCGCTCTCAATCTGCTCCGATCCGCCCGCCGCCGCCCGCGAGTTCGCGCGCATCACCGCCCCCGGCGGCATTATCATCGCGACGGCCGACAACAAGCTGGCCGCGATCGACTATTACATCGATCGGGGCAATCTCGACGCGCTCGAGGAGTTCATCCGCTCGGGCAAAACCAATTGGCTGACGCAGGACACGCGCGAGCAGTTCGAGCTGACCACGTTTACGGTTCAGTCGCTGACCAGGCTTTTCGAGCAGGTTGGGTTCGAGGTGGTGGATGTGATCGGCAAATCGATCATCCCGATCCGCCAAAACCGCAAGCTGCTCGAAGGTGATCACGCGATCGAGCGCCTGCTGAAGCTTGAACAAATCCTCGCCAAAGACCCCGCGGCCGCGGCGCGGGCGGGGCATCTGCAGATTACGGCGCGGAAGAGAGTGGTCTAGTTCGCCTTGTAAACAGTTGGCCGCGCCGAAGCTGGCTCTTGCACTGGAAATATTTATGACAAGCTCGTCGATAGAAACACATCCTTACGACCTCCGTGAGTTCATCCAATGGGTGATCGAAGAATTCGAGCCCTCGATGCGTCGGCTCGGCGGGGCGGGGCATTACGCGCGCGAGCCTGGCGGGGTGGAGGTGGAGTTGTACGGCGTGTCGGACATGGCGTGCGTTCTGTATACGCTTGGCCGACTGCGGGCGAACCAGAAGCAACGGGAGGATTGGGCGACGGCGTTCGCGCAGTTTCAGGACCCCGAAACCGGATACCTGCTGGAGAAACAGCCGACGCACTCGGCGCTGCACAACACCGCGTTCGCGCTGGCGGCGATGGAACTGCTGGATCTGGCACCCCAGCACGAATTATCCATGGCGGCGGAGTTCGCCGACCCCGCGGCGTATCTCGCGACGCTCAACTGGAAAACCAACGTCTACAGCGACAGCCACAAAGGCGCCGGCATCGGCGCGATTTACGCGCTCGTTCCCGAAGTGGCCGGTGACGAACCTGCGGCGACGCGGTGGTTCGACGCGTATTTCAGCACCTGCGACGCGCTGTTCGATCCCGCCAACGGCATGATGGGCGTGGATAAGCCGCCTGGAGGCGACTCCGATCAGATCGGCGGCACGTTCCATTACGCGTTCATTTACGAATCATTTAATCGCCGAATGTCGTATCCCGAGCCGCGCATCGACTCAGTCATCGGCCTCCAGCAGCCGGATGGTTACTGGCATCCGACCAACCGGTTGTGGCTGACGCTCGACGCGGTATATCTGCTCACGCGCACCGTCCGGCACCATGCCTATCGCGTGGACGACGTGCGAGCCGTCGTGCGCCGGGTCATGGACGTCGTGATGCAGGATGTCTTCAGCGAGGCCGGCCGTGAAAAGACGTTCGGCACGGGGCTGTGCGTTCATTCAATGACGTGCGCCCTCAGCATCGCCGCCGAGGCGCAGCAGTTTTTGGGCGCGGATGAAGTGATAACAGATTGGCCGCTGCGTCTGGTGCTCGATCGCCGGCCGTTTATTTAAGAGAAGAGGATTGGCCACAGAGACACAGAGAAGGGGAGATCGCTCCGCAAGACCGGCCGCGGCTTTAACAGATTTCGAAGAAGAATTGACATATAATTAATCAAAAACATTCCGTCACCTATAAATAAAGA
>JACMML010000113.1 GCA_014379105.1 Phycisphaerae bacterium
GATGGGTGTGGTCAGCATTGGGTCGCCGATTGGAAAAGTGGCGATCGATAAACCGTGGACCGAGCATTTTGACCGGTTCAAAGTCGCTGTGGACGCGGCCAAGTTTTTCGGCGCGCCGCTCATTCGCGTTTTCAGCTATTACCCGCCCGGCGGCGAGGGTAAGGGATCGTTCAACGGGCATCGCGACGAGATCATCAGACGGTTCCGCCAGAAGGTGGAATACGTCAACGATCTTGGCGTCACGATCGTCCACGAGAACGAAAAAGGGATCTATGGCGAACAACTCAAGGGGTGCCTCGACCTGATGACGGCGGTCAACTCGCCGAAGTTCCGGACGGCGTTCGATTTTGCGAACTTCGTGCAGGCCAAGGAGCGACCGATCAATAATTGGCCGGCGCTGAAGCCGTTTGCGACGCATATTCACATCAAGGACGCGCGATTATCCGACGGCCACGTGGTGCCGGCCGGCGAAGGGGACGGGGATGTCGAAGCGATCGTCGCCGACGCCTACAAGAGCGGCTATCGCGGCTGGCTGACGCTCGAACCGCACCTCAAGGTGGCCGGGCACAGCCACGGCGAGACCGGCCCGGAGCTGTTTAAGACGGCCGTGGACGCGCTGAAGAAAATCCTGACGCGCAACAACATCCCCATCGCCTCGTGAGCCGGGCGATCGGCGATGATATTTCGGAAGCGACCAAGAAGAACGAAGCAAAGGACACGGTCGCACCGGGCGACGCCCATGCTTGCATTGTCCCCCGTGCTTGCGTCGTCGCCCAAACTCATCACACTCGCGGCATGCGCGTCTGGCGTTTTGAGCGAAATCACCTGAGCGATCTGCGCCTGCTATCGGGCATGCTGCTGCCGATCCTCGCCGGCGTGGCGATCTTCGGATGGCGCGCGCTGGGCGTGCTCGGCCTGGTGATAGCCGGTGCGCACGTGGCCAGATATTTTCTCAACCGGCTGCGAACGTGGAACGCTACCCTCGGTGGGCTGACACTGAGCACACGCGCCGCGTTGGTGACGATGTTTCTGCCCGCGACTTTGTTCGACGTTGATCAAACCGCGTTCACCCGCTCCGCCGCCTGGCCGCTGGCGATTGGGATCGGCATCGTGCTGGCGATATTGAGCTGGGCGCTGGGGCGCTGGGGAACCGTGCGCTTTTCGCCGGTCGTCATTACGGCACTACTTGCGATGATCGTGGTAGGCGGTTTGGGCGCGAATGCACGAGTTTTGCAGCGGGATCATGTGTTCCGCGGTGATCTATTTGACGCGCGGTTCGCGAATCGTTCCCCGTCCACCGCCGAGCCGTGGCTGAGCGCGCCGCCGCTGCGATCCACCGTAGTGCTTCTGACCAACCCCGCCGCGGAGCAATTGGAAGATTTTTTAGACCGGCGTTACGCCGCCGACCGGCGTCCGATGACGATTCCCCGCCTCATCGGCGACAACCTGCCGCCGATGGAGGACCTGGTGATCGGCGGTCACCCTGCCCCGATCGGCTGCGCCAGTGTCCTGGCGATCATCGTCGGCGGATTGCTGCTGGTCTATCGCCGCATGGCCGCGTTCCGCGTGCCGGCACTGATGGTGCTGGCAACGCTGGCGACGCTGCTGATCGCGCCGGTGCCGGTGCTCATCAGTCCGGAAGAAACCGCGTACCGCTGGCTGGGCGGACAAGACCCGCGCGTCGGCTGGGCGGCGGGAATCACGTTCGCCAATTACCTGCTCATCGCGTCGCCGGTGCTGTTGGTGACGTTATTCCTCGCCTGCCAACCTTCGATTCGTCCACACTCCTTGCGTGCGTCCTGCGTGTACGCTTTGCTGTTCGGGATTGCCGCCGGACTGTCGATCCTGTTGGTCTCGGTCGGCTGCGGTCCGCTCGTGGCGTTGATGGCGGTGCAGTTCGTCGCGCCGACGCTCCAGCGCCGCCTCGGCTAACCGTCGCATTGCTCCAATTAGAACCACGGCTATATTCGCGTGTTGCTTGAGTAAACGCATCGCTATCCTTGGCTCCACCGGATCGATCGGCGCCAGCGCCCTGGACGTCATCCGGCACCTCGGCCCGCCGTACCGCGCGATCGCACTGAGCGCGCATCATCAGGCCGATGCATTGGTCGAGCAGGTCAGGGAATTTCACCCGTCCGCCGCGACAATCACGGGAGAGTGCGATCGCAGCGCGATCTCCACCCAGCTACATCACCTCGGCTGCGAGACGTTGTTCGGCCAGGCCGGGCTGTTGGAATTGGTGCAGCGCGACGACGTAGATATCGTGCTGTCGGCGATCATCGGCGCCGCCGGCTTACCCGCGGCGTTCGCGGCCGTCGAGGCTGGGAAAACGCTTCTGCTGGCGAACAAAGAATCGCTGGTCATCGCCGGCGCATTGCTGATGCCCGAAGCGCGACGGCGTAATGTCACAATCCTGCCGATTGATTCCGAACACTCCGCGATTTTCCAGGCCATGCTCGCCGGGCGGCGCAGCGAGGTGAAGCGCGTGATCATCACCGCATCCGGCGGCCCGTTCCGTTCCGCCAGCGCCGCCCAGATCGCCACCGCCACGCCCGCCGAGGCGCTGAAGCACCCGACATGGAACATGGGGAGCAAGATCACGATTAACTCCGCGACGATGTTCAACAAAGCCGCCGAAATTATCGAGGCCGTGTGGTTGTTTGATCTGGACCCGTCGCAGATTGTGGTGGTGATACATAAGGAATCGATCGTGCACTCGATGGTGGAGTTCATCGATGGCAGCATCATCGCGCAGCTGTCGCCGCCGGACATGAAGACGCCGATTCAGTACGCGCTGACCTATCCCGACCGCCTCCCCGGCTGCTCCCGGTGCATCGACTTCTCGGCAATGTTTGCACTGCATTTCGAGCCGCCGGACCTGGTGCGATTCCCCGCTATTGAGATCGCGTACGACGTCGCGAGGCGCAAAGGGACGCTTGGCGCAGTGATGAATGCCGCCAACGAGGTTGCGGTGGAATGGTTTTTGTCCGGTAAGATCGGCCTGGGCATGATTGCACGGGTGGTTGCCGCTACAATCCGCGATCACAGTGTACAGGCGGCGCCCACACTGGCCGATCTGTTAGAAGCGGACCGATGGGCGCGCGGCCGGGCTGCGGCGATCATTGCCGATGCGGTGTGAGGTCTTTTTTTTTGCGAAGGTCTGGGACAAAGCCGAATGTTTGAATCAACGCTGAATATCCTCCTCGTCGCGCTCGCGTTTGGTTTTGTGATTTTCTGGCACGAACTGGGACACTTCCTGGCCGCCCGATGGGCGGGCGTGCGCGTCGAGCAATTCGCGGTGGGCATGGGCCACGCGCTGTTTTCTTATCGGCGCGGAATCGGGTTCAGATTCGGCAACACGCGTGAAGAATTCGAGAAGCGGACGGCCGCGGAATTCGCGAAGCGGCAAGGGGAGCTGACCGGGCGGGATCAGCCCCGCGAGGCGACGCTGCGCGAGCAATATGACATCGCCCGCGATCTGGGCATCGGTGAAACAGAGTACCGCCTCTCCTGGATTCCGCTCGGCGGCTACGTAAAACCCACCGGCCAGGATGATCTGCGACCCGCCAAAGAAGTGGCCGCGGATGATCCGCACGCATTTGGCGCCAAGAGCGTCGGCAAGCGGATGGTCATCATCTCCGCCGGCGTGGTGATGAACGTCATCCTTGCGTTCGCGCTCTATGTACTGCTGTTTGTCTACGGCTTTAATTCGTCGCCGACGGTGATCGGCCTGGTTCAGTCCGGTTCGCCGGCGCAGCTCGGCGGGCTACGCGTGGGCGATCGTATCGAATCCATCAATGGCGAGCCGCAAGAAGATTACACCAAGATCACGATGAACGTCGCGCTATTGCGTGACGATGAGCCGGCGCGATTCGTCGTAAAACGGCCGGGCGTTGAGCAGCCGGTGACGCTGATGATCAAGCCGGTGAAGAGCGCCGGCACCGCCAACATGCCTGGGATTGGGGTGATGGGCGCATTCTCGCTGACCGGCGCAGACAAGCGCGGCCGAGGGGAACTCATCACCGCACACGATGCACTGCTGCCCATAGACGCCGTGATCACCACCATCAACGGCATGGCCGTGAAGGCGGATGATTATCACGTGCTGGATCAGGCGCTGCAGACCTCCGCCGGGCAGCCGGTGGAGCTGGTGATTCGCAAGACCGACGGCTCGGTCACGACGCACTCGATCATGCCGACATTATTTCTCGGCGGCGCGTTCAGCGGAGAAACGGACCTTTCAATCGCCGGGCTCCGCCCGCGCGTGCAGATCAACGGGATAAAGAAAGATTCGGTCGCCCAGAAAAATGGTGTCCGACCCGGCGACGTGATTCAGGAGATCGGCATCGTCGAGACCGGCGAGGTGCTGGCGCCGCCGTCGACGGCGAAGTTTCTTGAGTGGGTCAACAGCTCCGGTAAGGCCGATCGCGCGGTTCGCCTCGTGCTGACCAACGGCGGCGCGGCACGCGAAGTGACATTGAAACCCACGGACAAGACCGAGCGCGGCCGCGGCATGGGCGTCACGCGCGATTACGAAACCGCCGCCACGATTGTTGCCGATGTCGCACCCGATTCCCCCGCCGCCAAGGCCGGGGTGCGGCCGGGCGAGCGGATTGTCTCGATCGGCGGGGAAAACGTCGCCACCTGGTTCGATATCGTTCAGAAACTTCGCGCCAGCAAAAGCGGCGATATCAAAATCGTCACCGATGGCGTCGCGGGAACAAGGGAGCTGACGATGTCGATCGACGCGGCGTCGGCGAAGATGCTCGCCGATGTACACTATTCCCATTCGCTGCCGCTGGCCCCGTTGATCGAACCGCGCAAGACGCGGGACCCGCTGACGCTGGTTGAGTGGAGCATCAACGAGACGAAGTATTCGATTTTCCAGGTCTACGCCACGCTCCAGCGTCTCTTCCAGGGCTCGGTCCCGGTGAGCAATCTCAGCGGCCCGCTGGGCATCCTCAGCGCCGGCAGCAGCGCGGCCGATCGTGGACTGGACTGGCTGATCTGGTTCACGGCGTTGATCAGCGCGAATCTGGCGGTCGTCAACTTCCTGCCGATCCCCATCGTCGACGGAGGGCTCTTCATCTTCCTTCTGGCAGAAAAACTCACTGGCCGACCACCATCGCCGCGCGTGCAGGCGGTCGCCCAGATCGTCGGGCTCGTGCTGCTCGGCAGCCTGTTCCTCTTCGTGACGTACCACGATGTGCTGCGTCAATGGGGCTGATGGGGAGAAGTGTTGAGGGTGGAGGCGTGAGGCGTAAGTGCAGACACTTTGCATCCTTACGCCTCAAGTCTTAACCCTTACCCCTCGTATCTCACGCCTATACCCTTACCCCTCACATCCTCATATGTAGTACATTTCCTGCTGCGACCCGCCGTGCTTGTTTACTTCATCTAGCAGTTCGTCGAGCGTGATGCTGTCGAGGACGGTATCGGTGGATTCGGTCAGCCGATTATTCACCAGGTGCACCGCGATCTCGCCGGGCGAGCTATCCCGAGGCGATTCTCCGTCGCGGGCGCTGAGGCGGCCTTCCAGCCGGCGTAAGACGTCCCCCACCACGATCTCCCGCGGGCTACGGCTCAACCTGTACCCGCCGCCGCTTCCGACCTTGCTTTCGAGGAATCCACCGCGTCGAAGTGCCAGCAGGATCGATTCCAGAAACTTATTCGGCAGGTTTTCCTGCTTCGACAGGTCCCGCGACTGCACGTAATGTGCCGGCCACAAACGGGCGAGCTGAACGATGGCGCGTAGACCGTATTCCGTCCGCTTTGAAAGTCGCAACTCATTCTCCGATCAAATTACTAGGCAATTGAAACTTTACGACCACTCCGGTGCGTGTCAATGATCCGACGCTCCTCTATGACCAGCAGCGCACAGGCAGCTGGATATTTGGTTCGATCCTGCGGGTCTTATCGAACGTACTACATTCACAACACACCGAGGGAGCAACATGACCGATGCCTTCCCGCCCCTGACGCCCGTGACCGAGACCCGTCCGCCCGAACCCATTCCAACTGAGCCCCGCCGCCTGAATGCCGCGTACGTACTGAGCGCGATCTGCATGATCTTTGGGCTCTTTGCACTCAATGGGTCGCTGGATTTTTCCCCATTGCCCGCAAGCAACCTGCTGCTGCTGATCGGCGTGCTCAACGTGTACGAGATCCTGACGCTCCTGATCGCCCGCATGCTGCACGGCCGCGGGATATTGGTGGATGCGAGGACTCTGGTTCTGGTCGAAAGCGTCTTTCTCTTTGACGGGGCGTTTCTCACCAGCGAGTTGATTGCCGTGATGCCCAGCGTTGGCGTGCCGATCGCTCTGGCGTTGCTGATCGCGGGCACGGCGAAGCTGGCGATCATCCTCGGCGTGGCCGGGCAGCGGTTTACGAGCCGGCTGGGCGCGATGGCGATGGTCATGCTGGCGGTGCTGCTGGCGATGCCGTGGATGTTCAAGACAATCGTCGACGCCCACGCCGGCCTGCTGCCGCCGAGCGGCTACTACGCCGGCTGGTGGATCGCGGCGCTCGTGCCGATCGCGGCCGCGGTATTCTGGCGGCGCGAGGACGGGGCGCTGATGCACACCATCTTCGCGCTGGGCGCCATCTCCGTCATTGCCCACATCGGCACCGCGGCGTGGGTGAACAAGGTCACCTTTACGCTCGACAACCTCGCGCCGGTGATCCTCGGGATCGCGCTGGTCATCGGCAATCGCCGGCTGTTCTTCATCCGGCGCGAGATCGCGATCCAGATGCAGATCCTCCTCCCGGTGCTGGCCGTGCTCGTTTCGACGCGCAACGCGATGGGAATGCACACTGATCTGTTCGATCTGACGCTCACCCCGCTGCGGCTGACTCTTTTGGCGACCGGGCTGCTTTATCTGCACGGCCTACTGCGTCACCACGACTGGCGCTTCGGCGTCGGGCTTGCCGGCGGTCTTACGCTGGCGGTCGCGGGCGCGAGTCCGCAGGCGATCGGCGGCACGATCACCGGGCTGATCCGCACCGCTATAGAAACAGTCAATCGGCTGATCCCGCGTACGCTGATGCAATGGGGTTGGGTGTCGGTCAGCAGCGCGTTTATCCTGCTGATCGGCGGCACGATTCAGAGCATGCGGCGGGCGCAGCAGCGTATTCAATAGGCCGACAGGACGGTGGATTGTGGATATGCCTCAAGGACGATCTGCTCAAACTTGCTACCCGACAGCGCCCGCGCCTGCATGCACCACTGGCACGCGCCGGCCCCGTGCCCGAAGCCGTGCCCTTCGACAAGCTGGATCGCGTCGCCGGTATCGACGGGGCGGAAGAAGCTGCTGAAGACGGTCGGTCCGCCTTGCGGGTCGGCGTTGATCGCCCAGCGCATCTGCTCGGACGTCAGCACGGATTGAAGCCCATTCGTGTCGGTTACGGTGAATCGGCGCGGGCGATGAAACTGGTTGGTGCCGCTGATCTCGATCGTCTGCAGCCCGCTCAGGTTCGCAAGCGCGTGCCCGTTTTTAGCACCCCAGGCGCGAATGCGCCGCGTCAATTCCGACTTGGCAAACCCGATCGGTCCCCAGTTATACCGCCCGGCGATGGAGCAGGTGTTTCCGGTGTATTTAGCGTCCAGGGGCGGGATCGTCGTTTCACCAAACACATCCCCGACCGACGCGCCGACCCCGCCGCAACATGCGGAGAAATACGCTTTAAAAATCTTTTCATCGCCGCGCGCGCCCCATGCAACCACCATGCCGCGCGTCGCGTCGACACCCGCGCGCGAGCGATCGGTCTCGGCGTTCATCCCGCCATAGACCTGGCTGCGCTCATCGGGATGCAGGTCCCAGTGCCGCCCGGCCGCGCCGGTCTTTACTTCGTAGATCGCGTAAGTGCGCGCGATGACCGCCTGCGCCTTGTACGCCTCGGCGTCCCAGTCCGGCAGCAACTCGCGCGAGAGCACACCGAGAAGATAGGAATCGACATCAAGATCGTTGACGACATCAAACCGCCCCGCCGCCAGCGGGACGAAACGGTATGAGCCGCGATATGGCAAGCCGTTGCAGGTGACCGAGCCTGCGGTCGCGGGTTCGATCACCATCGGACCCTGCCCGACCGCGATACCGTTGATCATCCAGCCGGTATCGGTGTAAGTCAGGACGACAGTCTGCCCCGGCCGAACGCCAAGGCGGCGCCGTGAACCACCTACATCAATGATCGGCGCCTCGGACAGTCCAAGATTGACCCGATCAACGCCCGCGAGCAGACGAACGCGAACCATCGGCCCGTCGTGCGTTGAGTTGGATATCGATTTTGGACCGCAGCCGGTTGGGACAATGATCGCAACAAGCAGAACCGCCGCCGCGATGGAAATGAGGAATTTCATGGCGTCCGTGCCTGGGTTGAGCTTTGCGTGGCACGGGCTTCCAGCCCGTGTTGCGACTAACTGTACACGGACTGACAGCCCATGCCATACAGAATCCGTGCAGATCTATTTCGCATGCAGCAAACTCAATCCGTCGCGTCGAGCTTGCGAAGCCCGATGCCGAGCGTACCGAGAATCTGCTTGATCTCGTTCAGCGACGTGTGACCGAAATTCTTGCAGCCGAGCAGCTCGTCTTCGGTCCGCGATGCGAGTTCGGCGACCGTATTAATGTTCAGCCGCTGCAGCGCCTTGCGGCTGCGAACCGACAGCTCGATATCCGCGATCTGCTTGCCCAGCACTTCGTTGGGAACATCGTCCTCAACCGGCGCCGCACGACGAATCGCCGGCACGCCAGCGCCGCCGTCGGCGGTCTGGCCCAGGCGCAGGCCTTTGCTGGTGAGAAGCTGCTTGATCTCGCTGAGGCTGGTTTCCCCAAAATTCTTGAAGCTGAGCAGTTCCTGCTCTGACACTTTAAGCAAATCGCCGAGTGACTTGATATCCATCTTCTTCAGGCAGTTACGGCTCCTCACCGAGAGCTCGAAATCGCTCATCGGAATATCGAGCACCGCGTTGCGCTGGCCGCGGGTGCGGTCGTCTTCGTCGTAGAACATGGAGCGGGCAGATTCCACGTCCTTCATGTAGAGCAGCGCGCGGGGATGAGTCGGCGTGCTGCGCAGCACCGCGTCGAGACATCGGCGGGCCTCTTCGTACATGTCGTTGTCTTCGTACAGGATCGCCAGATTAACCAGCGCGCTGACATGCACCGGC